>JBHHXR010000070.1:0-14310 GCA_046757205.1 Paracoccaceae bacterium
AGGGGTGGTTCGGCGCCGCCGCGGAACTGGCGGTGGACAGGGTGGTGGAATTTCTCGGCGTCCGGGAGACGGTCGCGGACCGCCGGGTTTCGCCGGGTAGCCGCGAAACGGCGATGGTGGAGGCGAACAGCCAGCCGTTGAAGAGGGCTCCG
Source organism: Paracoccaceae bacterium (assembly GCA_046757205.1). Taxonomy (GTDB): domain Bacteria; phylum Pseudomonadota; class Alphaproteobacteria; order Rhodobacterales; family Rhodobacteraceae; genus JBHHXR01. The sequence continues at coordinate 153 of JBHHXR010000070.1, forward strand.
TTTCTGATGCCGAGCTTCGCCGGCCAGCCGCGCGCCCCCGTCATCGCGACGCCCGCTGAGACGGCCAGCGTGGCGGCGAACCCGGAAGCGCCGCTGGTCCGGTCGATGCCGATCAGGCTGGCGACCCGCCCATTCGTCGACCTGCTGCCGGCCCGATCGCCCTGGTCGTCGCTTCAGCTGGCCATCGACAAGGCTCTTGGCGAACTTACCCCGCAGCGGAAGGCGGGATTGATAGGCGTGTTTGCCGCTCAGCCGCGCGTGCCCGACAACGCAGGCGCCGATGTGGCGGACCGGGCCGGTTCAGGCGCCATGACGCATGTCAACAAATTCCTCCCGGTTGCGATGGCGGACCCGTCGGTTGCGGACGCCGTACCTTCCCGCCTGCCAGACTCGCTCGTGGCGCTTTCGGTCGACAAGGAATTCGCCGCCGCGCCGGATGAAACGACCGCCGTTTCGACCGGCGGCCCTGACCGCGGTCCGGCGCCTTCGGTAATGGAGGCGATGGCGATACCCGGCCGCGCACCCGATGCGGCCGGGGCCGAAAGCGGGTTCGGGCTTATCACCGATCGCGAGACGCAGGCCGCCGTGTTCGCGGCATCCGGTGGTGGTCGTCCGGTCCAAATCCGCGATGTCATGGCCAGGACCCGGCCCGGGCGACAGCTTGAGCAGCAGGTTTCGCTGCCCCGGCAGGAGCCGTTCGGGACGGGGACGAGGCTGCAATTCGGCTCGTTCCCAAGGGCCATGGACAGGATTGCGATGCTTCCGCGCGTGCCCGGAAGTTCGAAGTCCCGTGGCGCGGGCCGGGCCCCGTCGGATTTCACCGGCGTCGATTTTTCAGCGGCGCGCCGGTTGCTTCTGGAGTTTCCCGCTGGCGCTGCCGCCGACCGTTCCGCCGGGGCTGTGGCGCGGGCGGAACCGGTATTGGTGGCGCTGGTATCTCCGGACGTGGTCACCGGCGCCGGCAGGAATGTTTTCGCGGAAACCGTGACGCTGCCGCCGTTCCCGTCCGGCTATGCGCCGCCGGCGGTTCTGGCCAGCCTGCTTCAGGTCCCGGCCGGGCAGACCGACACGCTGTTCGTACCTGAACCGACGGCGCCCGTCGGCAAGGCCGCCGTGCCGGCGGCGACCCCGGCCGACACCGGGACCGGCGCTCTCGACAAATCCGCCTACAGGATCTTCGTTTTTGCCGCACCGGGGCTGGACCAGGGGCGCGTCGATGCCGCGACGACGTCGCTGCGCGCCTCGGGCTACACGATCCGCCAACCGAAACGCGTGGGCTTCCGGATCGGCCGGAACCATGTCCGGTATTATTACGCCCGCGATGCGGAAATCGCGCGGACGCTGTCGGCCGCCATCGGCGGGGTGGCGCGCGATTTCACCAGTTTTTCGCCGTCGCCGCCGAAAGGGACCGTCGAGGTCTGGCTGGCCGGGGAAGTGCCGTCGTCCAGAATCGCCCGCGGCTCCAAGCCAAGGGTTTCTCCCCGGCCGCCAAAGCAGGATCCGCGCGTGCAGGCGCTGCGCGACAGTCTGGTAAAGCGGCTTCGCAGCGGCGACCTCTTCTGATGGAGCCGCACCGCGGAAAATGCGGCGTGGGAATGCGCCGGGTGCCACATCGCGGTTCGATGCGGCGCGTAGCTTGATAAAGGACGGTTTATGCGTATTGATCGGCGACGAGGTATCAGGTACCGCGTGTCATGACAAAGCGAGCACGGTTTCATGCCTAGTCCGAGACTCCTGGCGGTTCTGACCGCGTTCATGGTCGTAGCCGGGGTGGACCGCGCCGGTGCCGCGTACACCCTTGCGCAGTTGGTGGAAATCGAGCGGTTTATCACCGGCCGGGATTGCGGCGGACTGTGGCAGTACCTGCACGAAAACCCCGAACTTCTGGAGGGCGACGATCCGTTGGCGCAGGAACTCCGGAACTTCAACTCGGGGATCGAGGGCGGACTTATCAAGTGCCTGTCGGTGGGCCCCGGAATCGTGGGGGGCAGACAGGACTTTGCCACGCGGGGCAGTGAAAGTTACTAGAACCCGTGTCGCCTTTCCAGATTCAGAGCTCCGCCCGGCCGCCCGGGACGGATATCCCGGGCATGCGCCCGAACCCGATCAGGCACGGCACGTTCTGGAACCACCGGTCTTGCGCGCGCGGCCAGGCGCGCGCCCGGTTTCTGGTGACATCGCGAAACGATGCCCCCTGTTCCGGCGTCAAGCCCCTTGGCTTTCGAAAACCGGGCCGGTTAAATGGGCCATGCCCGGACCGACATCTTGCTGACCGCGATGAAGAGCCAACCGGTTTCCATGCCCGCCTGCGGGCGCGGCGCCAGCGTCGCCTATGTCATCGACCCGAGATTCCCCGGCGGCACGTCCTCGGCGGTGGCGCAGGAACTGCGCGTCGTGTCGGACTTGGTAAAGCCGCGCGTCTTCGGCATTTCCTCGGGGATGTTTCGCGGCGAAACCGTGGCGCCGCAACTCGAAACCGCCCTTCAGGAACTCGGCCTGACGCTCGAATGGGACCCGCCGAAGATCACCGCCGACGTGGTGATCGTGCACAATCCCGCGTTCCTGAAATTCCAGAATGAGCTGCCGACCCGTATTCTGGCCGGACGGATTTTCGTCGTCACCCACGAGAACCTCATCAGACCCACGGGCGCGGAAGCGTTCGACGTTGCGTCATGTCTGGGCCTGATCGGGAATTCCACGCTGGCCCTCGAAAGATACATCGCACCGATTTCGCCGTACAACCGGTCGACCATCCGCAACTGGTTCGGCAAATCGGCGCAGAGCACCGATTGGAAGATACTGCCGGAGGACTGGTTCAACATCTGCGACTTCGAGATGCAATCGCCGACGGCATCACCGCTTGATCGCCGCGGCCGGCTGTCCCGGCCCGGGTTCGAAAAGTTTCCGCGGCTGGAGGACCTGGAGCTTTGCTTCCACCCGCTGCGCAGAGCAACGTCCTGTTGGGAGCGGACTGCCTGATGGGCCTGCAGAGCGACTATCCCCACTGGCATCTGGTGCCGTTTCGCGGGATGGAAACCGGCCAGTTCTTCGAGTCGATCGATTTCATGGTGTATTTCACGTCATCCGCCTGGCGGGAAAGTTTCGGCCGGGTTCTGGCGGAAGGCATCGCCGCCGGCAAGGTGGTGATTTCCGACGAAGCAACGGCGTCGACCTTTGGCGGCGCGGTAATCGCCGCTACGCCGGCCGAGGTCGGCGGCGTGATCGCCGGGCTTGTCGAACGCCCCGACCGCTACCGCAGGCAAGTCGAAAAGGCGCAGAAGAAGCTCGGAGAATTCTCGGCGGAGGCTTTCGGGAATTTTTTCCGTGCCCGCGTGGAGGAATGGCAAGGATGCCGGACATGATCCTGATAGAGGCCGGAGCGCGGGACGCGCGCAGTTTCGAGGCCAAGGTTCAGTTCGCGCGCCAGCTTTCGGAACGCGGCCATCCGGTTATCGTCAGCGAGGCGACGATGCCCGACGAGATGATCCGGACCCAGAGCTACGAGGCCGTTCCTTTTCTCGGTGATACCAGCGACGCCAGGATATCGCGCGTGCTGGTCATCGGCGCCGAAGAGATCTCCGATGACCTCCTCGCCAGCCTGCACGGGTACCGTTTGGCGCCGGGGATTCCGGTCACCGCTATCGGCCGGTACGCCAGCGCGCAGGCAAGGATAGGCGCGCAATCGAAGCTGGCCTTCGCGCTCGGTTTCGAACCCGAAATGGTCGATCTCGCGTCGATCCAGCCGCGGCCGATACTCGAGACCTCCGTCGCGCCGCTGTTTGCTTCCAGCCTGCCTGCGGGAAAGAGCGATGCCGGACCGCTCCGGCTCTTTCTGGTCATTCCCAAGGATTTGCTGGAGGATCCGTCGACACTGCCGTCCGTCGCGATGCTGAGCAATCTGGCGGGCTTCGACTGCGATGTCATCACCGCCGGATTCGGCAAGGAGCGGATCAGGACATCGCAATACACGACGATCTCGGCATTCGGATATTCCGAACTGCCGCCGCAAACCTACGCCGCGCTCGCCGACGTGGCGGCGATCTTCGGCCCCAACGTGCCCGGAGAGCGAATGGCCGCTTTCACCCTCGATCTCATGCGCAAGGCGGGCGTCGTCATCGACTGCACGGACAGCGGCGCGCTCGTGGCGAGCGGTGCCCCGGCGGTACGCGGGCCGAACGATCTGGCAAGCCTCGCACCGTTTCTTCAGACGGTTATCCCGACCAACAAGGAGATGATCGGCCGGGAGGCCGCCGCCGATCCGTGGCTTGGCGACAATTCCTTCGAGACGCTGGAGAAAGCCCTGTCGCTGGCGCCCGCCGGCAGGCGGCCCGGCGGCGCCAAGCGGACGCGAAAACCGCGCACCGTGTTCGTCCCGACCAACGGCGTCGGTCTCGGCCATGCCCAGCGCTGCTCGCTGATCGCGGCTGCCATGCGAAAGCCCGCGGACGCGTGCTTCGCCGCCTTTCCCAGTTGTGTCGGGATGTTGCAGTCGAAAGGGTTTGACTGCCTGCCGCTGGTGCAGAAGAGCGATCGGCATTGCGAGCCCTATGCGAACGATCTGCTCAACTATCTTCGCCTGGGACAAATCCTGCGCCCGGGCGACAAGCTGATATTTGACGGTGGATACGTGTTCGATTCCATTTACAGGACCGCTCTGGAACGCCGCCTCGCGGCGGTCTGGATCCGGCGCGGGCTGTGGCAGCCGGGGCAGGCCAACCAAATGGCGCTGGAGCGCGAGAGAGCTTTCGGCCTGGTCATCGTCCCGGACGAGGCCTTTGACGAGTTGAACAGGGACTATTCCTTTGGCCGCCACGTCCGCAATGTCGGCCCGGTCGTGCAGGAAGCTGCGTTGTCGCCAGGGGCGATTTCGGAGTTGCGAGAACAACTGAAGGTCCGGTTCGGCCACGATTTCGAAAAGCTTGTCGTCACCATGCTGGGCGGTGGTACGGCAGCCGACCGCTCGGTTCAGATCCGAACTCTCTGCGCGCGGTTCGATGCGCGACCTGACTGCCTGCACCTCGTTGTTGTATGGCCGAATGCCGGAATCGCCGCCGATCTCTACGGCTGGACCAACACGCGTATCGTCAGAACCCGGAAAGCGCTGGAATTGTGCCAGGCCTCCGATCTGGTGGTTTCGGCGGTCGGGTACAATTCCTTCCACGAAATTCTCTATCACCGGATTCCGGCCATTTTCGTTCCGCAGATGGCTGGCTACATGGACGATCAGGAACGCCGCGCACGCGCCGCCTCGGAACGTGGGCTCGCCGTCACCGTCCTTTCCCGCGAACTGCTGATGCTTGATCGCGAAGTGGCTGCATTTCTGGATGACGGGAAGGCTCTGGACATGCGGAAGAACCTGGCGGCGGTGGCGCTGCCCGAGACCGGAACGGCGGCGGCGGCCCGGCTGATCGAGGGAGTGTGCGGCGATGGCAAGTGACGTCTGGGCCGAAATGGCCGCCAGGCTGACGACGCAGCAACCGGTGGATCTGGATGACCCGATTGCCGCCGAAAGCGGCGCCGCGCCCGATCCGGGCGGCTGCGTGCGAAGGGAACTGGGCGAACACTGGATACCGCCGGCGCAGTCGGTTTGGGCAACCGCGGAATCCGACCGCGTAGCCATCGGGGTCCGGGTGAACGGGGATCTGAAAGGCCGCGTGGAGATAGCCGCGCGGCTGATCGCCATGGCCTGCGAACGCGGCGTGATGCCGGTGATTTTTTCGACCTGCCCGGAAAGCGGATTCGAGCGGTTCGGGTTCCGCGTGGAACGCGTTGCCGGCGCCGACGCAAGCCAGCGGGCCGCCTGCGAGGAGGAACTCAAGCGGTTCTGGGACATCGCCGTCGTCGTGGATGCCGAGCAGATAAACCGCTTGCGCTGACCTGCGGAATTCCGATCCTCGCCCGCGTGCCGGTCAAAGCTGGAGCGCGGCGTCTTCCCTCGCGACATCGCATGCATCCGACGGAAGCTGTCGGCCAACCCGAAGCAGCAAGTGCGCGGCTCAGGCGATCCGCTTCAGGCAGTAGGAAAAGTGGCCGTGGTATTCCAGGGTCAGGTACTCATAGCCCCAGTCACGTTCCGCGCAAAAGCGGTGGCAGGCTTCGATCACGCCATAGGGCACCGGCTTGACAACGTTTCCGGTGCAGAAATCGTGGCCGAGAATCCTCCCGCCGGGCTTGACCTTGGCGTCGCACAGACACAGCTCTTCCCAAGTCGTCTTGTAGGCGTGGCTTGTGTCGATGTAGACCCAGTCGAAATAGGCGTCGTCGAAACCGGCGAGGCATTCCGTCGAAAGACCCCGGTTTATCAGTACTTGCCCCGCCGAAATCTGTTCGGCGAAACGATCCTCGATCCTGGACAACCCTTCGCGGTAGCGCTCGCTTTCCCAGGCGTCGATCAGATGCAGTCTGGCGGGTTCGGCGCGTGCCAGTATCTCGCCGGTATAATCGCCGAAGGCCGCGCCGATTTCGGCGCAGACACCATTCTTCGGGAGACGGGACAGAAGCTCGTAGCGGTCCACCAGGAGCTTGCACTCGTCCAGATGCCGTCCGCGCAAACGCGTCTTGGGCATCTTCCGCTTCAGTTCCGCGCGCTCTTGCTGGGTATCCATGTCTCTTCCTGCTGAACCGGACAGAGCTGCCGCACGGTTGTTGCTCGGGCTTCGAGGGTTCAGCTGAGCGTTAACGTCGCGCCACGGCGGCCGTCGGTCACGGTTTCAGCTTCAGCGGCGTGACGGTTTCCGGCGCGCCGACTTCCTCCGGCCCCTCGAACTCGAAACTGTCGAGGCGTCTGGCGCGGCCGCCGGCCTTGGTGGCCGAGATCTTGATCTCCTCGATGTCATTCCTGGCCTGAGTGAAGTGCCTGTCGAGGTTGCCGACGCGGTCGCCCAGGCGTTCCACGTCCTTGTGCAGAAGGCCCAGTTCGCGGCGGATGGCACCGGCCTGTTCGCGCATGCGGGCGTCCTTTAGCACCGCACGCATGGTGTTCAGCGTCGCCATGCAGGTGGTCGGCGAGACGATCCACACCCGCGCCGCGAATCCCTCGCGCACGACATCGCCGAAATTGGCGTGCAGTTCGGCATAGACAGCCTCGGAGGGCAGGAACATCAGGGCGCCGTCGGCGGTTTCGCCCTCGATGATATAGCGTTCAGCGATCGCGCGGATGTGCGCGCGCACCGAGTTGCGCAATTCGCGAAAGGCGGTCTGCAACGTCGCCTCGTCGTGCGCGTTTCGCAGTCTCTCGTACGCCTCCAGCGGAAACTTGCTGTCGATCACGATCGGGCCGGGCGGGTTCGGAAGATGCACCAGGCAGTCGGCGCGCTTGCCGTTCGACAGCGTCACCTGGAAATCGAAGGCGTCCGCGGGCAGGGCCTTGGAAACGATGTCGTTGAGCTGGATTTCCCCGAACGCGCCGCGGGTCTGCTTGTTCGAGAGAATGTCCTGCAGGGAAAGAACATCGCCGGACAGTTTCTCGATATTCGATTGCGCCTTGTCGATGGTAGCCAGCCGCTCCTGCAGCTCGGTCAGCGAGCGGGTGGTCTTCACCGTCGAGCCGTGCAGGGTCTCGGACATGCCCTGCTGCACTTCCGCGAGGCGCTTCTCCACGGTCTGCAAGAGCCGCGTCTGGGCGCTGGCCTGCGCCTCCGAGACGGTTTTCAGCCCGCCATAGAGCTGGTGCTGGCCATTTGTCAGGTCGCGTACCGATTCGCCGAGATGGGCCATCTGCCGGGTTTGCGCCTCGGCTGCCCTGGCGGCGCGCCCGGCCGCCCGCAGCACCAGAAAGAATACCATAAATACGCAGAACAGCAGAACCACGGCAGAGATGACGAGGGGATCGGTCAATTGAAACGTTATTCCCGCGAATTCGATCATCTTCGTCCGAACAGCCTTTCGATGTCGCCGAGTTTCAACTCCACATAGGTTGGACGGCCATGGTTGCACTGGCCGGAATGCGGAGTTGCTTCCATCTGCCGCAAGAGCGCATTCATCTCGTCGGCCCCCATGCGCCGGCCCGAACGTACCGAACCGTGGCAGGCCATGCGGCTGAGAATCGCCTCGATCCGGTCCTGCACGGTCTGCGTGGCACCAAGATCGGCCAATTCGTCGGCAATGTCACGTATCAATGCGGCCGCGTCCACGGCGCCGAGGATCGCCGGCGTCTCGCGCACGCAGACCGCGCCGGCGCCGAACGACTCGACGCTCAGGCCGATCTCCACCAGCGCCGGGGCGGCGTCGAGCAGGCGCTGGGCGTCGCCGGCCGGCAGATCGACGATTTCCGGGATCAGCAATGCCTGCGCGGGCACCGCGCGCTCGGCCCGCTGCGCCTTCAGCCGCTCGTAGACCAGGCGTTCGTGGGCGGCGTGCTGGTCGACGATCACCATGCCGTCGGCGGTCTGCGCCACGATGTAGTTGCCGTGCAGTTGCGCCCGCGCCACGCCGAGCGGCAGGGCGAGCGCCGCCTCGGTGTCTTCCTCGTTCTCGGCCACGGCTTCCACCCGCGCCGCCACCCAGGCGCCGGATTCGGCGAAACCCTGCGGCGCCTGGGCCAGATAGCTGGCGCTGCGCGCCGCCGCACCGGGCCGGTCCATCCCGTAGACCGGCGCTCCGGGGGCGGTGGCGGGGCGGAATGCGCCGAGGGCGGCGTCGGCGACGGTGCTGGAGGCGCGGTGTCCCGCTTCGGCCAGCGCGTGGCGCAGCGCCGAGACGATCAGGCCGCGCGCGATGCCGGGGTCGCGGAACCGCACCTCGGCCTTGGCCGGGTGCACGTTGACGTCGACCCTCTCCGGCGGGCAGGTCAGGAACAGCGCCGCCGCCGGGTGGCGGTCGCGGCCGAGGAAATCCGCATAGGCGGCGCGCAGCGCGCCGGCGACCAGCTTGTCGCGCACCGGGCGGCCGTTGACGAACAGGTACTGCGCCACCGCCGCGCCGCGCGAATAGGTCGGCAGGGCGGCGTATCCGGTCAGCCCGATGCCCTCGCGCTCCGCCTCGATGCGCAGCGCGTTGGCGGCAAAATCGGCGCCGAGGATAGCGCGCAGCCGGGCCGCCAGCGCGTCGAACATGTCGCCCGACTGCGCCTCGGCGCGGAACACCGCGCGCCCCTCGCCGCCGCCGGTGACGTCGCGGAGCGTTATCGCCACCGCCGGCGACGCCATCGCCAGCCGCTTCACCACATCGGCGATGGCGCGCGCCTCGGCGACGTCGGAGCGCAGGAATTTCAGCCGCGCCGGGGTGGCGTAAAAGAGATCGGCCAGCGTCACCACGGTGCCGCGCGCCAGCGCCACCGGGCGCGGCTTGCCGAGCCGCCCGCCATCGACGCGGATCTCCGCCGCCTCTGCCGCGCCCGCCTGCCGCGAGGCCAGCGCCAGCCGCCCCACCGCGCCGAGCGACGGCAGCGCCTCGCCGCGGAACCCGAAGGAGCGGATGTTCACCAGATCCGCCCCGTCGATCTTCGACGTGGCGTGACGGCAAAGCGCCAGCGGCAACTCGGTCGCCGGGATGCCGTGGCCGTCATCGGCGACACGGATCAGCGTCTTGCCGCCGTCGGCGTAGGCGATGTCGATGCGCCGCGCCCCGGCATCGAGCGCGTTTTCCACCAGTTCCTTGACCGCCGAGGCCGGCCGCCCCACCACCTCACCAGCCGCGATACGATTGGCGGCGGCCTCGTCGAGCAGCCGGATCGGGCGCTGCGCGGGCGCTATCTTGGGGTGCGGGGCGTTCATGCTACAAGGGATAGCATGAGGCGCGGCGATTCTGGAAGGGTGGAAATCCCCCGGCGGCACCGTATTCGTTGATGAATCCCGGCGTTCGCCCCGTGACCCGGGGGCTGTGACACGCTATGGGTCATGGGTGGATCCCGGCTATGGAAGGAGAGGGGAATTGATCGGCGCAATCGCCGGTGATGTGATCGGCTCGGTATTCGAGCATCGCAACGTGAGGTCGAAGGACTTCCCGCTGTTCAGCCCGGGCTCGCGGTTCACCGACGACACGGTGCTGACGCTGGCGCTCGCCGAGGCGCTGATGGAAGGCGCGGACACCGCCGGCACCTTCCGCCTCTATCACGCGCTCTACCCGCGCGCCGGTTACGGGCAGTGGTTCCGCAACTGGGCGCGCACGCCGGGCATGGGCCCCTATTGCAGTTACGGCAACGGCTCGGCGATGCGGGTCAGCGCCGCGGCCTGGGTTTTCGACGACGAGGCCGCGGTTCTGGAAGCCGCCCGCGCCAGCGCCGCCGTCACCCACGATCATCCCGAGGGCATCAAGGGGGCGCAGGCGGTTGCGCTCGCGGTGTTTCTCGCGCGCAAGGGCGAGGGCAAGGGCGACATACTTGCCACCGTGGCCGAAAACTTCGGCTACGATCTCGGTTTCACGCTCGACGAAATCCGCCCCGCCTACCGGTTCGACGCAAGCTGCCAGGGCTCGGTGCCGCAGGCGCTTGTGGCGTTCCGCGAGGGAACCGATTTCGAGGACACCATCCGCGGCGCCATATCCATCGGCGGTGACAGCGACACCATCGCCTGCATGGCCGGCGCCGTCGCCGGGGCGTTTTATGGCGGCGTGCCGGAGACCATCGACCGCGAGGTCCGCGCCCGGCTCGACGCCCGCCTGCGCGGCCTGCTGGAGCGGTTCGAGGCGCGGTTCGTGCTGTAGCGCGGCCGGTGACGTTTTTCCCGCACCGCCCCGGAATCGCTCCGGGGCCTCCCGGGTGCACGCGGCCCCGGAGCGGGTCCGGGGCGGTTCTTTCCCTATTCTGCCTCAATCCGTGCTTTCCAGCCCCACCGGCCTGCCGACCACCACTACCCGCAGGTTCTCCGGCATCAGCAACCGCTTGGCGACCCGTGCGATGTCTTCGCGGGTTATCGCGTTGATGCGGTCGTTGCGGTGGATCATGTAGTCGATACCGAGATCGTCGATCTGCATGCCGACCAGTTGTCCGGCGATGGCGGCGTTCGAGGTGAAGCGCAGCGGATAGGAGCCGGTGAGGTTGCGCTTGGCGGCGTCGAGTTCCTCTTCCGTCACCCCGCCCTCGGCCATGCGGCGCCATTCCTTGCGGATCAGGTCGATGGCCTGCGCGATCCGGTCGTTGGCCGACGCGACGCTGCCGAGATAGAGCGCGGCGTGGTCGAACGGCACCAGATATGACGCCACGCCGTAGGTCAGGCCGCGTTTCTCCCGCACCTCTTCGGTCAGACGCGAGGAAAACCCGCCGCCGCCGAGGATATGGTTCATCACGTAGGCCGCGAAGAAGTCCGGATCCTTGCGCTCCAGCCCGGCCTCGCCGAACATGGCGACCGACTGCGGCGTGTCGAAGTCGACGACGGTCACGCCACCGCCGACGGCGATTTCCGTGCGCGGCGGCAGCGGCGGGCCTTCGGCGGGAAGATCGCCAAGCAGCCGGTCGAGCAGCGGCGCCAGCTCGGCGGCGCTGATGTCACCGACGACGCCGATGAAGGCGCGCCCGCGGGTCAGCGCATCGCGATGGGCCGCGCGCAGATCATCGGCCGTCAGCGCCGTCACGGTTTCCAGCGTACCGTCGGGCGGCCTTCCGTAGGGATGCCCGGGAAACGCCAGTTCGTAGAAGGTGCGGCGCGCAATGACGTTGGGGTCCGTCGCGTCCGACCGCAGCGACGATATCACCTGTCCGCGCACGCGCTCGACCGCCGTCGCGTTGAAGGCCGGCGCGGTCAGCGCCCGGCGCAGCAGTTCGACCGAGGCGTCGATGTTCTCGCTGAGGCTCTGTAGCGTCACGTTGACCGAATCGCGCCCGGCATCGAAGGAAAAACGTGTCGCCAGCTCTTCCGTGGCGCGCTGAAAAGCGGCGGCGTCCATGTCGTCCGTGCCTTCTTCCAGCAGCCCGGTCATCAGGTTGACGGCGCCTTCCTTGCCGGGGCGGTCGAGGCTGGTGCCGCCCTGGAAGTCGATTTCCATCGCCACGATGGGTATCGATCTTTCCTCGACCAGCCAGGCGGTGATACCGCCGGGCGAGGTTACTTCCTGAATGGCGATTTCCGCGCGCGCGAAACCGGACAGTGCCGCGATGGCGAATAATGTGATGAGGCACCGGCGGATCATTGCGACACTCCCGCCGATGCGCCCATCAGCCATCCGGTAACCGAATGCTCCGGAACCAGAACTTCCTCGGCCGCGCGGCGCACCTCCTCGGCGGTGACCGATTGCAGGACATCCGGCCATGCGTCGATATCGGCGACGGTCAGGCCGACGGCCAGTGCGCCGCCGTATTTCCGGGACCGCGATTCCTGGTTGTCGAGAGCGAATATCTGGTCGGCGCGGATCTGCTTCTTGACCCGTTCCAGATGCGCCTGGTCCGGCCCCTCGCGGATGAAACGGGCCAGAACCTCGTCCATCGCCTCCTCGGCCTCGGCGAGACCGGTGTCGCGCGACGGCACGACATAGACGCCGAAGCTGCGCCGATCGACGCTCAGGCCGTCATAAAAGGCGCCGGTCGAAACCGCGAGCTTCCTGCCGAGCTGCAGCTCCGAGCCAAGTTCGGAGGTCACGCCGCGGCCGCCGAGAAGCTCGGCCAGAACGCGCAGGGCGGCGGCCTTCTTCTGGTCGCCGCTGTTGCGCTCGGGCGCCAGATAGGCGCGCACAACGTAGGGCTGGCGGACCTTCGGGTCGCGGAGTTGCAGCCGCCGCGCCGCCAGTTGCGGCGGCTCCTGCGGGCGGATGCGCGGCGGCAGGCCCGGCGTCGGTTCCACCGGCCCGTAATGGGTCTCGGCCAGTTCGCGGACCCGGTCCGGCGCCACATCGCCCGCGACGATCAGGATGGCGTTGTTGGGCGCATAATAGCGGGCGTAGAATTCCAGGGCGTGCCGGCGCGTTAGCTGCTCGATCTCGTGACGCCAGCCGATCACCGGGATGCCGTAGGGCGAGTTGAGATACAGCGCCGCGTCGCGCTGCTCGGAAAACAGCGAACCGGGATCGGTATCGACGCGGCTGTTGCGCTCTTCAAGAATCACGTCCCGTTCGGGCAGCACAACCTCGTCCGTCAGCACCAGATTGCGCATCCGGTCGGCCTCCATCCGCATGACCAGCGGCAGCCGGCCGGCGGCGATGCGCTGGAAGTACGCGGTGTAGTCCTGGGTGGTGAACGCGTTGTCGCGCCCGCCGTTTTCCGCTACGATCCTGGAAAACGAAGCGTCGGGATAGGTGGGCGTGCCCTTGAACATCAGGTGTTCGAGGAAATGCGCGATGCCCGACCGGCCCGGCGGCTCGTCGGCGGCGCCGACGCGGTACCAGACCATGTGCGTCACGACCGGTGCGCGATGATCCTCGATAACCACCACCTCCATGCCGTTGGCCAGCCGGAAGGACGACACGCCGGTCGCCGCCGCTGCCGCGCCAACCGACGCAAATGACAAGAAAAGACCGGCAATCAGGAATCTCAAGGGAATGGTCTCCTGCCAAACTGCTTGTTGTTCGAGGACTATTCGCTTCCAGCCGCCGGAGCAATGGCGGCCACAAATCCGTGACTTCGCGTCAGGGCGGTCCGGGCGGCGGCGCCGCCGGCGTTGTCACGCCGCGCGCGCGCAACCGGGCCAGTTCCGCCAACGGGTCGAGCATCATGCTCTCGTAGGTCAGCATCTCGTCGTCCTGGGAAAACAGGCGCTCCAGAAACTGGCCCGGCTTGTCGGCGCGCAGCTGCGCGTCTTCGCGCGCGAGGATTTCGCGGATGTTGGCGGGCACGGACAGAGCGCCCGTTGCGGCCAGCAACGCCTGGTCGCTGCGCGATATCCCCGTCGTCGCGACGGGCCGTCCGGCCAGCGCGATCTGGGCGTCTTCGAGCGGATGGAGATCGACCCGGTTACCGGCGCCGGGAACGGGTTCGGGCAGTTTCGCGAAATCCGCCGGCATTTCCAGCGGCTTCTGCGGCAGGACCAGAAACTCGTCTGGACCGCGTTTCGAAGTGCCGAGCAGCTTCGAGACCAGCCCGGACTTCTTGTTTTCGCTGCACGCCGTCAGCAGCAGCCCGGCGCACAACAGGCAGGCGAAAACGGGAACAAGGCGGCTCATCTGCGGCTCCGGAGTAAAACGACGATCCCTGATGTAATCCGATTCCGCGCCGAGGTCACGCGTTTGGTTGCGGCCGTCCGGCGTAAATCAGGATGCCCAGCACACCGAGGAATATCGCGGCATCGGCGGGATT
>JBHHXR010000071.1:0-14221 GCA_046757205.1 Paracoccaceae bacterium
GAGAGCAAGGACGAACTGCTGGCGCGGCTGGGGTCGGCCGAACTGTCGGCACGCAACGTGGTCGAAGTGCTGTACCCCGAGCTGGGTACCGTCGAGGAAGAGCTGATCGAACCGTCGCACGCGGTGATCGGCCTGTCGCCGGAGCAGCGCTTCACCCGCGCCGCCTGCTGCCAGCCGGTGCCCGGCGAGCGCATCGTCGGTATCGCCTACCGCGGCAAGGGAGTGCTGGTGCACGCCATCGACTGCCCGGTGCTCGGCGAGTTCGAGGAGCAGAGCGACCGCTGGGTCGACCTGCGATGGAACAGCGGCCGCTACCCGCCGGTGCATACCGTCAGCATGGATATCACGATCAGCAACGATGCCGGCGTGCTGGGCCGGATTTGCACGTTGATCGGCGAGCACAACGCCAATATCACCGATCTGGTGTTCACCGACCGGAAACCGGATTTCTACCGGATGATCATCGATGTGAATGTCCGCGACGTGGAACATCTGATAAACGTTCAGACGGCGCTGGAGGCGGATTCGGATGTGACGGAAGTGAGCCGGTTCCGCAGCGGCGATTCGGGAAGCGAGGCAGCCGGGGCCTGATGTGTCCGCTCTGCTCGGCCAGACCCGGGGAGAGGCGGCAAGAGTAAACGAAGCAGATGGTATTCAAGAGACGCGATAGCCTCCCGATACTGCAGAGGGTCCAGGAGTTCTTCTACCCGCGCAAGGGGTGGCGGCGCGCCATCGAATACATTGGCCACCGCATCCGGCGCCTGCCCGATACACCGCACAAGATCGCCATAGGTTTCGCGTGCGGCGTGTTTGCCTCGTTCACCCCGTTGTTCGGATTTCACTTCGTCTTCGCCGCGGCCTGCGCATTCGTGTTTCGCGGCAACATCGCCGCTGCCCTGCTCGGGACCTTTTTCGGAAACCCGATAACCATCCCGGTGATCGCCGCGGCATCGGTCAATTTCGGGCGGCGGTTGCTCGGCGTGGGGCATCTTCGTTCCATGGAAGGGATGCCGCCGGAAGGGATGCACCACGCCTGGACCGGTCTTTGGCAGACCATCAAGGGGTGGTTCGGCTACGGGCCGGGAATGTCGGAAAACCTGTCCGAGTTCTTCAACAACATTTTTCTGCCGTACCTGGTTGGCGGGATATTTCCCGGGCTGGTCGTTTCGGTCGCGGCGTATTTTCTTGCAAGACCGTTGATCGCCGCCTATCAGACCCGTCGCAAAGGCAGGCTTCTCGCCCGGGCAAAGCAGAGGATCGCCGCCAAGAAGACGCGCGAGGCGCAGCGGGTCAGGGCCGGTTCGGCGCGGCCGTGACCGTGGTCCGAAGGGGAGGCAAAACGATGAGCGAAACCGAAAACCCGCCCGGCCCGCTCCGCCTGGGCCTGAACATCGATCACGTGGCCACCGTGAGAAACGCCCGCGGCGGCGCCTATCCCGACCCGTTGCGCGCTGCCAGTATCGCCGAGGCTGCCGGCGTGGACGGCATCACCGCGCATTTGCGCGAGGACCGCCGCCACATGACGGACGCCGATATCGATGCGATCATGGAGGGCATCGGCCTTCCGCTGAACCTGGAAATGGCGGCGACGGACGAGATGCAGGCGATCGCGCTGCGCCACCGGCCGCACGCGGTGTGCGTTGTCCCCGAAAAGCGCGAGGAGCGGACCACCGAAGGCGGCCTCGACGTGGCGCGCGAGGAAAACAGGCTGGCGCATTTTATCACGCCGCTGCGCGACGCCGGGTGCCGGGTGTCGCTCTTCATCGCGGCGGAGGAGCGCCAGATCGAGGCCGCGCACCGCATCGGCGCGCCGGTCATCGAACTGCATACCGGCGCCTATTGCGATGCCCATGCGGAAGGGCGGCTGGCTGATCGGGACGTAGAGTTGGAACGCCTGCGGGACATGGCCGCGCTGGGCCACGCCCTCGGTCTGGAAGTGCATGCGGGGCATGGTCTCACGTACGACACGGTGAAGCCGGTGGCGGCATTTCCGCAGGTGCGCGAGCTGAACATTGGGCATTTCCTGATCGGCGAGGCGATTTTCGTCGGACTGTCGGCATCGATCGCCGAGATGCGCCGGCTGATGGACGAAGCGCGAAGGGAAGCCTTCGGAGCGGTGGAATGACCGGCCTTCGCGCGCCGTTCGCGCCCGCCCCGAAATGATCCTCGGCATCGGTACCGACCTGGCCAATATCGAGCGTATCGAACGGACGCTCGAACGCTTCGGCGACCGGTTCCGGCAGCGCGTATTCACCGAGACCGAACAACGCACCGCGGAGCGCCGCAAGGACACCGCCGGCACCTACGCCAAACGCTGGGCAGCCAAGGAGGCGTGCTCGAAGGCGCTGGGCACCGGGCTGCGCATGGGTATCGCGTGGAAGGACATGTCGGTGAGCAATCTTCGCACCGGCCAGCCGGTGATGCACGTGACGGGCTGGGCGGCGGAGCGGCTGGCCGACATGACGCCGCCGGGGCACCGGGCAGTGATCCACGCGACCCTCACCGACGATCACCCGTGGGCGATGGCGGTGGTGGTGATCGAGGCGCTGCCGGCTTCGCCTTGACTCGCCACTGACCCCGCGCGACAAGGCACGCACCGATTTCGAGGCAGGAGTTTCCCGCGGCATGACCGAAGAATCCGAGAAGGTGAAGAAAAAGGACGGCGTTCTGGAACTGGTCAAAACCATCGTTTACGCGCTGCTGCTGGCGGGCGCCATCCGCACCCTGATCTTCCAGCCGTTCTGGATACCGTCCGGCTCGATGAAGGACACGCTGCTGATCGGCGACTTCCTGTTCGTCAACAAGTTCGCCTACGGGTTTTCGCAATATTCCTGCCCGTTCTCGATGTGCCCCGGTTCGGGACGGATTTTCGGATCGGAACCGGAGCGCGGTGACGTGATCGTATTCCGGCATCCCACGAACGGCACCGACTACATCAAACGGCTGATCGGTCTGCCCGGTGACCGCATCCAGATGAACGACGGGGTTCTCAGCATCAACGGAACGCCGGTTGACGTGGAGCCGATCGCGCCGTTTGTCGAGGTCAAGGCGCCCCAGGGTGCGCTCGGCCACCTGCCGTCATGTGCGAACGAACCGGTCCGACGCGGTGGCGACTGCATCAAGGAGAGGTTTCGCGAAACACTGCCGAACGGCGTGGAGCACGACATCCTGAACATCGGCAACCGGCGGACCGACAATACCGACGTGTTCATCGTGCCCGAAGGCCAGTATTTCTTCATGGGCGACAACCGTGACAACTCCCAGGACAGCCGCGTTTCGCAGCTTGCCGGCGGCGTCGGCTTCGTGCCGTTCGAGAACCTGATCGGCCGGGCGGAATGGATCGTGTTCTCGTCGGCGGGCAGGTCGGTGCTGTATTTCTGGACCTGGCGCAAGGGAAGATTCTTCAGGTCGATCGAGTGAAGCCGAAAGCACATCTGAAAGATTTCGCACGGCGGCTGGGCCACAGTTTCGCGTCGCCCGCTCTTCTTGAAGAGGCGATGACGCATTCCTCGCTGAGCGCGCCGGGGCGCAGCCATAACCAGCGGCTGGAATTCCTCGGCGACAGGGTTCTGGGACTGGTGATCGCCGAAGCGCTTCTGAAGGCCGATCCGGAAGCGACGGAAGGCCAGATCGCGCCGCGCCTGAACGCGCTCGTCCGCAAGGAAACCTGCGCCGAAGTGGCGGGCGAGATCGACCTCGGCGCGGCACTGATGATGGGACGGTCGGAAATGCTCTCCGGTGGCCGCCGCAAGACGGCCATCCTCGGCGACGCGATGGAAGCGGTGATCGCGGCGGTATACCTGGACGCGGGAATGGCGGCGGCGGAGGCGCTGATCCTGCGCCTCTGGGGGCCGCGCCTGAGCGATGCGGAAGCCGTTTCACGGGATGCGAAGACGGCGTTGCAGGAATGGGCGCAGGCGCGCGGAGAGCCGCCGCCGACATATCGCGAGCTTGCCCGGACCGGGCCCGACCACGCGCCTGTTTTCACCATAGAGGCCGTGCTGAAAAGCGGAAATCGCGCACGGGCCAGTGCCACCTCGAAGCGGGCCGCCCAACAGGCTGCCGCGGAGGCGCTTCTCGAACAGGTTCTGGGCGACTGATGAGCCAGGAAACGCGCTGCGGCTTCGTCGCCCTGATCGGTGAGCCGAATGCCGGAAAGTCCACCCTGCTGAACCGCCTGGTCGGCGCCAAAGTGTCGATCGTGACCCACAAGGTGCAGACGACGCGCACGCGCATCCGCGGCGTCGCGCTGGAAGGCGCGGCGCAGATCGTGTTCGTCGATACGCCGGGCCTGTTCCGGCCGCGCCGCAGGCTCGACCGGGCCATGGTCAGCGCGGCGTGGAGCGGCGCGGCGGATGCCGACGTGGTGGTCCTGCTGGTCGAGGCGCATCGCGGCCTGACCGACGGTGTCCGCACCATTCTCGACAGCATGGATGACCGCGTGGGGGACGGTCGGTCGCTGGCGCTGGCGATCAACAAGATCGACAGGGTGCGGCGGGCCGATCTGCTGAGGCTTTCCGCCGAACTCAACGAGGCCCACGCATTCGCCGCGACGTTCATGATTTCGGCCGAGAAGGGCGACGGCGTTGCCGACCTGAAAGCGTGGCTGGCGTCGCAGCTCCCGGAAGGCCCGTGGCTCTACCCCGCAGACCAGATCGCCGATCTGCCGATGCGCATGATCGCCGCCGAGATAACCCGCGAAAAACTGACCCTGCGCCTGCATCAGGAACTGCCCTACCAGTTGACGGTCGAGACCGGGGACTGGCAGGAGCGCAAGGACGGCTCGGTGCGGATAGACCAGGTGATCTATGTGGCGCGCGAGGGCCACAAGGGGATAACCCTTGGCCCGAAGGGCGAAACCATCAAGGCGGTCGGCACGCTGGCCCGGAAGGAAATCGAGGAGTTTCTCGGCCGCAGGGTGCATCTGTTCCTGCAGGTCAAGGTGCGCCCCAACTGGCTGGAGGACCCGGAGCGGTTTTCCCAGATGGGCCTGAAATTCTCCGACGGCGGCTAGGCGATGGAGCCGCGTCTCACCAGCGAATTCTGGGTGAAGGCCTATCTGGCCCGGCTCCGGCTCGCCGATATTCCGGCTTTCGTGACGGCGCGGGGGCACGCGGCGGCCGGCGCCGTTCTGGTCAAGGTCAACACGCTGGACGGCGCCGCGCGGCTGTTTCAGCGCAGCTACGACGCGGAAGGGGTGCGGGTGTGGGCGTGCCTGGCGGAAGGCGCGGAAGCGGAGGTGGACGGCGCGGTCCTGCGGCAGCGCAATTTCGACCCGGACCTGTGGGTCGTCGAGGTCGAGGACAGGGCGGGGCGCAGCCTGCTCGACGAACCGGGGCTTTCGGGATAGCGTCTGCGCATGCAGTGGCGGGATGAAGGGGTGCTGGTCGCGACCCGGCGGCACGGCGAAGGTTCGGCGATCATCGAGGTTTTCACCCGCGAGCACGGCCGTCATGCCGGGCTGGTCCGCGGCGGCGGATCGCGGAAGATGGCGCCGGTTCTTCAGGCCGGGTCGCAATTGTCGGTCGAGTGGCACGCGCGGCTGGAGGATCACCTGGGCAGTTTCCGTGTCGATCCGGTCAGATCCCGGGCGGCGGCGGCGATGTCGGGCCGCGCGCCGCTTGCCGCCATGGGCACGGTCTGCGCCATGATCTCCATGTCTCTGCCGGAGCGCGAGCCGCATCCCAGGCTTTATGCCGATACCGTGATGCTGATGGATGCAGTGGGCGTGAACGAGGAATGGCCGGGGCTGTATGCGCTGTGGGAGTACTCGCTCCTGCGCGGGCTGGGTTTCGGGCTGGATCTGCGAAGTTGCGCGGCGACGGGCGCGACGCAGGAACTCGTCTACGTGTCGCCGCGTTCGGGCAGGGCCGTCAGCCGCGCGGCCGGCGCGGAATATTCGGACCGCCTGCTTGCCTTGCCGGGTTTTCTTCGCGACGGGGATGTATCCGTTCAGCCATCACAGGCGGAGCTTGAACAGGCCCTGCGCCTGACCGGGTATTTCCTGAGCCACCGGTTGATGCCCGCGCTTGGCCGCGAAGCGCTGCCCGACGCCAGAGAGCGGTTGCTGCGCGCCCTGTTTGACCGCCCCGACAGCCAAACGAAAGGATAGTGACCGTGAAATTCGCAGAAATCCGGCGTCGTGCCGAAGCCAGGAAGGGCGGCTCCGACGCCCTTGAATCCCTGTTGGCGCAAGGGCCCGGCCCGAGCGCTGACCTGCGCTCTCTGAGCGACGACCGGGTTCTGGCGGAGCTGACAAAGAGGGTCTTTCAGGCCGGGTTCAACTGGCGGGTGATCGAGAACAAGTGGCCGGGTTTCGAGAAGGCGTTTCACGGCTTCGACGTGGCCCGCAACGCCATGATGTCGGACGAGGACCTGGACCGTCACCTGAAGAACACCGAAATCGTGCGCAACGCGGCCAAGATCCTGTCGGTCCGCGACAACGCCGTTTTCCTTTCCGATCTGGCCGCCGAACATGGCTCGGCGGCGAAATTCCTCGCCGACTGGCCGTCGAGCGATCTGGTTGGCCTTTGGGAGATTCTGAAGAAGCGCGGCTCCCGGCTCGGCGGCGCCAGCGGGCAGTACGCGCTGCGGTTTCTCGGCAAGGACAGTTTCATGCTGAGCGCTTCGGTTGTCTCGGCCCTCAGACAGGCCGGCGTGATCGACGGGCCCGCCACGTCGAAAACCGCGCACCGGAAAATCCAGGCCGCGTTCAACGCCTGGGCCGAGGAGAGCGGGGAAAGTTACACGCGGATGAGCCGTATTCTGGCGATGTCTGCCGACTGACGCCCGCTACCTGGCGCGGAATACCATCGTCTCGCCGTCGTCGTTGGACAGGATCAGCGTCGTGCCGGCGACTTCGGCCAGCGCCATGCGCTGCAGCGCTTCGATGTAGCGGGTTTCTTCCGCCTGTTCGGGGCAGGCGCGTCCGGTAATCGAAAGCTCTTCCATCGCGAACCAGGGCAGCGGTGCGGTCTGGCGGGCGGTGAACCGGTTGCACGGCCCCGCGCCGTTGAGGGCGCCGCTGTCGCTGAAACCGATGGTGAATGCCGCCCTTGCCGGGGCGTCGGCGAGACTCTCCAGGACCCAGTTGCGCCCGGCGGCCGGCCCGGCGACGGTTTCGGAAACCGGCACGCCGCAGCCGGTCACGAACAGGCAGATGACGGTTTCGCGGGCGAAAGCGAGGAAATCGGACATGTCGTCAGTATGCACCAAGCGCGCGGCCGGGCCCACGCAGATTTTCGTGAACCGCGATCGCCGCTGACGGCGGCGACGGCGGCGGGGAAGGGCATCAGTTCCTTCCGGTTTCCAGCACCCGGCGGGCGATGACCTGGGCCTGAATTTCGGCGGCGCCCTCGAAGATGTTCAGGATGCGGGCATCGCACAGGACGCGGCTGACCGGGTATTCCAGCGCGAAACCGTTGCCGCCGTGGATTTGCAGGCTGTTGTCGGCGGCCGACCATGCCACGCGCGCCGCAAGTAGTTTCGCCATTCCCGCTTCGAGGTCGCAGCGCCGGCCCTCGTCCTTTTCCTTCGCCGAATGGTAGGTGATCTGGCGGGCGATCATGGTTTCCACCGCCATCATGGCGATCTTTGCGTAGACCCGGGGAAATTCGATCAGCGGTTTTCCGAAGGCCGTCCGGTCCTGGGCGTAGCGCAGCGCCAGTTCCAGCGCGCACTGGGCGACGCCGATGGCGCGCGCGGCGGTCTGGATGCGGGCGCTTTCGAAGGTGCGCATGAGCTGCTTGAACCCCAGTCCCTCGCGGCCGCCGAGCAGGGCGTCCTCCGGCACCCGGTAGCCGTCCAGCGACAGCGTGTATTCCTTCATGCCGCGATAGCCGAGAACCCCGATTTCGCCGCCGGCGATGCCGGCGTCGGGGAACGGGTCCGCGTCGGCGCCCCGGGTTTTCGGGGCGAGGAACATCGACAGGCCGGAATAGTCGCTGGTCGCTGGATCGGTACGCGCCAGAACCGTCATCAGGTCGGTGCGCGCGGCGTGGGTTATCCACGTCTTGCTTCCCCTGAGCACCCAGCCGCCGCCGTCCCGTTCGGCGCGTGTCTTCAGGGCACCAAGATCGGAGCCGGTGTTGGGTTCGGTGAAGACGGCGGTGGGCAGGATTTCACCCGAGGCGATTTTCGGAAGCCACTTCGCCTTCTGTTCGTCCGTGCCGCCGCCGAGGATCAGTTCCGCGGCGATTTCCGAGCGCGTGCCGAGCGACCCGACGCCGATATAGCCGCGCGACAGTTCCTCGGAGACCACGCACATGGCGGTCTTTCCCAGACCTGTGCCGCCGTATTCCTCCGGGATGGTCAGCCCGAAGACGCCAAGCTCG
Source organism: Paracoccaceae bacterium (assembly GCA_046757205.1). Classification (GTDB taxonomy): domain Bacteria; phylum Pseudomonadota; class Alphaproteobacteria; order Rhodobacterales; family Rhodobacteraceae; genus JBHHXR01. The sequence goes on from JBHHXR010000071.1 coordinate 8,334, forward strand.
CCCATTTCCTCGATGACGGCCATCGGGATCAGCTCGTCCCTCAGGTGCCAGCCATGCGCGTGCGGCACGACGCGGCCTTCGGCGAACCGGCGGAACTGGTCGCGGATCATCTCGAAATCGTCGTCCAGCCCGGTATCGCCGAACGTCGCGGCGCCCTGCCTTTCCCGGACAAGCGCGACGAGCCGTTTCCGCGCGGCGTCGGAGTTGCCGCGCCGCGTCAGTTCCTCGACCGCTTCCGTCATCATGGCGTGCCGGGCGTCGCCGCCAAGTCCGAAATCCAGCGGCCGGACGATCTCTCCCTGCGACATCGGGATGCCGCCGTGAAGCTGCGACAGGTACTCGCCGAAAGCGATCTGGAGGATCAGCCGTTCCATCTCGCCCAGACGCCCCGCGGCTTCCAGCGACACGGCCCAGTTTTGCATCTGGCGCAGGCACTGAAGATATGTGGATGCCCAGGCCAGGCCGTGCACCGCGTACTGGTTCTCCTCGAGCGCCCGGGGCGAAAGACGCATGCCGTCGGCGGTCTTGTCGCGAAGCGCGTGCAGCGCCGCCTGCTGCATCTTTTCCGCCGCTCCAACGGCGTCGGCGCACAGATCGGAAAGACCTGTCAGGACAACCGGACCTTCCCGGGCATCTTCGGCGGCGATCGTCAAACCTGCGGTTCCTTTGCTTGCCGCGCCGCATTATTGTGCGGCGCGGAATCGGTTGTGCATCTGCGCGCACACTAGTTTGGCGGCCCGCGTTGTCAATCTGCGCGCAAGAAGAATTCGGATGCGGCGCGAATCGTATAACATTATTAGCGTTGCGTTGTTCTGGCACGGGTGCGAAGACAGCCCGGCAATCCAGCCCGGTGGAAGATGACGGCCATCCCGGTCATGACGGCGAATTTCGGAAGCTGGGCGGTGATCACCGCCTTTGCCGTCATCCTGTTCGGCGGATTCACCAAGGGCGCGGTCGGGTTTGGCCTGCCGATGATAGCGATCAGCGGCATCGGGTCGGTGATGCCGGCGGAGGTCGCGGTCGCCGCGCTTATCCTGCCGGGTCTGGTCACAAACGCATGGCAGTCCCTGCGGAACGGCGTTGTCGAGGCGGTTGCCAGCCTGCGCAAGTTCTGGCGTCTGAATGCCGTGCTTCTGGTGATGATCTACGTTTGCGCGCAACTCGTGGTGGTCATCCCGGAAAATGCCCTCTTCATCATTCTCGGCGCCGGGATCACCCTGTTCACGACGCTTCAGGTGATCGGATTCCGGCCCACGACGCCACGGCGGCTTACGGCCTTGGTGGAGACTGGTGTGGGTCTCTTATCGGGCTTTTTCGGGGGTTTGTCGGGTGTTTGGGGGCCGCCGATCCTGATGTACCTGATCTCGATCGAGACGCCGAAGGTGGAACAGGTCCGTGTTCAGGGGCTGTCGTTTCTGATCGGGGCGGCCGTGCTGACCGTGGCGCACCTGCGCTCGGGCCTGCTGGGAGCGGTGAACCTGCCGTTTTCCGCGATACTGGTGATCCCGGCGGTCGCCGGCATGGCGATCGGGCTCTACTATCACGACCGGATGGACCAGGTTCTGTTCCGGAAGGCGACCCTGATCGTACTTGCCTTTGCCGGTCTCAACCTGCTGCGGCGCGGCTTCATCGGGTGACCCGGCACGCGCCTTGTCAGCCGACGATTCCGACACCTGAGCGGCGCGGATCGCCGGCCGCCTCGTAGCCGCCTCCCGTCTTCCGAACGGCGTGAACGCCGCCGAAGAACATGGAGCTTCTTGACCAGACATGCGCCTTCGGCCAGTCCTTCAGGATGGCGGCGCGGGTTTCGCCGTCACCGAAATCCTCTAAATCGATGCCGTGTTCCGTCGCGTGTTCGTAGTGCATGCGCGGTGCGGTTATCGCGTCTTCCAGGGGCTCTTGGGCGTCGATGAGCCGGAGAGCAACCTGCGTCAGCGCCGAGCGGATGCGGTTGGAGCCGCCGGAGCCCATCATGGTCAGCCCTCCACCCGGGCTGCGCAGCGACATCGGGCACATCATCGAGGCCAGCCTGCGGTCGGGCACCCAGCTTTGCGGCCCGTGCGGAACCAGATCCTCTTCGCCCAGCATGTTGTTCGGCATCAGGCCGGTACCGGGCAGAACGAGACCGCAGCCCTCGCCGTTCGACAGCGTGAGGGCGGCACCGGTGCCGCTCGCGTCGAGCACCGAGATGTGCGTGGTTCCGCGCGTCGCCTGCATCCGGTCCGCCAGCGATGCCCGGAGCGCTGCGACCAGCTCCGGGTCAAGCAGCAAACCGGCGGCGTTTTCCGGATAAGTGTCGGCATGGGTCTGGCGGCGCAGGCGGGAAATCGCGGCGAATGCCTTGGCAACCTGCGCCGGGCGGGGGTTGTCGGGCAGCGCCGTCAGGGCAAGCGCGATCTGCACGCCGCCGAGGCTGGGCGGCGGATTGAGGAAAATATCGAAGCCCTGCCGGGCCATCGCCAGCGGAACGCGCCACTGCGCGGTGTAGCCGGCGAGGTCCCCGGCGGTCAGGTGCGAGCCTTCCAGCGCCAGCAGGGCGCCGGCAATTTCGCCTTGCTCGAAGAACCCCGGCCCTTCATGGGACAGAACCTCCATGACGTCGGCCAGCGCCGGGTTCGAAAACAAGTCACCAGGCTTCAGGAGCCCGTCATCCGTGGCGTAGATGGCCTTCGACGACGGGTGCATCGTAAAGATCGGGCTCACCAGATCGAGGACGTGCGATTGAAAATCGTCGACTTTCATCCCCTGCCGCGCCGCGCTGACCGCTTGGGCGGCAAGCTCTGGCATGGGCAGCCTGCCGAAACGGCCATGGGCCTCGAACAGCCCGGCAACGAGCCCGGGCGTGGCGATGGTTCCCGCGCCGGCGTGAAACACCTGCTCGGTAGCGCCGAAATCCACCACCACCTCGCGCCGGTCGATCTCGGTTTCCGGCCGCATCCGGCGCGGTGTCTGGACAAAGGCGTCCAGGCATACGGGTTCGCCATCGGCCGGAACGACGGTCAGAAATCCGCCACCCAGCAGGCCGGACAGGACCGGTTCGGCGACGCCCGACATGAAGCCCGCCGCGATGCAGGCGTCGACGGCGGTTCCGCCCTCGCGCAGAACCTCGGCCGCCGCCTCGGCTGTCCGGGGATGTCCGGCTGCAACCGCGAATGCCATCCAGTATTACCCCCCCAGCAGCCGAACCGGCCGGCGTCAGTTGCCGATGGCTTCGGCCAGTACTTCCTCGTCCACATAGGGTTCGTACTGGCGGAAATTGTCGGCAAACATCCGCACGAGTCGCGCCGCCTGCCGGTCATAGGCGTCGGGCTTGTCCCAGGTGCGGCGCGGGTCGAGCAGCAGTTCGTCCACATTGGGCACCGATACCGGAACCATGAACCCGAAGGTGTCGTCGTGCCGGAACCCGACCTTGGCCAGCGAACCGTCAAGCGCCGCCGACAGCAGGGCGCGCGTCGCCCTTATCGGCATACGCGAGCCGGTGCCGTAGGGGCCGCCGGTCCAGCCGGTGTTGACCAGCCAGCACGTCGCGCCGTGCCCCGCGATCTTCTTGCGCAGCAGGTGGCCGTAGACTTCCGGCCGCCGCGGCATGAAGGGGGCGCCGAAGCAGGTGGAAAACGTCGGCTGGGGCTCGTCCACGCCCTTTTCGGTGCCGGCAACCTTGGAAGTGAAACCCGACAGGAAATGATACATCGCCTGCGCCGGCGACAGCCTGGCGATCGGCGGCAGCACACCGAAGGCGTCGCAGGTCAGCATTATGATGTTTTTCGGCATCCCGCCCAGCGAGGTCGCCGAGGCGTTGGCGATGTAGTGCAGCGGATAGGCGCAGCGTGTATTCGCCGTCTTGCTGTCATCGTCGAAATCCAGTTCGCGCGTGTAGGGATCGTAAACCATGTTTTCCACGATGGTCCCGAACTTGGACGTGGTGGCGTAGATTTCGGGTTCCGCCTCCGGGCTGAGGTTGATGGTCTTGGCGTAGCAGCCGCCCTCGAAATTGAAAATGCCGTTGTCCGACCAGCCGTGTTCGTCATCGCCGATGAGCGTCCGGTCCGGATCTGCCGACAGGGTGGTCTTGCCGGTCCCGGAAAGGCCGAAGAATATGGCGGTATCGTCGACGTTGCCGGTTGCATGGTTGGCCGAACAGTGCATCGGCATGACGCCGCGGTCGGGCAGAAGATAGTTCAGGATGGTGAACGCCGATTTCTTTATCTCACCGGCGTAGGAGGTTCCGCCGACGAGCACCATCCGGCGCTCGAAGGAGATTGCGATTACGGTCTCCGACCGGCAGCCGTGCCGCGCCGGATCGGCCTTGAATTCCGGGCAGTTGATTACGGTGAACTCCGGCACGAAGGCATCTATTTCCGCCGCCGCCGGACGGCGCAGCATGTGGCGGATGAAGAGCGCGTGCCAGGCAAGCTCGGTGACGATACGCACGTTCAGGCGGTACGCCGGATCGGCACCGGCGAAGAGATCGGACACGAAGTATTCGCCGCCTTCCATGTGCGCCAGCATGTCGTCGTGAAGCCGCTGGAAGCTCTCGGGATCCATCGGAGCGTTGTTGTCCCACCAGATCGTGTCCTCGACGCCTGCCTCGCGGACCACGAACTTGTCCTTCGGCGAGCGGCCGGTATGCCGGCCCGTTTCGACCAGCAGTGCGCCGCCGAGACCGATATCGCCCTCGCCGCGCTGCACCGCCGCCTGCATGAGGGACGCTTCGATGAGATTGTAATAAGCCTTGCCGACGCCCACGATCCCGGTCTTTTCCAGCGTCTGCGCCGGATTGACCCTTCCGATTGCCATTCCTGGTTGTCTCCCCAGAGTAGGGCCGGGATGTCGCCCGCACCCGCCAGATTACCACGCCCGAGCCTTTCGGATACCGCCGGATTCGGGCGGCGGGTCGCCAAGTCCGATCGGCCGGCACCCCGCGGTGCTTTTATTACCACGCAATCGACGCAATTCCACAGGTGTTGCCTGTTTCAAACTGGCGCAGCCTGTTTGCCCGGGAAAGTAATGTTTTTGTTGCGGTTCTGTGGTCAAACGGGCACAGAAAACGGCAGGACGCGTCGCAAATGCCCGGAACTGACATAATCGGGCAAAAAAAACACCACGCAAAAGCGGCGAGGCAGAAGCAGAGGTTAAACCATGGCAACAATAGCGTTGGTCGACGACGACCGGAACATTCTCACATCCGTTTCGATGACACTTGAATCCGAAGGCTACGAGGTTGTCACCTACAACGACGGCGCGTCGGCTCTGATCGGCCTGACCGACAACCCGCCGGACATGGCGGTGCTGGACATAAAAATGCCGCGAATGGATGGCATGGAACTCCTGCGCCGGCTGCGGCAGAAGTCCGACATGCCGGTGATCTTCCTGACCTCGAAGGACGAGGAGATCGACGAGGTGCTGGGCCTGAGGATGGGTGCCGACGACTATGTCAGAAAGCCGTTTTCGCAGCGGCTTCTGGTTGAACGTATCCGGGCCATCCTGCGTCGTCGCGAGGCGCTCGCCGAAAGCGCCGTGGCAGATCCCGAAAGTGACGTTGTGATGACCAGGGGCAACCTGGTGATGGATCAGTTGCGCCACACCGTGTTGTGGAAGGGTGACAGCGTGACGCTTACGGTAACAGAATTCCTTATCCTCCAGGCGCTGGCCAACCGGCCGGGGGTCGTGAAAAGCCGGGACCAGTTGATGGACGTGGCCTACGACGATCAGGTTTACGTCGACGACAGGACTATCGACAGCCACATCAAGCGGATTCGCAAGAAGTTCCGCGTTCATGACCCGGACTTCGGTTCCATCGAAACTCTTTATGGGATCGGGTACCGCTACAACGAGGCCTAGCGCGCATGGTCGATCTGACCCCCACGACACCACGTGCACAAAGACTT
>JBHHXR010000072.1:0-14154 GCA_046757205.1 Paracoccaceae bacterium
CGTTCCCAACGTCGCGGCGGCGGTGGGCAACAGGTGGGCCTCCACCCGGGCCACCGTGGCCGCGAACCGCTCCGGGGTCCGCACGGGCTCCCCATCGTCCCGGATCAGGTGGCGCAGCACCGCCCGGTGCAGGTCCGCCGGCCCTTCCCTGCGGCTCTGATACGGCCCCTTCATCGGGAATTCGAGATCCCGGGAAGGATCGGCCGTGGCGCGAATCCATCCGGTATCGGCGTCGTCGGGAACCGCCACGCGCGCCAGGTCCCCGTCGTAGCTTCGCGCGCGCAGCGTTTCTGCCCTTCTGGCGGTGATCGCCAGATCGAGCACGCCTCCGAGCGCCCGCAGCGCCGACAGGCGGTCCCGCGAAACGGTTTCGGCGGCGCAGACGATGGCCGCCGATCCGCCGCCGCAAAGCAGGACCGGCACCCCTATCCGAAGATCGGCGCGCGCGCGCGCGGCATGTTCCGAGGAGCTTGGTCTGAGGGGCATCGGCGCGCCGGCTTTCGCGAAATCATGAGCTTCAACGGGTCCATATAGGCTGTACCGAGGGAATTTGAAACAATTACGCACAACCACACACACTCGTGTGAAACTCGTTGCCGACATCTTGCCGCATGCGAAAAACCGGCGCATTTGTTCATTGGAAGAGGAGACGGTCAGATGAGCAATCTCAAGAAGATCCTTCTGGTGGACGATGATGAGGACCTGCGCGAGGCGCTGTCCGATCAACTTGTCCTCACAGAAGAGTTCGATGTTTTCGACGCCGAGAGCGGCGCCGACGGCCTGGTGAAAGCCAAGGCGGCGATCTACGATCTGGTTATCCTCGACGTCGGGTTGCCGGACATGGACGGGCGCGAACTCTGCCGCCTGATGCGCAAGCAGGGCGTGAAATGCCCGGTTCTGATGCTCACCGGTCACAACACCGACGCCGACACGATCCTCGGGCTGGACGCCGGGGCCAACGATTACGTCGCCAAACCCTTTAAGTTTCCGGTGCTTCTCGCCCGCATCCGCGCCCAGCTTCGCCAGCACGAGCAGTCCGAGGACGCGGTCTTCAACATCGGTCCATACACCTTCAAGCCGGCCGCCAAACTGCTTCTCGACGAGGACGAAAAGAAAATCCGCCTGACCGAGAAGGAAACCAACATCCTGAAATTCCTCTACCGCGCCACCGAGGGCGTGGTGGCCCGCGAGGTTCTGCTGCACGAGGTCTGGGGCTACAACGCCGGCGTCACGACACACACGCTGGAGACCCATATCTACCGCCTGCGGCAGAAAATCGAACCCGATCCCTCCAACGCCCGCATTCTTGTTACCGAGTCCGGCGGGTATCGCCTTGTTGCCTGAGTCTTCCCTCTTCCTCCCCGACTTGAGCCGTCCGTCGCCCCAGGCACGGACGGTTTTTTTTGAATCGCTCAGACCTTTGGCCGTGGCCACCGGAAGTCTCGATCCGATAGGCTCCGGCAAGGGCGAAAACCGGAAACCGACTTGATTGAAAAGGCAAGGCAGTACTGGCGGAACATGAACCTCCTGCTGCGTTTCACCACGGCGGGCGGTGCCGTGATGCTTGCGGCGATGATCATCGTCGGAACTTGGGTGACGGCGCTCATCGAACAAAGCGTCGTCAACAACACGGCCGCGTCGACGGCGTTATACGTTGAAAGCTTCGTTTCGCCGCTCAATCAGGAACTGGCTTTTGGCGACGAACTTTCACCCGCCGCGAAACAGGCCCTGGTGGAAGTCTTTGATGGTACTCCTCTGGGCGAGCGGGTGATCTCCTACAAGATCTGGAAGCGCGGCGGGCGCATCGTACATGCCAGCGATCCGTCGGTGGTCGGGAGGGCATTTGACCCTTCGCCCGAGCTGGTGAAGGCCTGGGAAGGCATGGTCACCGCCGAGTTCGGGATACCGGACGGTCTGGAGAGTGAGCGGGAGCGCGGGTTCGGGATCCCGCTGCTGGAGATCTACAGCCCGATCCGGCGGGTATGGACAGGCGAGGTGATCGCCGTCGCAGAGTTTTACGAACGGAGCGTGGGCCTGGAAGGCGACCTCGCCCGGGCGCGGTGGACGAGCTGGCTGCTGGTGGCGGCAACGTTTCTCGGCTGCGCGTCCCTGCTCTTCGGTATCGTCCGTTCGGGAAGCCAGACCATCGAACTGCAACAGTCGCGACTGCAGAACCAGGTCGCGGAAAGCCTCGCTCTCGCCCAACAGAACGCCACCCTCCGCTCTCGCGCCGTCAACGCATCGGCGCGGGCAGCGGCACAGACCGATCGAAGCCTGCGAAGGGTGAGCGCCGATCTTCATGACGGACCCGGTCAAAACCTGAGCTTGATCGGGCTGCGGCTGGAGAAAATCGTTCCGGCCTCTCCTGAAGGTGAAGAGGACGCGCGGATCATACGCCAGGCGCTGGACACGGCGATCGGCGAAATCCGGACGATTTCACGCGGCCTTTGGCTGCCGGAGCTTGAAAACCAGGAACTGGAGACCGTGGTCTCGCAGGCCGTCGACTTGCACCGCCAGCAGACCGGCGGCCAGGTGAGCCTGAGTTACCACGGCGCGACCGATCCCGAGGTCGGGCACTCGGGAAAGGCGAGCATTTACCGCTTCCTGCAGGAGGCGCTTTCCAATGCGGCCCGGCACGCCGGCGGCGCCAGCACGCACGTTGCGGTGACAGTGAGCGCTGCGCAGGTGGCGATCGTCGTACAGGACGACGGCCCCGGATTCGATCCCGGCGCGGACCTCGCGCTGCGCCCGGACGGCGGACAGGGGCTCGCGGGGCTGCGCGACAGGCTGGAAAGTATCGGCGGCGTTTTCGAAATCGACGCGGCGCCCGGGCAGGGCTGCACGCTTCGCGCGATCTTACCGTTGGGAAAAGGCATGTGACATGGTTATCCGCATCGTTATCGCCGACGATCACCCGATCTACCGCGACGGCCTGGCCCGGACGCTGATCGAAGCCGGGGGGATCGAGCTTGCAGGCCAGGCAAAGAACGCCGACGAGGCGGTGGAAATCTGCCGCCAGACCCAGCCGGACGTGGTTCTGCTCGACATCAGCATGCCCGGCAGCGGCATATCCGCGGCCGCCAGGATCGCCTCCGATGTGCCGAAGGCAGGTATCGCGATGCTGACCGTTTCGGAAAACAACCGGGACGTCATGTCGGCGCTGCGGGCCGGGGCGACCGGTTACGTGCTGAAAGGGATATCGGCCAGCGAACTGGTATCCGTCGTGCAGGATATCGCGGCGGGAAAGTCGCACATTTCGCCCGAACTTGCAGCCCGCGTGCTGGCGGAGATGCAGACCCCCAGGCAACAGCCGGAAAGGGATCCCATCGAAACCCTGACCAAGCGCGAAGAAGACATCCTGCGGCTGGTTTCGACCGGCAAGAGCAACAAGGAGGTGGCCCGCGCGCTCGACCTGCAGGAAAAGACCGTCAAACACTACATGACGGCCATTCTTCAGAAACTACAGGTCCGAAACCGCGTCGAGGCCGCCCTGAAAGCCCGGGAAAGCTGGGGCGACTGACGAAGGAAGGCTTTGAAGACGGGGGCGGCGGGCCGGACGCTTCGCCCGGCCCGCCGCTGGCCTCAGGGGGCTATGCCGGCCAGAATGCGGGCCAGGTCCTCGGCAGTGGCGGGGCGTTCCACTACCGTATTGTTATTGGCATCCTTGAGTTCGTAACGGCCGAACTGGATTTCTTCTTTCCAGCCCGACGCGTAAACGACCTCCACGTTATCGCCCACCTGCTCGAATTTCACCACGCTTGCGTTGGTCGCGGCTGTCGCGGCGCCCCTCGCGTTCTTTGCCGCCTGGCTCAGACGCATGAAATCTTCCTGCGTGGCCCGGCGTTCCGCGATCGTGCGGCCGAACGTGTTCTTCAGTTCGTACCAGCCATTCCGGATTTCCTCCTTGGTGCCGTCGGCAAAGACCACCTCGACCCCGTCGGCCGTGATTTCGACCTTGGGCGCGCGAATCCTGTCGCCGCCGTGACCGCCGCCGCCGCTGCCCGAACCGCTGTTGCTGCTTCCGGACCCGCTGTTGCTGCTTCCGGACCCGCTGTTGCTGCCGGAACCGCTGTCATCGCTGCCAGACCCGCTGTTGCTGCTTCCAGACCCGCTGTTGCTGCTTCCGGACCCGCTGTTGCTGCCGGAACCGCTGTCATCGCTGCCAGAGCCACTGTTGCCGCTGTCATCGGATCCGTTCTTGGCTTCGGCGACCGCCGGTTTCAGGGACAGTCCGCCGTTATCGTCGAACGAAACGGTCCAGGGTGCCGAACAGAAAAGCACCAGCGCGCAGGCTCCGGCAAGTAGTTTTTTCTGCTCTCCAAACGGTATTCTCATCACGTATCTCCTTTATGCCGTGGGTTAATCGTTGCTCAGGGTCCAAAGGTGCACCGAAGGCCGCGGACGGCAAAGCCCGGCGGGACTTCTGCTTTCTTTCCGCCGTACGTTAGCCCGGTGCCGTTACCGACCTTGGTCTTAGAAAACCGCAGGAAAACGTCCCGCCGCGTGTCAGGTTGCGGGTTGAGGTCCCGGACCGCAGGCACCAATATCCGCCATGTAACCCGGCAAAGAGGAACGCATGCCCGTAACGATAGGTACCTGGAACATCAACTCGATCCGCCTGCGTGAGCCCAACGTATTGCGGCTGCTGCAAGAGGAAGGGCCGGACATCCTGTGCCTGCAGGAAACCAAGTCGCCGGTGGAAAAAATACCGACGGAAAACTTCGCGGCGGCCGGGTACCAAACGCTGATAGCCAGGGGGCAGAAGGGCTACAATGGCGTGGTGATCCTGTCGCGCCTGCCGATGGAAGACGCCGGCCACCGGGAGTTCTGCGGCCGGGGCGACGCCCGGCACGTCGCCGGGCGGCTGGCGGACGGCACCTTGATCCACAATTTCTATGTCCCGGCGGGCGGCGACGAACCGGACGCGAAAAGGAACCCGAAATTCGCCCACAAGCTGGATTTCCTGATGGAAATGGCCAAGTGGTTCCGGTCCGAGGCGCCGAAGCGTTCGATCCTCGTGGGCGATCTGAACATCGCGCCGCGCGAGGACGACGTGTGGTCGCACAAGCAGTTGCTCAGGGTCGTGTCCCACACGCCGGTGGAAGTGGATCACCTGCGCAAGGCGCAGGACGCGGGCGGCTGGGTCGACGTGACCCGAAAGGACATCCCCGACGGCAATCTCTATTCGTGGTGGTCCTACCGCGCGCGCGACTGGGACGCTGCCGACAAGGGGCGGCGGCTCGACCATATATGGGCAACCGCCGATCTTGCGGCCGACGCCGGCAAAAGCCGGATCCTGCGCCCGGCGCGCGGCTGGGAAAGGCCCTCCGACCACGCCCCGGTGTTCGCCACTTTCGGGATATGACACGATGATCGAAACCGATATCGGCGGCCATGTGGGAACGATCACGCTGAACCGGCCGGAAAGCCACAACGCGCTGGATCAGGCAGCGATGCAGGCGCTGCACGAGCGTCTGCAGGACTGGTCGTCGCGTGATGACATCCGCGTCCTCGTCCTGACCGGCGCCGGCAAGAGCTTCTGCGCCGGCGCGTCGCTGGGCGAACTGGCGGGCAAGGACTGGACGGAGAACCCGCTCACCACGCTGTGCAGCGCGCTCGATGCGTTTCCCGTCCCGACAATCTGCGCCATGAACGGCGGCGCGTTCGGCGGCGGCGTCGAACTGGCGATGGCCTGCGATTTTCGCGTCGGCGTCGAGGGCATGACCGCCTTCGTTCCGCCAGCGCGGCTGGGCATTCACTACGAGCCGGCCGGCATCGCCCGGGTCGTCGAGCGGCTTGGCTCGCAAGCGGCGCGGCGGATGTTCCTGCTGGCCGAGACATTCGATGCGGCGGCGCTGAAGGAGATCGGCTTTCTCGACCGGCTCGTCGCACCGCAGGAGCTCGACGCCGAGGCCATGAACATCGCCGGCACCATCGCCGGGCTGGCGCCGCTGGCGGTTCGCGGCATGAAGCGGACGATCAGGGAAATCGGTGCCGGAACGCTGGATACCGTGGCGGCGCGCAAACGGATCGCCGCCTGTTTCGCGTCGGAAGACCTTCAGGAGGGGCTGGCGGCGATGAAGGAAAAGCGGGCGCCCGTGTTCAAGGGGCGGTAGGAGCGATCCGCACCCGGATCCATCGCGATACTGTCCGGGACCTGCTCCGGGGTCTCTTGCGACCGGGAGGCCCCGGATCAAGTCCGGGGTGACAGAACCGGGACGGCAGCGCGATCGAGCCGCTGAACCTATTTGTTCCCCGGTTCGCGCCTCACCCCCTGCAGTTTCAGCGCCATGGTCTCGATGGAAAACTCCCGCCGGGCGATCTGCATCCCGGTTTCCATGGTGTCGAGCCGGAAGCCGGTACGCTGGCCGGATTTGTCCTCGACGATCCACTGGCGCAGGGAAATCGGCTTGTTGTCGAAGATCAGGGTGAGTTTGCCGACCCTCTTGTCCTTCGGGTCGGCAAGCGTGACGAAGGTCTTCTTTCCGTCATCGACAACGCCACGCACCAGCGGGCTGCGCGCAAGGTCGATCCGGCCTTTCAGTATTTCCGACAGCGGTGATTTCGACAGCGGATAGCGCTGCGCTCCTTCGTTGGACTTGCCGTCGATGACACCGATCCAGGTGCCGTCCGATACCACCGCCGACTTGAGCGGCGGATCGTATTCGAAGCGGACGAACCCCGGTTTCTTTATCATGTAGCGCCCGGTCGAATGGCTGCCATTGGGATTGAACTGGGTGAACCGGCCCATCGCCGTGCGAAAGCCGTTCAGGTAGGCGGAAAACCGGTCCAGCCGTTTCGACTGCGCCGCCGCCCGCACCGGCGCGACGGCCAATGCCGCCGCCAGACCGCCAAGGAAATGTCGTCGCCTCATGGCACCTATGTAAGCCGCCGGCCTTCAATGTACAGCCCGCGTGGTTTCACGCTTTGGCGAGATCCCGCCGCTTCAGCGCTCCGGCACCAGAACCTCGCGCTTTCCGACATGGTTGGCCTGGCTGACGACGCCCTGCTCTTCCATCTGCTCGACGATCTTGGCCGCCTTGTTGTAGCCGATCGAGAGCTTGCGCTGGATATAGGATGTCGAGCACTTGCGGTCCTGGATGACGATGGCCACCGCCTGGTCGTAGAGCGCGTCCTCGCCGTCAGCGCCGCCGCCGAGACCGAGCACGAGATCGATCTCCGAGCCGGCCTCGCCGTCCGGCCCGTCCTGCACGCCTGGTACATAGTCCGGCTCTCCCTGCGACTTGAGGAAGCGGACCACTTCCTCGACCTCCTCGTCGGCGACGAAGGGCCCGTGCACGCGCGTGATGCGGCCGCCGCCTGCCATGAACAGCATGTCGCCCATGCCCAGTAGCTGCTCGGCGCCCATCTCGCCGAGGATGGTCCGGCTGTCGACCTTGGACGTCACCTGGAAGGAAATCCGGGTCGGGAAGTTCGCCTTGATAGTGCCGGTGATGACGTCAACCGAGGGGCGCTGCGTCGCCATGATGAGGTGTATGCCCGAGGCGCGCGCCATCTGCGCCAGGCGCTGGATGCAGGCCTCGATCTCCTTGCCTGCCACCATCATCAGATCGGCCATCTCGTCGACGACGACGACGATGAATGGCATCGTCTCGGGCTGAAACTCCTCGGATTCGAAGACCGGATCGCCGGTCGCGTCGTCAAAGCCGGTCTGAACCGTGCGGGTGAACGCCTCGTTCTTGCCGAGCGCTTCCTCGACGCGGGCGTTGTAGCCATCGATGTTGCGCACGCCGAGCTTCGACATCTTGCGGTAGCGCTCCTCCATCTCGGCGACGACCCATTTCAGCGCCACGACGGCCTTCCTGGGGTCGGTGACGACCGGCGACAGCAGATGCGGAATGCCGTCATAGACCGACAGTTCCAGCATCTTCGGGTCGATCATGATCAGCCGGCATTCATCGGGCGACAGGTGATAGAGAAGGCTCAGCACCATCGTGTTGATCGCCACCGATTTACCCGACCCTGTGGTACCGGCAATCAGCAGATGCGGCATCCGCGCGAGGTTGGCCACGACCGGTTCGCCGGCGATGTCCTTGCCGAGCGCCAGCGGCAGCTTGTGGGTGCTGTCGCCATACGCCCTGGACGACAATATCTCGCGCAGGAGCACCCTTTCGCGGTGCGCGTTCGGCAATTCGATACCTATGATCGAGCGGCCGGGGATGGTCGAGACGCGCGCCGCCAGCGCCGACATCGAGCGGGCGATGTCATCGGCCAGCCCGATGACCCGGCTGGCCTTGAGCCCCGGCGCCGGCTCCAGCTCGTACATGGTGACGACGGGCCCCGGCTTGACCGAAACGATCTCGCCCTTCACGCCGTAATCGTCGAGCACGCTCTCCAGCATCCTGGCGTTTTCTTCCAGCGCTTCGACGCTGGGCGTCGAGCGGACGACGTTCTTCGGATTCTCCAGCAGCGACAGGGCCGGGCTCCGGTAGCCCTCGCGGCCAGCGTCCTCGAGCGCCAGTTCCGGCTGCTCTTCCTCGCGCGCCTTGCTGCTCTTCCTGCTGCGCGGCTTGTCGGCCGCCTTGACGCGCGATTCCGCACGGTTGCGGAAGAATTTCTTCAGCGGCGCGGCATCGACCGGGCCAAGCCGGTCCTCGGGCAGCGCCTTGGGCACGATCAGATCCTTCGGCGGCGCCGCGTCGGGCGAAACTTCGGGCTGCAGGTCGATGCCCCCGTCCGCGCCCGCCGGCGCCCCTCCGCGCGCCTGCACGGCGGCCGAGATACGCGCCATCAACCGCGCCTCGTTCTCCTCATAGGGCTGCGGCGACCAGCGGTGGTGCTCGGCGCCGGGGTGGTCCGGCGTGTCGGGCGGTTGGCCTGCGTCGGTATCTCCGGAAGTCTCCGGCAGTTCCTGCCGCCTGGCCCTTTCGGCGGTCCGCCTGGTGTGTTGGTCGCGCGCCACCGCCGCCGCGCCCCTGGCGCCCCGCCCCACGATCCCAAGTGTCTGCAGTATCACTACATAGGCGTGGATCAGGCCGCGGCCGAGAAACCGGCCGATCGCGCGAAACTCCGGGCCGTCGATGCCGAGAACGTATCCCGACAGCAGAAGCGTGGCCGCCCCCAACACGACCGTGACCGATTTCAGGCCGAGCGACAGATCCGCCGGCAGCGCATCCAGCAGCGCGCGCAGAACGGTGTCGCCGAAGATGCCGCCCAGGCCGTACGCCATGTCCCAGCCGTCGGGCGGAACGTGGGCCGATGCGAAGACGGCGGCGAAGGCAAGCGCCATCGGCGTCAGGACGGTGCGGCCGGGCGCGCGTTCGTCGCCTCTGTGGGTCACGAACCTGCCTCCCCAGACCATGAGCACGGCGGGCAGCCCGAACGCGGCCCATCCCAGCGCCCGGTACAGAGGATCGGCAAGCGAAGCGCCAAGCAGGCCGAGAGCGTTCTTCGGCGCCTCGCCCGTGGCGCTGAACAGCGACGGATCGCCCGGGTCGTAGGTCCACAGCAGGGTGAAGAAAGCGGCCGAAACGGCGATCAGCGCCAGTCCCAGCAATTCCCGTCCGCGCCGCCGCAGCGCCTGTTCGGTCTTCGACGCGACAAGTTTCTTGCGCGGCTTTCTGGATTTCTTTGGGGCAGCAGCAACGACCATGATTCCTACTCCGACATCTCGTCACCAAGGCAATCCGCGATGGCGTTCAGCCCCCGGGTCACGTCCTCGATACCGGCCACAAGGGCCACGCGGATATACTCCCGTCCCGGATCGCCGCCCCCCAGCGCCGGGCTTTCCGTCCGGGACAGATACCTTCCCGGCAGCACTCTCACGCCCTTCTCCCGCCACAGCTTCAGCGCGGCGCCTTCGCCGTCACCCACACGCAGCCAGAGAAAGAACCCTGCCCGCGGCGGGGAATATCCCGGAAAATTACCCAGAACGCTGTCCGAGAGGGTGAATTTTCTTTGATAGAGCGCACGATTTTCGGCCACGTGTGATTCATCTGCCCAAACCGCCTCCGCCGCCCGTTGCAGCGGCAACGGCAGCGGCGCGCCGGCATAGGCGCGCAACTGCTTGACGGCGGCGATGTTGCGCGGGCCGGAGCACACGAAACCGGAGCGCAGGCCCGGCAGGTTCGATCGCTTCGAGAGCGAATGGAAACTGACCACGCGCTCGGTGTCCGCACCCTTGGCGGATGCCACCTGCAGGACACCCGGCGGCGGGGCATCGCGGTAGATTTCCGAGTAGCATTCGTCGGCGAAAATGCGGAAGTCGTGGGCCTCGGCGAGATCAATGAGCGCCGTCCAGTATTCCTCCGACGCGACCGCACCCTGCGGATTCGACGGCGAACACAGGTAGGCGATAGCCGTGCGATCCAGTATCTCTTCGGGAACACGGGAGAAATCCGGAAGAAACCCGGATTCCTCCGGCGCGTTCACGAACACCGGCTCGGCCCCGGCGGCGAGCGCTGCCGCCCCGTAGCACTGATAGAACGGATTGGGCAGCAGAACCGCGGGCGTCCCGCCGTTCTTGCGCTCCGGGCACAGGGCGATGCAGGCGTTGAAAAGCCCTTCGCGGGTGCCGTTGAGGGCCATTATCGCGGTGTCGGGATCAACCGGTTCCAATCCGTAGCGGCGCGTCAGCCAGGCCGATATCGCCGCACGCAGTTCCGGCGTTCCGTCATTCGGCGGATAGCGCCCGAAACCGGCGGCGTTGCGGGCGACGATGTCGCCGACGAACTCCGGGAAGGCGTGCTGCGGCTCGCCGATCGACATGTGAAGCGCTTCGCCGCCGCCCGGGTGCGGGTCGAGAAGCGCGCGCAGACGCGGGAAAACATATTCCGGAAGATCCGAAAAGCGCGTCGGGAACTGCATTCACTGCCTCATCAGCACGGGGTCTCGCTTGCCCCACTTGGCAGCAACTTTATAAGGCCCGGGCACTCAGGTCCAGCGTGACGGTGCAATTCACGAAATCGCCGCCTCGATGGCGGCGCCGGTACGCAACATGGCGGCCTCGGTGAAAGGCAGGCATTGCAGCAGGAACCCGCAGGCGGGCACGCCCGTCGGAACCGTCAGCCCGCACAGGCCCAGCAGGTTGCCGATGCGCGTGTTGCGCAGCGCCACCAGATTGATCCGCCTGTAGTAGTCGTGGTCGCTCAGCAGGCGCGGGACCGACGGCGGACCGATCGGTGTCGCCGGCATGACGACCGCGTCGAACCCCGCTACCCGTGCCGCATAGCTCCGGCGCAGCTTCCGCATGGTCTTGAACGCCCGCATGTAGTCGAGACCGGAGAAATCGCGCCCGGCGCGGAACCGTTCCAGTATCTGCGTAAACATCTTTTCGGGCTGTGCCTCGATGACCTCGCGCCACTGGTCGTAGCTTTCCACCGTCATGATCGGCCCCGACAGGGCGAGAATATCGGGAATTTCCGGTATCGCGCGGTGCGCGATCGCCGCGCCGCTCCGGGAAATCGCCCTCAGAACCCGGTCGAACTCGTCGGCGACGGCGTCCTCGAGATCGTCGAGAACAACCGTGTCACAAACCAGCAACCGCTTTCCCGCCAGCGAGGCGGCGCCGAGATCGGGCGCTTCCCGGCCCGACAGCGCACCGAGCAGCAGCGCCGCATCCTCGACCGACCGGCACAGCGGGCCAACGGTATCGAGGCTTTCGACGAGCGGCACCACGCCTTCGCGCGACAGCAGCCCGGAAGTGGTTTTCAACCCCACGAGGTTGTTCCAGGCCGAAGGTATACGGACCGAGCCGCCGGTGTCCGACCCGATGCCCGCCGCCGCCAGCCCGAAGGCGACCGAGGCCGCCGCGCCGCTCGACGAGCCGCCCGGGGCAAGGTCCGGCCCGTTGATGTTGGGCGCGGTCTCGGTGACCGGGTTCACGCCGAGACCCGAGAACGCAAGCTCCGACATATGGGTCTTGCCGAGGCAGACCAGCCCGGCGCGGGCAGCGTTCCGCACAACCGCCGCGTCGCGCGCCGGCGTGCGCCCTTCGAGCATGGCGGAACCCGCCTCGGTCGCCACGCCGGCGGTGTCGAACAGGTCCTTCCACGACACCGGAACGCCGTCCAGCGGGCCGCGCCGGGTGCCTTCCCTTGCCCTCAGCGCCGCCGAGCGGGCCTCGGCCAGGGCCCGCCCGGGGGTTGTGCGGGCGTAGATGCGCGGCGCTTCACCGGACGCTTGGATCGCGGCAAGGAACGCCTCGGTCAGTTCGACCGGATCGATCCGCCCGGCGCCGATTTCCCGGCCCAGATCGGCCGCCGTCATGTTTCGCCAGATGTCCCGCATCCGCCCCTCCGCCGGAAATTCCGCCGCACGGTAGCCCGGCGATGACGCATGGACAATCGGCGAATGGCGGCCATACTTGAGACATGGACAAATCGACCGATGTGCTGATCGTGGGCGGCGGGCTGAACGGCCCGGCGCTGGCGCTCGCCCTTGCGCAAGGCGGCCTGAGTTCGGTGATCGTCGACGCCATGCCGCGCGAGACACGCACCGACCCGGAATTCGACGGGCGCGGCTACGCGCTGGCGCTGAGCTCGCAGCGGATGCTGGAAGCGATCGGGGTGTGGCCGCGGGTGGCCGACAACGCCCAGCCGATCCTCGACATCAAGGTCTCCGACGGGCGCGCCGGAGAGGGCGCGGCGCCATGGTTCGTTCACTTCGACCACCGCGAGATCGAGGAAGGGCCGATGGGCTACATCCTCGAAGACCGCTATCTGCGGCGCGCGCTCTTGGACGCGCTGGACGCCGAGGCGCGCATCACCCACCTCGACGGCATCAGGGTGGTCGGCCAGCAGGTCGACGGGGTTTCGGCCGGGATCGAGCTGGACGACGGGCAAAGACTGGCCGGCAGCCTGATCGCCGGGTGCGACGGCCGCGACAGCCGGGTCGCGAAACGTGCCGGGATCACCCGCGTGGGCTGGTCCTACCATCAGACGGCTCTGGTCTGCGCGGTCAGCCACGAAAAGCCGCACAACGGCACGGCGCATCAGTTCTTCATGCCGCCCGGCCCGCTGGCGATCCTGCCGCTGCCGGGAAACATGTCCGCCATCGTGTGGTCGGAAACGAGCGAACGGGCGCGGGCCATCGGCGCGCTCGGCGATGCCGATTACATGCGCGAACTGCGCCCGCGTTTCGGCGATTTTCTCGGTGACATTTCGCTTGCCGGAAAGCGTTTCAGCTATCCGCTGCGCCTCTCGCTGGCGTCGTCGTTCATCGCCGACCGCATCGCCCTTGCCGGCGACGCCGCGCATGGCATTCACCCGCTCGCCGGGCAGGGCCTGAACCTGGGGCTGCGCGACGTGGCGGCGCTCGCCGAGGTGCTGACCGGTGCGCGCCGGCTGGGCGAGGACATCGGGTCGCTTCCCGTGCTCGAGCGCTACCAGCAATGGCGGCGGTTCGACACGGCCGGGCTCGTCGCCGCGACGGACGGGATCAACTGGTTGTTTTCGAACGACAACCCGGCTGTCCGCGCGGCACGCGACGCCGGGCTGGGGCTGGTCAACGCGATCCCCGCGCTGCGCCGCGCGCTGATACGCGAAGCCGCCGGGCTGACCGGCGACCTGCCGAAACTGTTGCAGGGGCGGCCGCTGTAGGGCGACGCCCGGCTATCGGAGGTATGAATGGCATTTCAGGCGGATTGTCGGCGCGCGATCGACATTCTCATCGTCCATTCTTGCACCATCGAGGAAGGAGCGCGCTCAACCGATGGTCGAAATTCGGAAGACTATTTCTACGGCAGGAAATGACCGGAATGCGACATTCGACATAGCCTCGGTCTCATTGCATTGAACCCAGCGGGCCCCGCTCACTCATTTTTCGCCCGGATCGCCTTGGCACGGGCCTCCATCTCCACAGCTTCATCAGCCCGACCGGTCTCGCGAAGCAGGGCAGCGTAGTTCTCCAAGCTCTGGGCCACAGCCGGATGCTCCGGCCCCAGGGCCTTCTCCCGGATCGCCAGGGAGCGCCGGTAGAGCGATTCGGCCCCGGCGTAGTTGCCCTGGGCGCTGTAAAGCCCCGCCAGGTTGTTGAGGCTCGTCGCCACATCCGGATGCTCGGGCCCCAGGGCCTTTTCCCGGATCGCCAGGGAGCGCCGGTAGAGCGGCGCGGCCTCGGCGTAGTTGCCCTGGGCGCTGTAAAGCCCCGCCAGGTTGTTGAGGCTCTGGGCCACATCCGGATGCTCGGGCCCGA
>JBHHXR010000073.1:0-13976 GCA_046757205.1 Paracoccaceae bacterium
CCACCACGTTCTTCAGCCCCAGCCCGACCAGGTGCAGCGTCTCGTCGTCCGACCGCAGCAGCGAGCGTTCGCAGCCGATCGCGGTCACCGCGCCCGAGGTCGCCACGCCGCCGCCGTCCTGGGTGCTGGTCCGCCACACCGCGTCCCAGCTTCCGAGATCAGTCCAGCCGCCCTCCAGCGGCACCACCGACAGGTTTTCGGCGTGCTCCATGACCGCGTAGTCGATGGAAACCTCGCGCGCGCCGCCATAGCCCTGCGCGCCGAGACGAAAGAAACCGAGATCCTCGCCGCCCTCGTCGAGCGCGGCGCGGCACGGTCCGATCAGATCGGGCGCATGGGATTCGAACGCATCGAGAATGTCGCCGACGCGGAACAGGAAGATCCCCGAATTCCACAGGTGCCGGCCGGAGGCGATCATCGCCGCCGCGCGCCCGGCGTCGGGTTTTTCGACGAAGCGCAGCAGGTCCTGCGCCACCGGCGCGCCGTCAGAATGCGCGGCCAGTTCCAGATAGCCGTAGCCGGTTTCCGCCCGGTCGGGCAGCACGCCGAAAGTCACCAGCCGTCCGGCCCGGGCCGCCGCCGCGCCTGCCGTGGCGGCGCGGTGGAAGGCAGCGGGGTTGCCGATCAGGTGATCGGACGGCGCCACCAGCATCAGATCGTCCGGCCGCTCCGCCAGCACCAGCGCGGCGACCAGCACCGCCGGGCCGGTATTGCGCCCCTCCGGCTCGACCAAGAGCCGCCCGTCCGACAAGCCCAACGCCTGCATCTGCTCAAGCGCCAGAAACCTGAAATCCGCGTGCGTCAGCACCAGCGGGGCGTCGAAACCGTCGCCCCGAAGCCGCCGCAGGCTGGCCTGAAACAGACTCTCGCCGCCGAAGAGCGGCGCGAACTGCTTGGGATAGCTCTTGCGCGACAGGGGCCACAGCCGGGTGCCGCTGCCGCCGCACAGGATCACCGGATGGATCGGCATTTCTTACACGCTCCTCGATGGCCACCGGCTCGCCCGCATACCGGATTTGTACCGGCAAACGAGGGAACACAGAAGGATTTTCGCACGCCGTCAGGGGAAAGAAGCATACCCGCGGCCCGACGCCCCGGGGCTACGGCCCGGCGCGCAGACCCGACACGAAGCCGACCAGCGCCCCGGAAATCTCGTCCGGGCTGTCCTCCTGAACGAAGTGGGACCCCTTTACCGTCACCTCGGTCTGGTTCGGCCATGCCCGGCAGATGTCGCGCCGGCGGCCGGTCAGGATCGAACCGGGCTCCGCATTGACGAAGAGTTTGGGAATTTCCGTTGCCGCCAGGAATCCGGCATAGGCATCGACGATTTCGCGGACATCGGCCGGTTCTCCGGCGATCGGAATTTGGCGCGGCCAGGCCAGTGTCGGGCGGCGATGCTCGCCCGGGGCCGCGAAGGGCGCGCGGTAGGCCGCCATTTCCGCCTTCGTCAGATCGCGGATGACGGCGGCCGGCAGGATGCGCTCGACGAAGACGTTCTTTTGCAGAACCAGTTCCTCGCCGGCCGGCGAGCGCATGGCCTGAAATATCGCCCGCGCGGCCTCCGGCCAATCGTCCCAGGACGGAAAGGCGCCGGTGATGGCCTCCATGTAGGCGATACCCTGCACGCGACGGGGGTGGCGCGCCGCCCAGTCGAACCCGAGCGCAGAGCCCCAGTCGTGGACCACCAGAACCGTATTCGCCTTCACGCCCAGCGCCTCCCAGGCGGCATCGAGATACGACCGGTGCTCGATGAAGGTGTAACTGCCGGGCCCGGAGGCGGGCAGCTTGTCGCTGTCGCCCATGCCGATCAGATCGACCGCGATGCAGCGTCCGAGCGGCGCGAGGTTCGGCATGATGTTGCGCCACAGGTACGACGACGTCGGGTTGCCGTGCTGAAAGACGATGGGGTCGCCTTCCCCCATCTCGGCATAGGCCATGCGCCGGCCGTTTACGGTCACGAATTTCTTCTCGGGAAGCCGAGGCAATCGACACCTCCTGCGGTTTGACGGAGCGTAGCGGACAAGCGGTGCCGGTGTCACCTCGTTGTGGACAGAGACTGATCTGGCGACCCCGACAGGATTCGAACCTGTGACCTACCGCTTAGGAGGCGGTCGCTCTATCCTGCTGAGCTACGGGGCCGTCGGTCCTGTTCAGTAGGTCGGGCGGGCGGGGTATGTCAAACCCTGTGTTGCCTGCCCGGCCCCGGTTCGCGGCCACAGTGCACGGAGGCTCCGCAGAATGCGCATCACCGAAATCCGCAACGCCACGGCAGCGATGGCGGCGGGCATCGCCAACGCCTATATCGATTTCTCGGCGATGACGGCGAGCGTGGTCGCGCTCGTCACCGACGTCATCCGCGACGGCCGGCCGGTGATCGGCTTCGGCTTCAACTCCAACGGACGCTACGCCGCGAGGGGGCTGCTGGACGAGCGTTTCCTGCCGCGGCTGCGCCGGGCGGAGCCGGAGGACTACAACGACGCCGGCGGCAATCTCGACCCGCACAAGGTCTGGGACATCCTGTTCGCCAACGAAAAACCCGGCGGCCACGGCGAGCGGTCGGTGGCCATCGGCGTCGTCGACATGGCGGCGTGGGACGCTGCGGCGAAGATCGAGGGCGTGCCGCTGTACCGCCTGCTGGCCGACCGCTACCGGGACGGGGTGGCCGACGAAAAGGTCTGGGTCTACGCCGCCGGCGGCTATTACGCGCCGGGCAAGGGGCTGGGCGCGCTGAAGGACGAGATGCGCTCCTATCTCGAGCGCGGCTATGCCTGCGTCAAGATGAAGATCGGCGGCGCCTCGCTGGAACAGGATCTGCGCCGCATCGAGGCGGTGCTGGATGTGCTCGGCGGCGACGGCGGCAGGCTCTGCGTCGACGCCAACGGGCGCTTCGACCTGGCCGGGGCGCTGGCTTACGGCGAGGCCATCGAGCCTTACGGCCTGCGCTGGTACGAAGAGGCCGGCGATCCGCTCGATTTCGAGTTGCAGGCGCGGTTGGCCGAGGCCTACGCGCCGCCGCTCGCCACCGGCGAGAACCTGTTTTCCATGCCCGACGCGCGCAACCTGGCGCGTTACGGCGGCATGCGCGCCGGCCATGACGTGATGCAGTTCGACTGCGCACTGTCCTATGGCCTGGTGGAATACTTGCGCACGCTGGAGATGCTGGAGGCGCACGGGTTTTCGCGCCGTGACGTGGTGCCCCACGGCGGCCATCAGATGTCGCTCAACATCGCGGCCGGGCTGGGGCTTGGGGGCAACGAGAGCTACCCGGACGTGTTCGCGCCGTTCGGCGGGTTCGCCGACGGCACGCCGGTGGAAAACGGCGAGGTCGGCCTGCCCGACGCCCCGGGCATCGGCTTCGAGCGGAAATCGGCGCTGATCGCCGAGATGCGGCGGGTGACGGAAACCTGAGCGCGGCGCACGGCGATGTGGCTTGCGCTGTCCGTGCCATGGCTTAGTCTGGTACGCAACACCAACCGGCCACGGATACGGAGCCGACCGATGCCCCACATCAGGCTGATACTCGCCATCGTCCTCGGCGCGGCGCTGATGGCGGCCGGCGCATCGCCGCCGCCGGCCGCCGCGCAGAACCGGTCGCGCGGCGCCCAGGAACAGAAGACCGGCGACCAGACCCACCCGAAGATCCTCGCCCGGTACGGCGGCGAGATCCGCAACCAGCAGGTCAGCGACTACGTCACGCGGATCGGACGCAAGCTCGCGCGGTATTCCTCGCAGCCACGGGCAAGATGGACCTTCACCGTGCTCGACACGCCGGAAGTGAACGCCTTCGCCATCCCCGGTGGCTATGTCTACGTCACCCGCGGGCTGCTGGCGCTGGCCAACAGCGAGGCGGAACTGGCCGGCGTGCTGGGCCACGAGATCGGCCACGTCACCGCGGGCCACGTGGCCAGCCGCCGCGAACGCAGCAACGAGGCCGGGCTCGGCGTCCTGCTTGGCGCCGTGGTCGGCGGGCTGCTCGGCGGCAAGGAGGGGTTGCGCCAAGGGCTGGAGCTTTCCACGCGCGTCGCCGCCGGCTACGTGGCGCGGCACTCGCAGGAGCAGGAATTCGCCGCCGACAAGATCGGCGTGCGCATCCTGGCGCGGGCCGGCTACGACACCTTCGCGCAGGCCGATTTCCTCGACAACATGGCCGAAAAGGCGCGGCTCGACGCCAGGCTGCAGGGCAAGGCCTACAACCCGAACGCCGTCAGCTTCTTCGCCTCGCATCCGGCGACGGCGGACCGCGTGCGCCGGGCCATCGAGGCGGCGCGGCGCCAGGGCGCGCGGGTGGGCGCCGGTGCGCCGCGCAACGAACGGCGCTACATGCTGCTGATCGACGGCATGATCTACGGCGACAGCCGCCAGCAGGGGCTGGTGCGCGGACGCCGCTTCAGCCACCCGGTGCTGCGCTTCACCTACCGCGTGCCGGCCGGTTTCCACATCGCCAATTCCGCCGCGGCGGTAACCGCGATGGGACCTTCCGGCAGCCGCCTGATCCTCGACAGCCGGAAATACCGCGGAGAGCGGCTCGACCGCTACATCTCCCGCAACTGGGCGCCGGCGATCTCCCGCATACACCGCGCCGGAAGACTCACCGGCCTCAGGAGGACCGGGGTGAACGGCCTCGACGCCGCAACCGCCTCGATGCCGGTCCGCATCGGTGCGCAAAACATGCTGGCGCAGCTTGCGGCGATTCGTCTCGACGGCCGGATCTACCGGCTGATCGGCGTCAGCCCCGTCGGCGACCGTGCGACCCAGCGCGGCATCGCCAAGGCGATACGGTCCTTCCGCGCGCTGTCGCGGGCCGAGGCCGCCGGGCTCAAACCCTACCGCATCCGGGTTCACGAGGTCCGCAGCGGCGATACCATCGCCGGCCTGTCGCGCCTGATGCGGGTCGAAGCGTTCCCGCAGGACCATTTCCGGACGCTGAACGGCTATGACGACGGCAACGCGATGCGCGCCGGCGACATCGTGAAACTGGTGGTCGAATAGGGCCCGTGCGCGGGCCGCCGTCACAGCCGGTTCCGCCGGTCCGCGCAGCGCTCCGCGACGCCGGCCTGCTGCCGCCGGGCGCAGCGCTGGCGCCGCTCGGCGGGGGGCGGACGAATGTGGTCTGGCGGTTTGCCTCCGGCGAAGGCGATCTGGTCGCCAAGCTGTATCTCGCCGGGCCCGGCAATCCGCTATTCCCCAACGACGCAGCCGCCGAAGGGCCCGGCCGGCGCCATCTGCGGGGCGCCGGGCTCGCCCCCGACCGGGTGGCGATGCGGGCGGCGGCCGGCCGTCCGCTGCTGGTCTATCGCCACGTCGCCGGGCCGCGCGGATGCACCGATGCCGCGCAGGCGGCCGCCCTCCTGCGCCGGCTTCACGGGACGCCGGCGCCGCCGCCGGCACTGCGCCGCGCCGCGTCGGACGCGCCCGCGCTGCTGGCCGCCGGGCACGCCATCCTCGACCTCTGCCCCGGTCGCGACGCGAACCGCCTGCGCCGGCTCGCGCCACGGATTTCGGCGGATGACGCCGCGCCGCCGCCGGCCTGTCTGATCCACGGCGACGTCACCCCGGGCAACCTGGTGCGGGG
This sequence comes from Paracoccaceae bacterium, assembly GCA_046757205.1. Taxonomy (GTDB): domain Bacteria; phylum Pseudomonadota; class Alphaproteobacteria; order Rhodobacterales; family Rhodobacteraceae; genus JBHHXR01. The sequence goes on from JBHHXR010000073.1 coordinate 5,573, forward strand.
CCCCGACGGCCTGCGCCTCATCGACTGGCAGTGCCCGGCCATCGGCGACCCGGTGGAGGATGTCGCGCTCTTCCTGTCGCCGGCGATGCAGACGGTGCATGGCGGCGGGCCGCTTCCGGGCGCGCAGCGCTCCGCGTTTCTCGGCGCTCTCATGTCGCAACCGCTGGCCGCGCGCTACCGGCGTCTGGCGCCGCTTTTTCACTGGCGCATGGCCGCCTATTGCCTGTGGAAAGTGGCGCGGGGCGACGCCAGCTACCGGGCCGGACAGGAAGCCGAGACGCGGGCGCTGGACGCCTGCGTGTCAGAGCAGCACTGACAGAACCGCGGCGATGCCGCCGCCGGCAACCGCGCCGCCCGCCGCCCACAGCCAGGCCGGAACCGCCGGGCCGCCCTTTTTCGGCTCGGCCGGGGCATGGGCGCGGATGATCGCCTCTTCCGCGATGGTCGGCAGCATCGGTCCGTAGCGGGACAGTATCTTCACGGTCGCCGTCAGGTCGCGGATGACGGCGCGCGGGCCGAGGTTGTCGCGAATGTACTTCTCGACCACCGGGCGGGCCACTTCCCACATGTTGAGCTCCGGGTTCAGCCCGCGCGCCACGCCCTCGACCACGACCATCGTGCGTTGCAGCAGGATCAGTTCGGTGCGCGTCTGCATGCCGAACTGCTCGGTCACCTCGAACAGATGCGCCAGCAGCCGGGCCATGGAAATATGGCTTGCCTCCTGGCCGAAGATCGGCTCGCCGACCGAACGCAGCGCCTGCGAGAAGGCGTGAACGTCGCGGTCGGCGGGAACATAGCCGGCCTCGAAATGCACCTCCGCCACGCGGTCGTAGTCGCGCCGGATGAAGCCCATGAGGATTTCCGCGTAGACCCGCCTGGTATAGGTATCGATCCGGCCCATGATGCCGAAATCCATCGCCACAACGGTGCCGTTCGCCGCCAGCTTCAGGTTTCCCTGGTGCATGTCGGCATGAAAGAACCCGTCGCGCAGCGCGGTGCGCAGAAAGATCTGGATGATGCGGGCGGCGAGTTCCTCGGTGTCGTGGCCCGAGGCCTTCAGGGCTTCGAAATCGCCGAACGGGATGCCTTCGGCCCATTCCGTGGTCATCACGCGCCGCGACGACAGTTCCCATACCAGGGCCGGCACCCGCCAGCCGGGATCGTTCTCCGTCTTGGCGCGGTACTCGTCGGCCGCCGCCGCTTCCATCCGCAGGTCGAGTTCCTCCTGCACGACACCGGCAAAATGCTCCACCACGTCGGTCGGTTTCAGGCGGCGCGAAAAAGGCGCCAGTATCTCGATCATCCGGGCAGCCAGGAAAAAGGCATCGACATCGCGCAGAAAGGCCCGCTCGATGCCCGGGCGCAGAACCTTGACCGCCACCACCTGCCCGGTGTCGCGCAGCACGGCGCGGTGCACCTGGGCCAGCGACGCCGCCGCGACGGGTTCGCTGAATTCGGCGAATGTCTGGTCAACGTCGCAACCGAGATCGCGGCCGACCTCCCGGCGCGCCTCGTCGACCGGAAACGGCGGCAGCTTGTCCTGCAGGATCCGCAGCTGGGCGGCCAGCTCCTCGCCGACAACGTCGGGACGGGTCGAGAACATCTGGCCAAACTTGATGTAGGCCGGGCCCAGCGCCGTGACCGCGCGCAGGATCGGCGGCTGCGCCGGGTCGCCGCTGTAGCCCAGCCATTTGAACGGCCAGCCCAGCACGCGGGCGGCAATGCGCAGGCTGCGCGGCGCCTCCACCATCTCCAGCACCTGACGCATGGCGCCGGTCCGCTCGAAGGTGGCGCCGGTGCGGATCAGGCGCCAGATATTGTGCGGCCCGCGCACGCCTCAGATCTTCCAGCCCGAATGCAGCGCCGCGACGCCCATCGTCAGGTTGCGGTATTTCACCTGCGAGAAGCCGGCATCGCGGATCATGTCGGCGAACGCCTCCTGCCTGGGAAACTTGCGGATGCTTTCCACCAGGTACTGGTAACTGTCGCGATCGTCGGCGATCAGCTTGCCCATCGGCGGGATGATGTTGAACGAATAGCGGTCGTAGAGCCATTGCAGCCCCGGTACCGGGATCGCGGAAAACTCCAGAACCATCAGCCGCCCGCCGGGTTTGAGCACCCGGAACGCCTCGGACAGCGCGTTGCCGATGCGGGTGACGTTGCGGATGCCGAAGGAAATCGTGTAGGCGTCGAAGCGCCGGTCGTCGAACGGCAGTTTCATGGCGTCGCCGCAAACCCAGCTCATGCGGTTGGCGAATTCCGTCGCCTCGGCGCGGCGCTGGCCCTCGTCGAGCATGGATTGCGTCATGTCCAGCAGGGTTACCCGGCCGTCGCCCTTCACGCGCTTGAGAAACCGGAAAGCGATGTCGCCGGTGCCGCCGGCCACGTCCAGCAGATGCATCCCCCGGCGCGGCGCCAGCCAGTCCAGCATGGCGTCCTTCCACAACCGGTGCACGCCCAGCGACATGGCGTCGTTCATCACGTCGTATTTCGCCGCCACGGAGGAAAACACGCCATGCACCATCCCGGCCTTGGCGTCCTCGGCAACCGTGCGGTTGCCGAAATGCGTGGTTTTTGCCTCTGTTCCGGCCATGGGCTCTTGTCTTTCACGGCGACTCCCCGAAGCTTATAGGCCAGTTTGCGCGGGACACAATGCGTCACCGCGCAGGGGGGGATGTCATGCCGGAACTTCCAGAGGTTGAAACCGTCCGCCGCGGCCTGGAGCCGGTGATAGCCGGCCGCGTGATCGAAAGCGCCGAGGTCCGCCGCCCGGACCTGCGCCGGCCGCTGCCCGAGCGCATGGCCGAACGGCTGCGCGGGCGGCGCGTCCGGCAGGTGCGCCGGCGGTCGAAGTACATCCTCGCCGATCTCTCGGGCGGCGAAACGCTGATCATCCATCTCGGCATGACCGGCCGCATTCTGGTTTCGACCACGAACGACCGCACGGCGCCCGGCGAATTCCACCACCCGCAACCGGCGCCCGAAAAGCACGACCATGTAATACTCCACATGGAGGACGGCTCGCGCGTCACGTTCAACGACGCCCGCCGTTTCGGCATGATGGACCTCTGCCCCACCGAGACGCTGGACGCGCACGTACTGCTCGCCGGGCTCGGCCCGGAGCCGCTGGGCAACGCGTTCAACGCGGATTACCTGCATGACCGTCTTTCCGGGCGCCGCACGCCGGTCAAATCGGCGCTGTTGGACCAGACGGTCGTCGCCGGACTGGGAAACATCTACGCCAACGAGGCGCTTTGGCGCGCCGCGATCTCTCCGCGCCGCCAAGCCTGCAACATCGGCTGGAAACGCTGCGAAAGGCTGGTTCCGGCGATCCGCGACGTTTTGTCCGAGGCCATCGCGGCGGGCGGATCGTCGCTGCGCGACCACCGCCGAACGAACGGCGAACTTGGCTATTTCCAGCACAGTTTTGCCGTATACGGACGCGAAGGACAGCCGTGCTCCCGCCCCGGCTGCGACGGCCGGATCGCGCGGATCGCGCAGACCGGACGGTCGTCGTTCTATTGCCCGGCCTGCCAGAGATAGGCCACCGACAGGGTTGCAACCCCCCCGCTTCGTGCTACCAATGCGGCTTTCCAACGGTTGAGGGGTTTCCGGACATGGCATACGAAACGCTGCTCGTCGAGACCGAGGATCATGTCGGCATCATACGTCTGAACCGACCGAAAGCGCTGAATGCGCTCAACGAACAACTCCTCGCCGAACTTGCCGATGCGATCCGCGCGATGGAGGCCAACACCGCCATCCGCGCCGTCATCCTGACCGGCAACGAAAAGGTGTTCGCCGCCGGCGCCGACGTCAAGGAAATGGCCGGCATGGACTTCATCGACATGTTCACGCAGAAGAAGTTTTTCGCCGAGACCGATGCGATCATGAAATTCCGCAAGCCGCTGATCGCCGCGGTATCGGGATACGCGCTCGGCGGCGGCTGCGAACTGGCCATGATGTGCGATTTCATCCTGTGCTCCGACACCGCCAGGTTCGGCCAGCCGGAAATAAACCTCGGCGTCATTGCCGGCATCGGCGGCACCCAGCGGCTGACCCATTTCGTCGGCAAGTCGAAATCCATGGAAATGCACCTGACCGGCCGTTTCATGGACGCCGAGGAGGCGGAGCGGTCGGGGCTGGTCAGCCGCATCGTTCCGGCAAAGGACCTGATGAAAGAGGCCCTCGCCACCGCCGCCAAGATCGCCGAGAAATCGCCGCTTGCCACCGCCGCCGCCAAGGAGGCGGTGAACCGGGCCTACGAGACCACGCTGGCCGAGGGCCTGAACTTCGAGCGGCGCCTGTTCTACAGCCTGTTCGCGACCGAGGATCAGACCGAGGGAATGCAGGCCTTCATCGAGAAACGCACACCGCAGTTTCGGGGCAAATAACTTGGCCCGGCTTGTTGACTTGCCCCGGGTGCCTGTGTAGAAGCCCGCTTCATCCTTCCGCAACGAAAAGAACCGGATTCCTGATATGGCAAACTCGCCGTCGTCGAAAAAGCGCGCCCGCCAGGCGCTGCGCCGGACGGAAATCAACAAGGCCCGCCGCTCGCGTATCCGCACCTTCATCCGCAACGTCGAGGAAGCGATTTCGGGCGGTGACAAGGACGCCGCCGCCGAGGCCCTGCGCCGCGCCCAGCCCGAGATCATGCGCGGCGTGACCAAGGGCGTACTGCACAAGAACACCGCCAGCCGGAAGGTTTCGCGCCTCGCGGCCCGGGTGAAATCGCTCGGCGCCTGAGCGCCGCCATCGCGGATTGCACGATCGCCCCGGACCGCCGGGGCGTTTTTTTTTTCCGAAAACGCATGTTCTCTTTTCGGTCTTCTTGTCCGAATCTGTCTGGCGCGTTATCCAAGATATCAGCCTTCGACTCTCCTGCTCTTGTCGGAATGGCGCAACCTTTAAGACGTGTGCCCGTATTGTGGGGGATTTGTTTTCCCGCTCGGTTGAATTTGTTCCGGTAAATACACGTATTTACTTGAATGCGCCTCCGGTATGCTTGCGAGCTTCTTGTTGCTCTGGAAGTCAAGGTGGGGGTATTACTGTTCTGTCCGAGCTAATCCATGGCCGGACAGCGGGAATCGAGCGGCCGGGGACGCGATGACAGGCAGCACCAGGAACCGAGTGGCTGAATGTTCGCCGGCAGAGGCATGGGCCGTCCTGTCGGCCGATCCGGCCTCCGCACTGATAGACGTGCGGACCCGTCCAGAGTGGAGTTTCGTTGGCATTCCGGATCTTTCCGGAACCCCGTCGCGCCTGGTTCTCGCCGAATGGCGGCGGTTCCCCGATATGTCGGTATCGGCGAATTTCGCTGCCGAACTCGATGCCGAACTTGAAGGCATGGCCAATGCCAGGCTTTATTTCATCTGCCGGTCGGGCGCCCGCTCGCTCGAGGCGGCGGCGGCGATGACGGCGCCGCTGGTTGAGAACGGACGGTATGGCGAATGCATCAACGTCGCCGGCGGATTCGAAGGAGATCTCGACGCCGACCGGCACCGCGGCAGCCTTAATGGCTGGAAGGCAAGCGGACTGCCCTGGCGGCAAAGCTGACAATCAGGAACGGCCCGGACACTTCCCGCCCGGCCGCGCAAGAAACGAAAAAGACAAGGGACGAGATGGACAAGGAAATCTGGGGACTGGTTCTGGCGGCGCTGCGGGAAAAACTCGGCAAGGACGCGTTCAAGAACTGGGTCGAGCCGCTGAAACCGGAAGCGCACGAGGACGGGGTTGCCCGATTCGTCGTGCCGACGCGCTTCATCGGGACCTGGGTGTCGCGAAACTACGGCGAGGCGATCCGCGCCCAGTTGAACGAACAGGGGCTGGAAACAAAGCGGCTCGAATTCCGCACCGCGCCTGGCGCCCCACGGTCCGGCGCCCAAGGCCCGGGCAGGGAAGGCCGGGCCAGACCCGGCCCCGGCAGAACCAACGGGCGCGGCGACGGCGCGGACGACCTTCCCGGCTCGCCGCTGGAGCCGCGCTACACCTTCGAGACCTTCGTCGTCGGCAAGCCGAACGAACTTGCCCACGCGGCGGCGCGGAGGGTGTCGGAGGGCGGCGAGGTGACGTTCAACCCGCTGTTTCTCTACGGCGGCGTCGGCCTCGGCAAGACCCACCTGATGCACGCCATCGCCTGGGAGTTCCAGGCCCGCAAGCCCGACGCCCGGGTGCTCTACCTGTCGGCCGAACAGTTCATGTACCGCTTCGTGCAGGCGCTGCGCTTCAAGGACATGCACTCGTTCAAGGAACAGTTCCGCTCGGTCGACATCCTGATGATAGACGACGTGCAGTTCATCGCCGGCAAGGGATCCACTCAGGACGAATTCTTCCACACTTTCAACGCACTGGTCGATCACCACAGACAAATCGTCATCTCCGGCGACCGCGCGCCGGGGGAACTCGACGGCCTCGAGGAGCGTATCCGCTCGCGCCTGCAATGGGGGCTCGTGGTCGATCTGCACCCGACCGATTACGAACTCAGGCTGGGCATCCTGCAATCGAAGGTCGAGGCGCAGAAAAAGATCCACCCCGGCGTCGGCATAGACGCCGGCGTCATCGAGTTCCTGGCGCACCGGATTTCGTCGAACGTACGGGTGCTGGAAGGCGCGCTGACCCGGCTTTACGCCTTCGCATCGCTGGTCGGCCGGCAGATCGACCTGGACATGACCCAGGAATGCCTGGCCGACATCCTGCGCGCCTCGGAGCGCAAGGTCACCATCGAGGAAATCATCCGCAAGGTGGCGGAGCACTACAACCTGCGCCTGACCGACATGCTCAGCCCGCGCCGCGCCCGCTCGGTGGCCCGGCCGCGGCAGGTGGCGATGTTCCTCGCCAAGACCCTGACTTCCAAGTCGCTGCCGGAAATCGGCCGCCGCTTCGGCGGCCGCGACCATACCACCGTCATTCACGCGGTCCGCAAGATCGAGGAGCTGAAGCTCACCGACGCGCAGATCGCCGAGGACGTCGAACTCCTGCGCCGCATGCTGGAGGCGTGACGCGGGGCGCGCGCGGGGCGCGGCCGGCCACGCGGCCCCGTTCGCGGCCTGCAAGCCCGGCGGTGCGGTGAACCGGCGAATACCGCCCCGAAATGCCTTAACGGCGGGCCGCGCCCAATGTCTCCGCCCGCGGCTTGGCGAGGTGATCCGCAGCCACTTCAAGGCGCCTTCACCGAAGCACTCCGGCCGACCCGCGAATCATGGAAAATGTGCCGCGAAACCGGTTGAATCCGGCCCGCAGTCGGGTAGTCTCACGCTCCCGGCCGCGGCGGTTGCAGAGGAAAGACAAGAAACATGAAAGTCAGCATTGAGCGCGGCGATCTGCTCAGGGCCATGGGCCGGGCGCAGAGCGTGGTGGAGCGGCGCAACACCATTCCCATCCTCGCCAACGTGCTGATCGAGGCCGACGGAGACGCCATCAGTTTCCGGGCCACCGATCTGGATATCGAAGTCGTCGACAGGGCGCCCGCCGTGGTGTCGCGGCCGGGCGCGACCACCGTCGGCGCGCACACGCTGTACGAGATCGTGCGCAAGCTGCCGGAGGGCGCGCAGGTCGAACTGGCCCATGACGGCGCCGGCGAACGGCTGGAAATCCGCGCCGGCCGCTCCAGTTTCTCGCTGGCGACGCTGCCGCGCGAGGATTTCCCGGTGATGGCCTCTTCCGAGTACGCCTCGAATTTCGGTGTCGCGGCGCCGGTCTTGCGGCGGCTCTTCGACAAGGCGAAATTCGCCATTTCCACGGAGGAGACGCGTTACTATCTCAACGGCATATTCATGCATGCCGCCGACGGCCACGCCGGCAGGGTGCTGCGCTGCGTGGCGACCGACGGGCACCGGCTGGCGCGGATCGACGCGCCGCTGCCCGAGGGGGCCGAGGACGTTCCCGGCGTCATCGTGCCGCGCAAGACGGTGGGCGAGTTGCGCAAGCTGCTGGACGACGACAGCCTGACCATCGCCGTCTCGGTGTCGGAGACCAAGGTGCGTTTCGCCACGCCGGAGGTGACGCTGACATCGAAGGTAATCGACGGATCGTTCCCCGATTACTCGCGCGTCATCCCGGTCGGGAACGACAAGCGCCTGGAAGTCGACGCCGCCGAATTCGCCCAGGCCGTCGACCGGGTGGCAACCGTGTCGTCGGAGCGGTCGCGCGCCGTCAAGCTGACGCTGGCAGACGACAGCATGGTGCTGTCGGTGAACGCGCCCGACAGCGGCGCGGCGAGCGAGGAACTGCCCGTCGCCTATTCCGACGACCCGCTGGAGATCGGGTTCAACGCCAAGTACCTCCTGGAAATCGCCGGCCAGGTCGACCGGGAGAACGCGGTGTTTCTGTTCAACGCCGCCGGCGACCCGACCCTGATGCGCGAAGACGACGACGAAAGCGCGGTTTACGTGGTCATGCCGATGCG
>JBHHXR010000074.1:0-13939 GCA_046757205.1 Paracoccaceae bacterium
GCGATGCGTTGGCGCGCAGCGGCGCGTTCTGCTCGGTGGTGCGGTAGACCTTGCGCGCCCCGCTGATGGCGGCCCCGGCCAGCGTGCGCATGGGGCCGGGGCTGACCGCGTTCACCCGGATGCCGCCGGGACCGAGGTCGTTCGCCAGATAGCGCACGGCGCTTTCCAGCGCCGCCTTGGCCACCCCCATGACGTTGTAGTTCGGCGTCACCCGCTGCGAGCCGATGAAGGTCAGGGTGACGATCGAGCCGCCGTTCTTCATCAGCGGCGCGGCGCGGCGCGTCAGATCGACCAGCGAGTAGCACGAGATGTCCATCGAATTGAGGAAATTCCGCCGCGTGGTGTTCATGAAGCGGCCGCCGAGTTCCTCCTTGTCGGAATAGGCGATGGCGTGGACCATGAAATCCATCGAACCCCATTTTTCGGCGAGGGTGGAAAAGACCGCGTCGAGCGATGCCTCGTCCTGCACGTCGGCCGGCAGGACGATTTTCGAACCGAGGCTTTCGGCCAGCGGCGCCACCCGTTTTCCGAATCCCTCGCCCTGATAGGTAAAGGCCAGTTCGGCGCCGTGTTCGGCGAGCTTCCTGGCGATGCCCCAGGCGATGGATTTGTCGTTTGCGACGCCGAGGATCAGGCCGCGTTTTCCGTTCATCAGACCTGACATGCGCTCACCCGAGATAACGGCTGAGGGCCAATGTCGCGTTGGTCCCGCCGAAGCCGAAGCTGTTGGAAATGACAGTGTCGAGCCCGGCGTCGTCGATGCGTTGGCGGACGATTTCGCCTTCGTGCAGCGCCGGGTCGAGCTGGGTTATGTTGGCCGACGCGGTGATGAAGTCGTCGCGCAGCATCAGCAGGCAGTAGATGGTTTCCTGCACCCCCGTCGCGCCCAGCGAATGGCCGGTCAGCGACTTGGTCGACGAAACCTTCGGCATGGCATCGCCGAAGACCCGGCGAACGGCCTCGACCTCGGAGATGTCGCCGACCGGGGTCGAGGTGCCGTGCGAGTTCACGTAGTTCACCTTGCGGCCACCGATGGTCGAGATCGCCAGCCGCATGGCGCGCTCGCCGCCTTCGCCGGACGGCGCCACCATGTCGTAGCCGTCCGACGTGGCGCCGTAGCCGGTCACTTCGGCATAGATTTTCGCGCCGCGTGCCAAGGCGTGTTCCAGCTCCTCCAGCACCACGACGCCGCCGCCGCCTGCGATCACGAAACCGTCGCGGGTGGCGTCGTAAGCGCGCGAGGCGGTTTGCGGCGTGTCGTTGTACTTGGAACTCATGGCGCCCATGGCGTCGAACAGGCACGACAGCGTCCAGTCCAGTTCCTCGCCGCCGCCGGCGAACACGATGTCCTGCTTGCCGAACTGGATCTGCTCCACGCCGTTGCCGATGCAGTGCGCCGAGGTCGAGCACGCCGAGGTGATGGAGTAGTTGACGCCCTTGATCCTGAACGGCGTCGCCAGGCAGGCGGAGTTGGTCGACGACATGCCGCGGGTGACCATGAACGGCCCCATGCGTTTCGGGCTGCCCTTTTCCACCACGATCTTGTGCGCCTGGAACAGGTTCTTGGTCGATGGGCCGCCGGAGCCCATGACCAGACCGGTGCGTTCGTTGGAGATGTCGCTTTCCTCCAGCCCGCTGTCCTCTATGGCCTGTTTCATGGCGATGTAGTTGTAGGCGGCGCCGTCTCCCATGAAGCGAAGCTGGCGCTTGTCGATATGCTCGGTCACGTCGATGTTCGGCATGCCGTGGACCTGGCTGCGGAAACCGTGTTCCGCGTAGTCGGGCGCGAAGACGATGCCGGAGCGGCCGGATTTCAGCGATTCGACGACCTCGCCGGCATCGTTGCCGATGGACGAGACAATACCGAGGCCGGTGATTGCGACGCGACGCATGGTCGTGCTCCTCTGCTGCGACCGGACCGTCCGGGTCACTCCCGGAACAGGCCGACTTTCATGTCTTTCGTGGTGAATATCACGTCACCGTCGGCTTTCACGACGCCATCGGCAATGCCGAGTTTCAGTTTTCGGTCGATAACGCGGGTGAAGGTCACGTTGTACTCGACGAGCTTTACCGATGGCGTAACCATGCCGGTGAACCTGACCTCGCCGACGCCGAGCGCCCGGCCCTTTCCCTGCATCCCGCGCCACCCGAGATTGAAGCCGGTAAGCTGCCACAGCGCGTCGAGTCCGAGGCATCCGGGCATCACCGGATCGCCGATGAAATGGCATTTGAAGAACCACAGATCGGGATCGATGTCGAATTCGGCGACCACGTGCCCCTTGCCATGCGGGCCGCCATCGGCGGAAATCTCGGTAACCCTGTCCATCATCAGCATCGGCGGCGCCGGCAGCTGCGGATTGCCGGGGCCGAACATCTCGCCCCGGGCGCAGGTCATCAGGCCCTCATAGTCTATGCTAGGGGGTCTGTCCGCCATTCTGCCGCCGCCTCCGCTGTTCGTGGCCTGGATGTCGGGAATCTCCCTAGCATCAGCGCGGGACACGGCGCAATAGTTGCAGCCGGCGCCGGCCCCGCCCATTGACTGCGAGGCCCGCATTTGTGCAAACTGGCGGCCAGTTGAGCGTTGGAGGCCAGGCGAACGGTATGCCGAACACTGCTGACAGGATCGCAATCACCCCGGCACGGCGCGCCTCGGCGTGGCTGACGCGGGCCGGGCTGCGGCCGACGCGGCAGCGCATGGCGCTGGCCGAATTGCTGGTCGGCGACGGGCGCGACCGGCACGTCACGGCGGAGAATCTTTTCGAGGCTTCGCGACAGATGCCGGAACCGGTGTCGCTGGCGACTGTCTACAACACGCTTCGCGCGTTCTGCGAAGCCGGTTTGATGAGCGAGGTGACGGTCGACGGGCAGCGGTCGTATTTCGATACCCGGACCGATGACCATTCGCACTACCACTTCTACTGGGAGGACGCCGGAACCCTGACCGACGTGCCCGCCGACACGGTAAAATTCGAAAGTCTGCCGGAACCGCCGGAGGGCGCCGAGATCACCAAGATCGACGTGATCATCCGGCTTCGCACGGTGCGCAACGATCCGGGTTCGGAAACACCCTAACGCTTGTCGCTCTTGCCGTAATAGGCTTCCAGACGTGCCTGCAGCACCTCGAACGTCGCCGAAAGTATCCAGTAGATCAACGCCGCCGTTATCAGCATCTCGATATACTTGAACTCCGCCTTGCCGTGGGTGCGGGCCATGTACATCAGGTCCCACGCGCCGAGCACCGACACCAGCGAGCTGTCCTTGAGCATGGCGATGAACTGGTTGCCGGTGGGCGGGATGATGAGCCGGATCGCCTGTGGCAGCACCACGAGCCGCATGATCTGGCCTTCCTTCAGCCCCAGCGCCCGCGCCGCTTCCGACTGGCCGGTGGCGATGGCCTGGATGCCGGCGCGGAAAATCTCGGCCATGTAGGCGCCGTAGCACAGCGAAAGCGCGATTACGGCGGAAGGTATCGGCGTCAGCACGATACCGAGTTGCGGCAATCCCAGATAGATGAGCAGGATCTGCAACAGCAGCGGCGTGCCGCGGAAGAACGATATGTAGAAGGTCGAGATCCCGGCGGCGATGCCGTTGCGCGAGAGCCGCGCCAGCGCCGCGATCAGCGCCAGCAATGTCGAGGCTATGATGGAAACGAAACAGATGAACAGCGTCAGCGACGCGCCCATCAGGAAGCCGCGGTTGAGTTTCAGGCCGATCAGGTGGGGAATCCGTTCCCAGATATAGGCGTAGGACAGGTTGAACGAATAGAAGAACAGCAGGAAAACCGCGACGAGTTCGAGCCAGGCGATGATCATCTGAATGCGGAACGGCAGGAAGCCGACCAGAAAGACGTTCAGCGACAGCGCCGCGGCCACCAATGCGCGCCCGGCCCAGGGGTTGAGCCCGAACAGCGTGATGTTGAACGGCGCGAGAGCCGCGAAGACGATCAGGAAGCTGATTGCCCAGACGACCGCGCGCCGTTCGATTATGAATGCCGGCGGCACTACTTGGTCAGGTCCACGCCGTAGAACTTGTCGGACAGCGCCGAAAGCGTCCCGTCTTCATGCATCGCCTGAACGATTTCCGCGATCTTGGCGCCGAGTTCGGGATCGCCCTTGTCGATGGCGACGGAAAGCGGTTCCATGAACAGCGGCTCGCCGACGATCTTCAGCGGGTATCCCGCCTTGATCGCTTCCGCCGCCGTCGGCAGTGCGGTTATGACGGCATCGAGGCGCACACCGTCGCCGAGGCGCAGGTCGTCGAGCGCCAGCGAATCGGTGTCATAGGTATGGATGTCGGCGTCGTCGATCTGATAGGTGAACGGCGGCGTCCCCACGGCGTCGATTTCCAGGTTCTTCTTGAGATAGTTCTCGTAGGTCGTGGCGGTGCCGACGCCGATCGCCTTGCCGGAAGCGTCGGCAGCGGAATTGATCGACGTGTTGTCCTTGTGAACGACCAGCGCTGCCGGCGTGAAATAGTAGACCGCCGGGAAGTCGAGCACTTCGGCGCGGGCCTTGGTCGGGGTCATCGAGCCGACCGAGATGTCCCAGCGGCCAGCCCACTTGCCGGCCGTGATGACGTCCCAGCCGGGGGTCACGAACTCGATTCCCACGCCCATGCGCCTGGCGATTTCCTTGCCTACCTCGATATCGAAACCGATGAACTCGTTGTTGGCGTCGAGCGACGATTGCGGCGGGTATTCCGGGTCCGTCGACATGACCAGCTTGCCTTTCGACATGATGCGGTCGAGTACCGCGCCGGCCACGACCGGCGACGACGCCAGTCCCAGCGCAAGGGCGAATGCCGCGAAGAGTCCAACTTTGCGTTTCATAACAACCTCCCATGTTTGTTTTTTCGGGACTCAGCATCCCGCTTCGCAGCGGCGTTGTAAACAGAAATGGCGCAATTTCCGTTGCCCGGACGGCGCGAAGAGCACGAATCTGCGGACGCCGCCGCTCACTTGCGGATCTCGTCGGCGCCGACGCCCCAGATCGCGTTCTTCTTGACCCAGCCTTCGATGCCACCGGCCGAGATTTCGCACCACAGTTTCACACAGGCGCCCAGCCGGCCGATGACACCCTGTTCGGCGATCGCCACCGGCTCCGAGTCGTCCCGGGGTTCTTCGAGGAGTTCGACCTTTTCCGCCCGGACCAGAGCCGTGCGGACGCCGCTCAGAAGCGCGTAGTGCATCCAGCCGCCGGCGCCGTCGGCGTCGCGCACTCTTCGCCAGTGCCCGTATTCCGCGGTGATTTCCAGCGGCGTGTATTTCTTGAGGAACACCCAGTCGACTCTCTGCGACGTGCTCGGACCGCGCCGGGCGAAGGCCTTGTTTGCCTTGATCGAAACGAACCGGGGAAGCGGCAGGCTGGTGACCGGGCCCCTGTTCGCCAAGCCGGCGCCCGAAGCCTCGTCCGCGACGCCGACGGGAGCGCGAAACGGCATTGCCAAAGAGCACAGGACAAGCGCTGCAACCGTCTTTTTCAAATTATCCACTGCCCGCACATCCGCCAACGTCGTCGGGGAGGATTTTGCCACTCCCAGCCGTTTTCATTCTGTGTTACTCGCAATCCGCAGCAGTCTCAAGAATCAGGAAACGCCGATGCCGCATTCCCGCCTGAAAGTCGCTGTTACCCGCCGTCTTCCCGAGGCGGTCGAGACACGAATGCGGGAACTGTTCGACGTCGAACTGAACGAGACCGACGAGCCGATGTCGGCCGAGCGGCTCGCCGCCGCCGTGAAGCGCGTCGACGTTCTGGTTCCGACGCTGACCGACACCATCGACCAGCGCCTGTTGTCGCAGGCCGGGCCCGGCCTGAAGCTGATCGCCAATTACGGCGCCGGGTTCGACCATATCGACGTCCAGACTGCGCTGAGCAGGGGAATAATCGTGTCGAACACGCCCGGCGTGCTGACCGAGGATACCGCCGACATGACGATGGCGCTGATCCTCGGGGTGCCGCGGCGGCTGAAGGAGGGCGCCGCCCTGATGCAGGCCGGCGAGTGGGAAGGCTGGTCGCCCACGGCCCTGATGGGGCACCGCATCGGCGGCAAGCGGCTGGGCATTCTCGGCATGGGCCGGATCGGGCAGGCGGTGGCGCGGCGGGCGCGCGCCTTCGGGTTGCAGATCCACTATCACAACCGCAGGCGTCTGCATCCCGAAATCGAGGAGGCGCTGGAAGCGACCTATTGGGAAAGCCTCGATCAGATGGTGGCGCGCGTCGATATCCTGTCGGTCAATGCGCCGCACACGCCCTCGACCTTTCACTTGCTTAACGCGCGGCGGCTGAAACTGATGAAACCCAGCGCCTATATCGTCAACACGTCGCGCGGCGAGGTGATCGACGAGAACGCGCTGACCCGGATGCTGCGCGCCGGCGAGTTGGCCGGGGCCGGGCTCGACGTCTACGAGCGTGGCGCGCAGATCAATCCGCGGCTGCGCGAACTGGACAACGTGCTCCTGCTGCCGCACATGGGCTCGGCGACCATCGAGGGGCGGCTGGAGATGGGCGAGAAGGTGATCATCAACATCAAGACCTTCGCCGACGGGCACCGCCCGCCCGACCAGGTCGTGCCGTCGATGCTTTGAGACACGCTTGATGTCGCCCGAATACAGAGGCGCGCGGATCGCGCTCGGCTGGCTGTTCGCGGTGACCGTCGCCGCCGCTGTGGTTGTCGTCCGTTATCCGGAGATCGACCTCGCCGTTTCGGGCTGGTTTTTCGACCCGGCGCGCAAGGGTTTCTATCTTGCGAAAAATCCGTTCTTCGTGGCTTTCCGCGAAACGATGCACCAGGGGTTCCGACTGACAGCCGCGATCGCGCTGATCTTCTGGATACGCTCCGCCCTTGTCGATCAGAGGGTGCCGGCGCGCATCTGGGCTTTCATAGGGTTATCATACCTGACCGGCCCGCTGCTGCTGGTCAATGTCGCGCTGAAGGGTTTCTGGGGCAGGGCGCGGCCGGCGCAGGTGGAAGAGTTCGGCGGCGGCAAGGTTTTCACCGAGGCGTTCCGGATCACCGACCAGTGCGAATGGAACTGTTCCTTCGTGTCCGGCGAGGCGGCGGCGCTGACGACGTTCTTCCTGCTGGTGGCCATCATCCTGTGGCCGCATGTGAAAACCGGGACCGGCCGGGTGGCGCTGGCGGTGTTCTGCGGCTCGCTGGCGCTGCTGACGTCGGCGTTCCGCGTCTTGATGGGCCGTCATTTCCTGTCGGATTCGCTGTTTGGAATGCTGTTCGCCGCGATCGTCGTGATCGCGCTCTATGTCGTGCTCGACGTTGCGCGATACCGCCGCAACGCATCGGCCCGCGATTTTCTCGCCGATGCGCGGGACATGTTGCGGTTCCGCAAGTCCTAGGCCGGCACGCCCCTGGGCGGATTTTCTTTCTTGCGCAGTATCGCGCAGCCCGGGCCGCAAGCGGCCCGGGCAGGGACAACCGGAGATGTTGTCCACGTGGACACATCCGGTTCTAGGCGGGATTCCTGGCGCTGTCCGCGCAAGCCCGGCAGTTCGGATCGCGCTTCAGCTTCAGCTTGCGGCAATCGCCGTAGAGCGCGTCGTAGATCAGCATCTCGCCCAGCAGCGGCGCGCCGGTGCCGACGATCAGCTTGACGGTCTCGACCGCCATCATCGAGCCCACGACACCGGCCAGCGCGCCGACGATACCGGCCTCGGCGCAGCTCGGGGCGAGGCCGGCCGCAGGCCTTTGGGGAAAGACGCAGGCGTAGCAGGGGGCGCCGAGGGACGGGGCATACGTGCTGATCTGCCCCTCCCACTGGCTCAGCGCGGCGGCGACCAGCGGTTTGCCGGCCGCCACGCAGGCCGCGTTCACCGCGTAGCGGGTGTCGAAATTGTCGGACCCGTCGAGCACGATATCGTAGGCACCAACGAGGTTTTCGGCGTTGTCGGCGCCGAGCCTGACGCAGTGCCCGGAAAAAGCGATTGTCGGATTGATGTCGGCAAGCATCGCGCGCGCGCTTTCCGTTTTCGGCGTGCCGACGCGGGCCGTGGTGTGAACGATCTGGCGTTGCAGGTTCGAAAGGCTGACCTCGTCGTCATCGACCACGCCCAGCGTGCCGACACCTGCCGCGGCAAGATACAGAAGGGCCGGGGACCCAAGGCCGCCGGCTCCGATGCACAGCACCCTGGCGGCCTTCAGCTTCTGCTGGCCGGGCCCGCCGATTTCGCGCAACACGATGTGCCGTGCGTAGCGTTCCAGTTCGTCGTCGGTGAATTCCATGCCCATTTTCCCAGCCGTTGGCCGCCGTCGTTGCAGCACCCGCCGCCGCCGTCAAGGCGGCATCGCATCACAGCCCGGTGGAGCCGAACCCGCCATTGCCCCTTTCGGACGCCGCCAGCGCCGGCGTCTCTTCCCAGACCAGCCGCGCCACCGGCGCCAGCACGAGCTGGGCGATCCGGTCGCCGTGCCGGACCGTAAATTCCCGCTCGCCGAGATTGATCAGGATGATGCCGATCTCGCCCCGGTAATCGCTGTCGATGGTTCCCGGCGGGTTGAGCAGCGTGACGCCGTGGCGCAGTGCAAGGCCGGAGCGCGGCCGTACCTGCATCTCGAAACCCGGCGGGATCGCGACGCGCAGGCCGGTCGGCACGAGGCCGCGCGTGCCTGGGCCCAGCGTGATGCCCGTTTGCCGGGTTTCAGCGGGCAGGTTGGCGCGGACATCGAGGCCGGCCGCGCCGTCCGATTCGTAGGCCGGCAGGGGAATTGCCGGGTCCGCCGCCCCGCAGCGCCGGAAGGAAACGGCGGTCGGGCTCATCGTGCTGCGATTGCTTCAACCAGGCGGCGGGCGACCTGTTCCTTGGTCATCCGCGGCCATTCCTCGGCGCCGTCGCCGGTTATCAGCGTCACCGCGTTTTCGCTGCCGCCCATGACGCCGCTTTCGGGGCTGACGTCGTTGGCGACGATCCAGTCACAGCCCTTGCGGGCGCGCTTTTCGGTGGCGTTGGCGACGACGTTGTCGGTCTCGGCGGCAAAACCGATCACCAGCCCGGGGCGGTTTTCCGCAAGCTGCGAGACGTGGCGCAGGATGTCGGGGTTTTCGGCGAGTTCAAGTTCGGGCAGCGCCGCGCCCTGCCGTTTCTTTATCTTCGAGCCGCTGGCCGTCTTCACCCGCCAGTCGGCGACCGCCGCGGCGAAGATGGCGATATCCACCGGTAGCGCCGCCTCGACGGCGGCGAGCATCTGCGCCGCCGTCTCGACCGCGACGACCCTGCACCCGCCCGGCAACGGCGCCGAGGCGGGGCCGGTGATGAACGTCACCTCGGCGCCGGCGGCGGCCAGCGCGTCGGCGATTGCCGACCCTTGCGCCCCGGACGAGCGGTTGGCGATATAGCGGACCGGATCGATCGGTTCGTGCGTCGGGCCGGAGGTCACCAGCGCGCGGGCGCCCTTCAGCGGCCCGTTCCGGAGCGCGTCCCCGACGGCGTCGGCGATGGCGTTCGGTTCCGACATCCGGCCCGGCCCGTATTCGCCGCAGGCCATGTCGCCTTCGTCCGGCCCGCAGACCAGCACGCCGTCGTCGATCAGCTTCGACAGATTGCGCTGGGTTGCCGGGTGCAGCCACATGCGCACGTTCATGGCCGGCGCGACCAGCACCCGCTTGTCGGTCGCCAGCAGCACGGTGGCGGCAAGATCGCCGGCCATTCCGTTGGCCATTTTCGCCATCAGGTCGGCGGTGGCGGGTGCAACCACGATCAGGTCGGCGGCGCGCGAAAGTTCGATATGCCCCATTTCCGCTTCGTCGGTCAGATCGAACAAGTCAGTATAACACTTCTCGCCCGCCAGCGCGGCGGCGGACAAGGGCGTGACGAATTCGCCGGCGGCGCGGGTCAGGACGGGCGTCACCGCCGCGCCGCGCTCCTTGAGCCGCCGGATCAGGTCCAGCGACTTGTAGGCGGCGATGCCGCCGCCGATGACGAGGAGTATCTTTCGGCCCTGAAGCATCCGGCCCGCCTTTCGACTGCAACGCCCGCATCCGATGCCTTTGTACGGGTTTTTCGCGGCCGATTGAACCGGTCAGTCGTTGCGGCCGCGAAAAGCCTCGCAGGGATCGGCGCGCGGCACCGTGGGCGTTACCAGAATCCCGTCGAACGGGGCGCCGGGTTCGGCTTCCTCTTCGAACTGGCCGATGGCAACCACATCGAGCCCGGGCGCGGCGATCCGCAGCAGGGCGGGCACGCCCCAGTCGCGCCGCGCATGGCCGTTGCCGGTTATCAGCACCACCGGTCCGCGGCCCTTTTCGCGCAGCGCCCGGAGAACCGCCCTGGAAAGCTCGGCGTCGCGGAAACGCTGGGCTTCGACCATGTGCGGAAGCGTGTCTTCCGGCAGGGCGTTGCAATGCGCCTCCATCTGTTCGGCCATGCGCTCGTCGGCTTCCGGCGCGGGCAGCGGCTTGTCGAGGCCGAAGCTCGCTGCGGATTCGCCGAAAGCGCTGGCAGCGCCGTCGTCGTAGGCCGCGCGAACCGAGGCGCGCGGCTGCTCCGCCCCGAAGAGCGCGGCGTTTCCCACCGCCTCGAACACCGGCCAGTAGATCGAGAAATCGGGCCAGCCGCGCTTTTCCCAGCGCAGCAAATCCGAAAGCTCCTGTTCGGTACGCCGCGCCGCCGGAAGCTGCCGTAACTTCTCCTCGTCAGCTTCGGGAACCATTTCGAACACCACCGCCTTCGGCCTCAGACGGGCGACGATCAGCGCCTGGTTGTCGTGATGATGGTGGTTGTCGTGAACTTCGCCGATGATCACCACTTCGGCGCGCAGCAGGGCGTTCCAGTCAAGCGAAGCGACGTCTTCGACGGCGACTGCGGGGAGAACGCCGCTCAGCAGGAAAATCATCGGCAGGAATCGGGCCATCGGGCGACTGTTCAGCATCCGGTAAGCGATGGCAAGGCCGGTAAATCGCGGCGGGGCGTCTTGATCGGGCGCGCCATACCTGCTTTGACGGGCGCGACGGGATATCCGGGAACCGATGGCGGAACATCTGACACTTGTCCTCGGCGGCGCGCGATCGGGCAAGTCGGCCCTCGCGGAGCGGCTGGCGCGCGAAACCGGCCGGCCGCTGACCTATGTCGCGACCTGCTTGCCGGCCGATGACGAGATGCGCGCGCGGGTGGAGGAGCACCGGAAGCGCCGCGGCGCCGGATGGCGCACCATCGAGGCGCCGCGGGATCTGCCGCAGGCGGTCGCGGGGGTTCCCGACGGGCAGGTCTGCCTGATCGACTGCCTGACGCTATGGGCTTCCAACCGGATGGCGGAGGGGGCCGACCCGGACGCCGACAGCCGGTCGCTGCTGGCGGCGCTGACGGCGAGCGGTGGCCGGCTGATCTGCGTCTCCAACGAGATCGGCATGGGGCTGGTGCCGGAAAATGCGGTGGGGCGGCGGTTCCGCGACATCCAGGGGAGGCTCAACCAGGCGGTGGCCGGGCAGGCGGATACCGTCGTCTTTGTCGCGGCAGGTCTGCCACTGACGCTGAAAGGCGGGTTGCCGGAGCCCTGGCAATGATCACGCGGTGGTGGTGGGTGCGTCACGGGCCGACGCATTCGCGCGCGGCGAACGGCTGGACCGACATTCCGGCCGATCTGTCCGACGCGGCGGCGCTCGAACGGCTGCGCCGGTATCTTCCCGCCCCCGCCCTTGTCATTTCGTCCGATCTTGTCCGGGCGCGGGATACCGCCGAGGCGGTGCTTGGGCCGCGCGACCTGGGGCCGGCCGAAAAAGCCCTGCGGGAAATGCATTTCGGCGACTGGGAGGGCCGGGACTTCACGAGCATCGCCGAGACCGAGCCGGAACTCAGCCGCCGGTTCTGGGAAGAACCCGGCGATGCCGCGCCGCCGAACGGCGAAAGCTGGAACCGGTTTGGACGCCGTGTTCGAAAGGCCACCGCGGATATCACCGATCTGCACCGGGGGCGGGACATAGTCGCGGTCGCTCATTTCGGAACGATACTCGCCGCGCTGCAGTCGGCCGCGGGAATGGACGCGCGGACGGCAATGAAATTCAGGGTCGACAACCTGTCGGTGACGCGGCTGGATTTTCTGCACGAAACGGCGCGGTGGCGGGTCGGCGGCGTCAATCTCCGCCCGTGATGGCGTGTGCCGAAAAACCGCCATCCCGGAACTGACCGCCGGGGCGCGTCAATCCAGACTGCCTCGCCCGGTGCCGGACTGCCGTCCGGCTCAAATACTTTCCAGACCTTGATCCATATCATGTTGCACCGCAGAAGTTGGCCATAACGTGGCACAGGACGAAGACAGAGGCACGCCACCTCCGAAAGCTCTGGAGCACCGGTATTCCGGACCGGCTTCCCGGAATGCGCGCCGCGGCAGATGTCCGGATCGGCAGTTTGCCTTGGCAGGAAAAGGACCCGACCATGCTTGAAGGACACAAGTTCAACCCGAACACGGCTCGGGCGTCGGCGCGCTCCGAAGCTGTTACCTATGATTCGGAGATCGCGGGTGCGGTACAGCCCTGGCGGGTGCCCGAAGCCGCGGTGCCGGAGCTTCCGGACTACATGAAGCAGACCTACTACTGGGCCTACGTGAGTCCGCGCGACGTCCCGCTGCTCGACCGCGACCTGGTGGTCTCGGTTATCCTTTGGGGGCAGCATCTGCGACTGCAGAGAGCGGCGTTTTCCGAGGTGAAACCGGGGCAAAGGGTTCTGCAGCCGGCCTCTGTCTACGGAAGTTTCGCGCCCAATCTGGCGCGTCACATCGGCCCCGAGGGGCGTCTGGAGATCATCGACATCACGCCGATTCAAGTGCAGCGCTGCCGCGAAAAGCTTCGCGCCCTGCCACAGGCATCGGTGCGGCTCGCCGATGCCCGCAACCCGGGCAGCGGACGCTACGACGTGGTGTGCTGCTATTTCCTGATGCACGAGTTGCCCGAGGACTACAAACGCCAGGTCACCGACGCGATGCTGGCCCGTCTCGCGCCGGGCGGCAAGCTGGTTTTCGTCGATTATCACAAGCCGCACTGGGCGCATCCGCTCAAGCCGATAACCAGCCTGGTTTTCGACACGCTTGAGCCCTTCGCCAAGAGCCTCTGGCGGCATGAACTGAGGGACTTCGCCACCGATGCCGACGCCTTCACCTGGCGCAAGGAGACCTATTTCGGCGGGCTTTTCCAGAAGGTCGTGGCGGCGAGGAAGCCGTCGTCCTGACAGCCTCTCCCGCCATCGGGTAAACCGGCCGAAAGCCGAAAAGAGCCTGCTTCGATGTGGCGCCCCCGGTGCCCCCGGGGACAAGCCGCGTCAACTCGCTCGTCCATGCTTCGCTGCCGGATGGATCGAGCGTCAGTGAAGCATGCGCCCCGCCGCCGTCGGGCCTGCCGGTCCAACGGCAAGTCGCACTCGCTGCGCCGGGGGCGTTTTCCGGTGTATCGCCATAGACCGGTTGCGCCAGGGCCAGGATCGGCATGGCCAATATCGCCTTCAACATGAAACGCCTGGTCTTCCGGGAAAGAAGGATGGCAAGCGCGCAGACCTCAGGCCGGAACGCCCCGCCCGGGTCTTCCGGGAACCGCGACAAAGGACACCAGCACCGGGAAATCCACTCCGAAACTCCCCAAGCCGCCATCAAGACGAGGTTGTTACGGGCGTCCAACTGGAAAATTTACCTGGAGTTTGTGCGGTCCATGGTGCCGAAAGATGCTCAGGCGATGCAGCCAACGCGCGCACTCATGAAATCGTCTCGGCCGTTAATGTGGTCAGTGCGTCCGCTGTCGATCATGCGCCCAATGCCTTGGCACCGGCGATCATGTTGGCCATGAGTTGGTATTCCGGGTTTCCAAGGTGGACAAGAAGGTGGACTGAAAACCACGCGAAGCAGTGAGCACAACGAAAATATTATGAATATCAGAAACGTGTGGTGCGCAGAAGGGACTCGAAAAAAAAGTGCTAAATCTTTGTTATTACTTTATTTCGGTTGAACGAAA
>JBHHXR010000075.1:0-13917 GCA_046757205.1 Paracoccaceae bacterium
GGCGCAGTGCGATCCTGGCGGGATCGTCATCAAGTTCAGCCATGTGACAAACACTGACAAACACCCCAAGGGGATTGCCGCCTCGCTGCTTGAAAAGCGCGTGAACGAGGAAATGAACGGCAAGGCCTGCATGGAGGTGTTCCCGAACTCGACGCTCTACAACGACAACAAGGTTCTCGAAGCCATGTTGCAGGGCGATGTGCAGCTTGCCGCGCCATCGCTTTCGAAGTTCGAGAAGTTCACCAAGAAATTCCGCATCTTCGACCTGCCGTTCATGTTCAAGAACGTGGACGCCGTGAACGAGTTTCAGCTTTCCGACACCGGTCAGGCGATGCTCGATTCCATGCAGAAACGCGGCTTGCAGGGGCTGGCCTTCTGGCACAACGGCATGAAACAGATGTCGGCCAACAAGCCGCTGATCGTGCCGAGCGACGCCAATGGCCTGAAATTCCGGGTTCAGCAGTCAGATGTGCTGGTGGCGCAGATGAAGGCCATTGGCGGTAACCCGCAGAAAATGGCGTTCTCGGAAGTTTACGGCGCGCTGCAGCAGGGTGTCGTGGACGGGCAGGAAAACACCTGGTCGAACATCTACGGCAAGAAGTTCTTCGAGGTGCAGGACGGCGTGACCGAGACCAACCACGGCATCATCGACTATCTGCTGGTGACCAGCGTCGAGTGGCTGAACGGCCTGCCGGCCGACGTGCGCGACCAGTTCCTGCAGATCGTCAAGGAGGTTACCGTGACGCGCAACGCCGAATCGACCAAGGTCAACGAAGAGGCCAAGCAGGCGGTAATTGCCGCCGGCGGTGTGGTTCGCCAGCTGACGCCGGAACAGCGTCAGGAATGGGTCGACACGATGAAGCCGGTCTGGGCGCAGTTTGAAGGGGACGTCGGGGCGGAGAATATCGCTGCGGCGCAGGCAATCAACCTGACCCACTGATCGGGCTGACAAGAAAATCCCGACCCCTGAAACGGGGGTCGGGATTCGTGTGGTTGGGCGTTGCCCGACGCGCGCGAAGGAGAAAGACCGGCCTATGAAGCATAGCAAGCACGCAATCGACCATCTGGAAGAGACGCTTATCGCATTTATTCTGGGCGTCATGACGCTGCTGACCTTCGCGAATGTCGTCGCCCGGTACGGCCTCAACGTCAACATTCTCTGGGCGCTTGAGCTGACCGTTTTCATGTTCGCCTGGATGGTCCTGCTCGGGGTTTCCTACTGCGTGAAGATCGGCGCGCATCTCGGCGTCGACGCGGTCACCAGCATGGTCGGGCCCGGGGTCCGCAGACTTCTGGGGCTTCTGTCGGCGGCGCTTTGCCTCGTCTATTCGTTCCTGTTGCTGAAGGGAGCCTGGGATTATTGGGCGAATTTCGCCAACCTTCCGGGTACCGACGGCCGCTGGTTCCCGCTCGGTTTCGAGGAAAAGTACCTGGAAAAAGGATGGTACGAGGTCAACGACATCCCGATGCCGCAGGTGCTGGCATTCCTGAAAGACATTTTCAATGAGGGCGAGGCCTACGAAAAGGTGCCGCGATTCCTGCCCTATGCGGTCCTGCCGCTGTCGATGGCGCTGCTTCTTTTCCGGTTCATTCAGGCAACCTGGCGGCTCTGGAAGGGCGACATAGACACGCTGATAGTCAGCCATGAAGCCGAGGATGCGGTTGAAGAAGCTGCGGCGAAGGCAGGGGAGATCGAGCAGTGAGCGTCGCCATCCTGTTTCTCATGGTCATCGGTTTTCTGCTGATCGGCGTGCCGATAGCGGTGGCGCTGGGCCTCAGTTCGGTGCTTTTCCTGCTGGTGTTTTCCGACAGTTCGCTGGCATCCATTGCGCAGACGCTGTTTTCCGCCTTCGAGGGGCATTTCACGCTGCTGGCGATCCCGTTCTTCATCCTCGCTTCCAGTTTCATGTCGACCGGCGGCGTGGCGCGGCGGATCATCCGCTTCGCCATCGCCTGCGTCGGGCATTTCCACGGTGGCCTCGCCATCGCCGGCGTGTTTGCCTGCATGATGTTCGCGGCGCTGTCCGGGTCGTCGCCGGCGACCGTGGTCGCCATCGGATCGATCGTCATCGCCGGCATGACGCAGGCCGGTTACACGAAAGACTTTGCCGCAGGCGTCATCTGCAACGCCGGCACGCTCGGCATCCTGATCCCGCCCTCGATCGTCATGGTCGTTTACGCCGCCGCGACCGATGTTTCCGTCGGCCGCATGTTTCTTGCCGGCGTGATTCCCGGCATTCTGGCCGGGCTCATGCTGATGACCGGCATCTACCTGGCGGCGCGTGTGCGCAATTTGCCGAAGGGCGACTGGCTGGGCTGGGGCGAGGTTTTCGCGTCGGCGCGCGAAGCCGGCTGGGGATTGTTTCTGATGGTCATTATCATGGTGGGGATTTACGGAATCCCCGGATTGACCGGGGCGATCTTCACGCCGACGGAAGCCGCTGCCGTGGCGTGCGTCTATGCCTTCCTGATCGCCAGCTTCATCTACCGGGACATGGGTCCGCTTGCCGGAGAGAACGGCGACAGTGCGATCCCACTTTATCGGAGGCCGCACGCCCTGGTTACGGCGTTCTGGCACGTGGACACGCGGCATACGCTCTTTGAGGCGGGCAAGCTGACCGTCACGCTGATGTTCATCATCGCCAACGCGCTGATCCTGAAGCACGTGCTGACCGACGAACAGGTGCCGCAGGAGATTGCCAACTCCATGCTCAGCGCCGGGTTCGGGCCGGTCATGTTCCTGGTGATCGTCAACGTGATCCTGCTGATCGGCGGTCAGTTCATGGAACCCTCGGGGCTCATCGTTATCGTTGCGCCGCTGGTCTTCCCGATCGCCATCACGCTCGGGATCGATCCCATTCACCTCGGCATCATCATGGTGGTGAACATGGAGATCGGCATGATCACGCCGCCTGTCGGCCTCAACCTGTTCGTGACCTCCGGTGTCGCCGGCATGCCGATGCTGCGCGTGGTCAGGGCGGCGCTGCCGTGGCTGGGCATCCTGTTCGTCTTCCTGATCATGGTGACCTACATCCCATGGCTCTCGACGGTTCTGCCGAACGCAGTGATGGGGCCGGAGACGATACTGAAGTAGGTTGCGCGGATCGCCGAACACCCGGTCGCCCTCTTTCAGCCGGCCGGCTCCCTTCGCATGACCATGTATTCGCGCCGGATGAGGGCGATCAGGATCACGTCGAAGCCACTGATTATCACCAGGCCGAAGGACGCGGTGATGTAGTACCGGTAGAGCTGATAGGCGATGAACAGGAACAGGGTGGCGATTGCGGCCGGATAGGCCCAGCGGATGCGCGCTACCAGCCCGCCGACGAGCACCAGTTTGACGATCCCGTGCGTGGCCAGGTAGAGGCCGTAGAAATCCTTCGATTCAACCGAGAAGTTCTGCGCGAAATTCAGCAGCGTCAGGGCTATCGCGTCGTTCGGGTCGCTGATCAGCTCGTTGAGGGTCAGCCGCTGGACGAGCGCCAGAATCCAGTCGTTCCCGACCGAGTACAGCGCCACCCCGCCAGCGAATTCGAGCACCGCGAAGAAGCCCTTCAGGAACAGGCTCGCCTCGAATATCTGGTGCAGGAGGCGGTCGAGCAGGGGCTTCCCGCGCCCCTGCTTCGGCGCAGACACCGGCAAAGCGCGTGGCCGCCGTTTTCGATCAATCCGTGCCGCGGTAGGGTTCGACATACTGCAACGCCATGTCCCAAGGGAAGAAAATCCACGTGTCCTGGCTCACCTCGGTGATGAAGGTGTCAACCATGCCGCGGCCCTTCGGCTTCGCGTATACGGTTGCGAAATGAGCCGCGGGGTAGTTCTTCCGGACGATTTCAAGCGTCTTTCCGGTATCAACCAGATCGTCGATGATGAGGATGCCTTTCCCGTCCCCCATCAGTTCCGCGTCCGGGCTCTTCAGCACCACCGCGTCGGACCGGCTCTGGTGGTCATAGCTCTTGATGGAGATCGTATCGACCGTGCGGATGTCAAGCTCGCGCGCCACGATCATCGCCGGTGCCATACCGCCGCGTGTAACCGCGACGATCCCCTTCCGGGCGCCGTTGTCGGGCCCATGCCCGTCCAGCCGCCAGGCCAGCGCGCGGGCATCGCGATGGATCTGGTCCCAGCTCACGTGAAAGCCCTTTTCATGGGGCAGGCGCCCGGTTTTCCCGTTACTCATCATTTTCGTCCCGACACGACATCGATGTCCGGCGCGTCCTCGGCCTTCATTCCGACGACGTGATACCCGGCATCGACATGATGCACCTCGCCGGTGACGCCGGATGCCAGGTCGGACAACAAGTACATCGCCGCCTTTCCCACATCGGTCTGCGTCACGTTGCGTCTGAGCGGCGAATTCAACTCGTTCCACTTCATGATGTAACGGAAATCGCCAATGCCGGAGGCCGCCAGCGTCTTGATCGGACCGGCGGACAGGGCGTTGACGCGGATGTTCTGCGGCCCGAGGTCCATCGCCATGTATTTCACGCTTGCCTCCAGCCCGGCCTTGGCGATGCCCATGACGTTATAATGAGGCATCACCCGCTCGGCGCCGAAATATGTCAGCGTCAGGCACGATCCGCCCTCCGACATCAGCTTTTCGGCGCGCTGGACAACGGCGGTAAACGAATAGACCGAGATATTCATGGTCAGGTTGAAATTGGCTGCCGTGGTATCGACGTACCTCCCGCGCAATTCGTTCTTATCGGAAAATCCGATGGCGTGAACGAGAAAATCGAGCTTTCCCCATTTCTCGCCGAGCGCCGCGAATACCGCGTCCATCGAGGCGTCGTCGGTGACGTCGCACTCCACGATGATGTCCGACCCGAGGCTGTGCGCCAGCGGCTGCACCCGCTTGCCGAGGGCTTCGCCCTGATAGGTGAAGGCCAGTTCCGCTCCCTGTGCATGGCAGGCTTGGGCGATGCCCCAGGCGATGGACTTGTCATTGGCGACGCCCATGACGAGGCCGCGCTTCCCGTTCATCAGTCCCTCTGCCATCCTCTGACCTTCTGCATTTCCGGAGGTACATTCAGACGGGTTTAGGCGAAAGGTCAGGGCGCATCAAGCATCCTCGCTCGGGCGATATTGCTTACCGGGCCGCAACCGCTATCTTCCGGACTGCAAGCATGGCGGGGATTGTAATGGAAGAGCACGCAAGGCGCGGTGGAATTTTCGCAGGAACGGACCCGTTCGAGATCGCGCGGCGGTGGCTGGCCCAAGCCGAACCGCTCGAACCGAACGATCCCAACGCCATCGCGCTGGCGACGGTCGATACCGAAGGACTGCCGAACGTGCGGATGGTGCTTCTCAAGGAAATAGAAGTGGACGCCTTCCTGTTTTATACCAATTTCGGCAGTCAGAAGAGCGTCGAGATCGGGCACACCGGGAAGGCGGCGTTTGTCATGCACTGGAAGTCCTTGCGCCGCCAGATCAGGGTTCGCGGCGTGACGGAACGCGAGGACGGGCCCAAGGCCGACGCGTATTTCGCCTCGCGCAGCCTCAAGAGCCGACTGGGCGCCTGGGCGTCGCGGCAGTCGCAGCCGCTCGGCTCGCGTGCGCAATTGGTGAAGGAAGTCGCCAGGGTGGCGGCGCGGTTCGGACCGAACCCGCCGCGCCCGCCGTTCTGGGGCGGGTTTCGCATCCGGCCGCTGGAGATCGAGTTCTGGGCCGATGGCGCGCACCGGCTGCACGATCGCTTCCGCTGGCGCCGGGACAACGTGGGCGGAGACTGGATCATCGATCGCCTGAACCCGTGATGGCGGACCGGTGCGCGGGACCATCTTGAAGAACGGGCGGAACGCGGCGAGCGGCAGGCCCGAGGAGCGGCGATTGCCGGGGCTGCCGGCGGTATCCCAACACGCGAAACGCGGATCCGGCAGGCGGGGAATCGCAACCGACCTGGAAGCAGGAAAGGGACGGGAGGGCAACGCCCGGCGAATCCGCTTCCGCCGCCGGCCGGCGATTGTGAAGCCGTACTTCCAGATATGCTTGCAAAGAAAGGCTTATTTGAGGATACTGGATTTCTGACGCGGCGGAGAAGCGCCGGCTGGTGTGTGATGTGGCAAGTGCCATGTTCGAGCTGGAATAGAAAACAAAAACAAAGGCTTGGATGGGATGATAAAGGGGCAAGTAAAGTGGTTTGATGCCACGAAGGGATACGGTTTCATCATCCCCGAGGATGGCGAGGGAGATATCCTTCTCCACGCAAACGTTCTGCGGAATTTCGGCAGAAGCAGTGTTGCCGAAGGTGCCTCGATAACGATCGAAGTCCAGGGTACTGAACGGGGACGCCAGGCGACCGTGATCCACGAGATCATCGTCCCGGACGCCCGTGCGGAGGTGGACGACCCGCAGGTGCGGCCAACGGAGATCGCTCTTGAGGCGGCGGTGGATGCGCCTCTGCTGCCGGCGCGCGTCAAATGGTTCGACAAGACCAAGGGTTTCGGCTTCGTGAACACTTACGGCGAGCCGGAGGATGTCTTCGTTCACATGGAGGTTCTCAGGCAGTTCGGCCTGGCCGACCTTCAGCCCGGCGAGGCGATTTGCGTGCGGATCGTGCAGGGGCCGCGCGGGCGCATGGCGGCGGAGGTCAGGTCGTGGGACCACGCCTGCCGGGTCGAAGACGCCTCGATCACCGAGTGATGCCGGGCCTCTTCAGGACATGGCTTGCCATTGTCCTGGCAATCATCCTGATACAGCCGGCATTTGCATCCGGCGCCTGCCGCCCGGATATCGTCTGGGTGCGCCAGGACGGAAACTCGGCGCGCTTTTCCGTTGAAGTGGCGGACACCGGCGAATTGCGCAGCAAGGGGCTGATGTTCCGCGAGTCGCTGGCGCGGTTTGCCGGCATGTTGTTTGTGTACGATGTTCCGCAGGACGTTTATTTCTGGATGCGCAACACGCCGCTGCCGCTCGACATGCTGTTCGTGGACAAGCGCGGCGTCGTGACCAGAATCGCGCGCGACACCGTTCCGTTCAGCGAACAGACCATCTTCGGCGGGAACGATGTGCTGATGGTGCTGGAAGTCAACGCGGGAACGGTTGACGCGCTGGGTCTCGCCGAGGGCGCGGAAATACGCCATCCGCGGCTTGACCGGTCCGTGGCCGCTTGGCCGTGCCCGGTGCAGTAAACGGATTTTCCTTTTCATCATCGCCGAGTCCGGCTAGATGCAGGCGGCAATCGGGGCGTGGCGCAGTCTGGCAGCGCGGCGGTTTTGGGAACCGTAGGTCGTAGGTTCGAATCCTATCGCCCCGACCATTTTTCACCTGTCCGACCGGGAGACACGGGTAACGGATTGCACCCGGGACATCGGTGACAACCGCGTGCCGCAAGAACCGGCGCTTTGGCATTAACTCATGACGCGGAGGTGTTATGGTTCTGCCTTTCCAGAGTGATCCGAAGCGGGAGGGGGGGCATCCATGACGACGACCCGCGTGATCGGCCGGCATGACGGCCACGAGGTTGTCGAGGCGGTTCTGGAGACCGGCGAGGCGCGGGTCTCGGTCCTCAATTACGGCTGCGTCATCCGCGACTGGAGAATCCCGGTGGCCGGCGCGGATATGCCGGTGGTCCTGGGTTTCGACGATTTTTCCGCCTATCCGGCCCACTCCAAATCCTTCGGCATCATCGCCGGCCGGGTTGCCAACCGGATCGCGAATGCTGCATTCGACTTGGGCGGAAGGCGGTACCGGCTGCCGGCGAATGAAAACCGGCACACGCTGCACGGCGGGATGCTCGGCCTGGGGCGCCGGATGTGGGAAATCGGTACCGATTCCGCAGGCAACGCCGTCCGGCTGCGCTATTCCAGTCCTGACGGCGAGGAGGGTTTTCCCGGCAATGTCGAGTTTTCGGTCGAGTTTCGGCTGGAAGGTTCCACGCTCACCTGTGAAATGCGCGGGGTTCCGGACCGGCCGACGCCGATCAACCTCGCGCAGCACAACTACTACAATCTCTCGGGCGGCGGCGACGTGCGCGGGCATGTGCTGCAAGTGGCGGCCTCGCGCTATACACCGGTGGACGCGGAATTGATACCGACCGGGGAGATCGCCCCGATCGACGGTCAGGTCTTCGATTTCCGTGAGGCCGCCAGCATCGCGGACCGCGACCCCGACCGCGTGGGATTCGACGTCAACGTAGTGCTCGACGAGCAGCGTGACGTCTCCTTGCCGAGCGCGGCCGTGACCGAACCCAGCAGCGGTGTGACCTTGCGCCTGTGGACCGGAGAGCCAGGCCTGCAACTTTTCAATGCGCCGAACTTGGACGTGCCGGTGCCGGGGCTGGGCGGCCAGCACTACGGACCCTTCGCAGGGTTGTGCCTGGAATCCCAGCATTTTCCAGACAGCTTGCGGCACGCGCATTTCCCGACCATCATACGGACACCGGAAATACCGTATTATCAAAAGCTTGTGGTCGATATTTCAGGTTGAGCCGGCAGTCAGAGAGCGCCGAGGGAACGCAGTTCCCTTTCAAGCAGGGAAACGCGCCGCGCATCACCGGCCACAAGAGCGAAAACCCACGCCTGCGTCAGATGGAACCGCCGCCCTTTCCGCGAATCCATGATTTCCGCGGCCCGGAGGTGCAGATCGGACAGCCGCAGCACTTCCGCGCCGCCATGCAGTTCCCGGAGTTGCCGGTCGATTTCATCGGCCTGCCGGTCACGATCCAAGGCGCTCGGCCACCCAGGCGTGAAAGCAATGTGTGGGACTGTCCATGACGGGCGAAAACACGCCGCCGTCGAAAATCGGCGCGCTGCGTCCCTTTTGCATGCCTTCCGTGACCATGACATCCTCCGTCAGAACATCTTTCCAGAGCGCGGCGTTCTTTTCCCTGAGCGGCTTGAAACGCTCGCTTATTGCCGCCTCTTCGCTGGAATAATAGATCTCGACGCGTTCCACGGTCCGGTCATGGGCCTTGGGCGAAAGAAGCGCGAACCAGACATGGTCGCGATGCACCGAGACGAACGAATTCGGGTAGAGCGAGGCATATTCGGCGCCGGAGTCCCATTTCCCGGGCAGGTCCGGGAAATCCGGAAAGGAAAGATCCGACTGCAGGTCGGGCCTGTAGACGCGGGTGCCCTGGCCGGAGAAAAACCCCGGCGCCTCGATATGGTAATGGTCTTCGAGTTTGGAATAACTGTTCAGTCCGGGATGGACCCAGGGCAAGTGGTAGCTTTCGCAGTTGTTTTCCAGGATCAGTTTCCAGTTGGCCCCGATATCCAACGAAAATCCCGAGCCCTGACCGCCATGATAAATCGGCCGGTCGGAAAAATCCTCGAAACGACTGCGTAATGGCGCAGTCCACTGGTTGAATCCCGGCGCGTCGCCGTCAATGTCGACAAAGACCAGATCCATGAAAACGCCGGCGCGGATTTCGTTCAGGCCCGCGCGGTCGGGAACCACCGCTTCGTGTCGGTTGATGCCGGGACCGCCGACATGCGGCGTTGCCCGGAGCCTGCCGTCGAGCGAGTAACACCAGGAATGATAGGGACAGCGGATCACTCCGCCGAAATTCTTCTTTTCGCTGACCAGAATCATGCCGCGGTGGCGGCATACGTTCTCGTACACCCGCAACTGCCCGTCGTGATCGCGAACGAGCAAGAGCGGCATGCCGAGGAAATCCACCGGCATCGCGTCGCCGGGTTCCGGCACGTCGCAGCCGAATCCCAGGCAGGCCCAGCCGCGCTTGAATATCCGATCCCGTTCGAGAGCAAGCGCATCGCCGGATGTGTAGAGCTCGTTGGGCAGTCCGCGCGCCTGAGATACCGGCCGGTTAACCAGGCCGAGGTCCGAATGGAGCTTGTCGAGGTCGAGCATTGGCGAATCTCCCGTTGCCGCCGCATTCTTGCGAAGCGCGGGTTTCTCCATGCGTCAAAACGCGACCGAACGTGTCGCGGATACACATTGCCGGCCGGGCGTTAACTTTCGATTCTGTGTCGCTCCGACAGGTCGCCATACTGGACATACCGGGCCGCCGGTGGCTTGTGGCGTCTCAATCGCCTGCGGTAAGACAACGGAATTCCGGGAAAACTGCCAGCCGCCGGATGGCGCGCCAAGGGTGGCCGGGCGCCGGGCGCGAAACGAAGCGGCCGGGGCTTTGGCGGCACCTTTCGAGCGGCCCGAACCGCGAAAACGAAGTCAACCAAAAAAAGTCACGAATTTGTGAAATTTTTCGTTGACCCGGCCCCGGCACATGCGTCAGTTTGTGCTCGCCGCGACGGATGCCACAACATCTAGTATCCGTGAGGGCAGAAGCCGGTTTTCCCCGTCACCACCGAAATTCGGGCGCCCGCTTCGGTATTTTACAGCGTGCCTCCGTGTACGGGCGACAAAATCAAAAAGAATGAGGGGCAGTGAGAATGAAGATCGACCGTCGTTTCACCAAGGCTTCAACCGGGGCGTATGGCGAGCTGGAGTTTCGCAGGACGTCGTCCGAAATACGAAATCCGGATGGCTCGGTCGTCTTCGAACTGACGGATTTCGAGGTGCCCGAGGGCTGGAGCCAGGTCGCGGCCGACGTTCTGGCGCAGAAATATTTCCGCAAGGCGGGCGTGCCCGCGCGCCTGAAAAAGGTGCGCGAAAAAGGCGTGCCGGAGTTTCTGTGGCGGACGGTTGCCGACGACAAGGCGCTTGAGCAACTGCCGGAGGAAGCGCGGTATACCGGCGAATGCAGCGCGCGCCAGGTCTTCGATCGTCTGGCCGGGGCGTGGACGTACTGGGGCTGGAAAGGTGGATATTTTTCGACCGAGGGCGACGCCAAAACGTATTTCGATGAAATGCGCTACATGCTGGCGACCCAGATGGCCGCGCCGAATTCGCCGCAGTGGTTCAACACCGGCCTGCACTGGGCCTATGGCATCGACGGCCCCGGTCAGGGGCATTACTACGTCGATTTCGAGACCGGCAAGCTGGTCAAGTCGAAATCGGCCTACGAGCACCCGCAGCCGCACGCGTGCTTCATCCAGTCGGTCGCCGACGATCTGGTGAACGAGGGCGGCATCATGGATCTGTGGACGCGCGAGGCGCGTCTGTTCAAGTACGGGTCCGGCACCGGGACCAATTTCTCGTCGCTGCGCGCGGCGGACGAAAGACTGGGTGGCGGCGGCAAATCCTCCGGCCTGATGTCCTTCCTGAAAATCGGGGACAGGGCCGCCGGCGCCATCAAATCGGGCGGGACAACCCGTCGGGCAGCAAAGATGGTGATCTGCGACATGGATCACCCGGACATCGAGGAATTCATCAACTGGAAAGTCGTCGAAGAACAGAAAGTGGCGTCACTGGTTGCGGGTTCCAGGCTTCACGAGCAGAAACTTAACGGGATCTTCGATGCCATCAAGACCTGGGACGGACGCGAGGAGGACGCGTTCGCACCGGACAGGAACCCGGCGCTCAAGTCGGCGATAAGGTCGGCGAAGAAGGCGGCGGTCCCGGAAACCTATGTGAAACGCATTCTTCAGTACGCCGCTCAGGGGCACACCTCGATCGAGTTTCCGATCTACGACACCGACTGGGACTCCGAGGCCTACCTCACGGTTTCCGGGCAGAATTCCAACAATTCGGTGCGCGTGACCGACAGGTTCTTGCAGGCGGTGCGCGACGGTGGCGAGTGGGAACTGCTGCGCCGGACGGACGGCAAGGTGGCAAAGACCGTGAAGGCGCGCGACCTGTGGGATCAGATCGGCCACGCCGCCTGGGCCTGTGCCGATCCCGGCATCCAGTTTCACGACACGATCAACTCGTGGCACACCTGCCCCGCCGACGGGCCGATAAGGGCGTCGAACCCGTGTTCGGAATACATGTTCCTCGACGACACCGCGTGCAACCTGGCCTCGGTGAACCTTCTCACCTTCCTGCGCAACGGTAAGTTCGATACCGAGGCCTACATCCACGCGACGCGGCTTTGGATGATCACGCTGGAAATTTCGGTGTTGATGGCGCAGTTCCCCAGCCCGCGCATCGCCGAGCTCAGCCACAGATTCCGCACGACCGGCCTGGGCTACGCCAATATCGGCGGTCTGCTGATGAACATGGGGTACGGGTACGATTCCGACGAGGGACGCGCCCTGTGCGGTGCGCTGACTTCGATCATGACCGGTGTCTGCTACGCCACGTCGGCCGAAATGGCGCGCGAGATCGGGCCTTTTGCGGGCTATGGCGCGAACGCCGAGCACATGCTCCGCGTGATCCGCAATCACCGCCGGGCGGCCTATGGCGAGACCTCGGGCTACGAGGGGCTTGCCATCAGCCCGGTCGCGCTGGATCACGACAACTGCCCGGACGGCCGATTGCTGAACTTCGCGCACCTGGCGTGGGACGAGGCGCTGGAGCTGGGCGAGAAATACGGCTACCGCAACGCGCAGGCGACCGTGATCGCGCCGACCGGCACCATCGGGTTGGTGATGGATTGCGATACAACCGGGATCGAGCCTGACTTCGCGCTGGTCAAGTTCAAGAAGCTGGCGGGCGGCGGGTATTTCAAGATCATCAACCGGTCGGTTCCGGCGGCGCTCGAGGCGCTCGGCTATGCATCTGCCCAAATCGAGGAGATGGTCGCCTACGCCGTCGGACATGGCACCATGGGCAACGCGCCCGGCATCAACCACACAACCTTGCTCGGGCACGGGTTCGGCCCGTCGGAGATCGAGCGGATCGAGGCCGCGCTGCCCACGGCTTTCGATATCCGCTTCGTGTTCAATCAGTGGACGCTGGGCGAGGAGTTCTGTTCGGGCACTTTGGGAATACCGGCCGGGAAGCTGAACGACCCGGGTTTCGATTTGCTGCGCCACCTTGGATTCACCAGGGAACAGATCGAGGCGGCCAACATGCATGTCTGCGGAACGATGACGCTGGAAGGTGCGCCGTTCCTGCGCGAAGAACATTATCCGGTGTTCGATTGCGCCAATGCGTGCGGCAAGATCGGCCGCAGGTTCCTGACCGCCGAGAGCCATATCCGGATGATGGCGGCGGCGCAAAGTTTCGTGTCGGGCGCCATTTCAAAGACCATCAACATGCCGAACGACGCGACCATCGAGGATTGCAAGACCGCATATGAACTGAGTTGGTCGCTCGGCGTGAAGGCGAACGCGCTCTACCGCGACGGCTCCAAGTTGTCGCAGCCGCTTTCCGCCTCGCTGGTCGAAGACGACGAGGAGGCGGAAGAGGCGCTGGCCAGTGCGCCGGCTTCGGAGAAAGCCTCGGTTCTCGCCGAGAAACTCGTCGAGAAAGTGGTGATCCGCGAGATCGTGAAAGGGCATCGCGAACGGATGCCGGAACGGCGCAAGGGCTACACCCAGAAGGCCATTGTGGGCGGTCACAAGGTCTACTTGCGCACCGGAGAATACGTCGACGGGACGCTTGGCGAGATCTTCATCGACATGCACAAGGAAGGTGCGGCCTTCAGGGCGATGATGAACAATTTCGCGATCGCGGTATCGGTCGGCCTGCAATACGGCGTGCCGCTCGACGAGTTCGTCGAGGCGTTCACGTTCACCCGGTTCGAACCGGCCGGCATGGTGCAGGGCAACGACTCGATCAAGAACGCGACCTCGATCCTCGACTACATTTTCCGGGAACTGGCGGTCAGCTACCTGGACAGGACCGACCTCGCCCATGTCAAGCCGGGCGGCAGTTCCATCGACGACATCGGGCGCGGTGATTCCGAAGGCAAGCGCAATGTCGCTTCCGTCAACGATGAAGTTGCCAAGACCTCCATCGACATGATCAAGCGGATTTCCTCGACCGGATATCTGCGCAAGCGGTTTCCGCAGGAGTTGACGGTCCTGCGCGGGGGGGGGGCGGTCCCGGCGGAGCCGCGGGAGTCGACGATGCAAGCGACGGTATCCGCCGTGACCGAAACAACACCGCCCACCGCCGAGGTTGCCGTTCTCGACGAACGAACCCGGGCGCGCATGCAGGGTTACG
>JBHHXR010000076.1:0-13807 GCA_046757205.1 Paracoccaceae bacterium
GGCCATCGTGCAGGCGGTCGCGGAATGCCTGGCGGGCGTGGTCTACGTGAATGCGATAGAGCCCGGCTACCCCGCGGTATTCGGAACCTGGCCGTTCGTGTCCGACCTGCGCACCGGGGCGATGTCGGGCGGCTCCGGCGAGCAGGCGCTGCTGACGGCGGCCTGCGCCCAGATGCACAAGTTCTATGGCCTGCCGGGCGGTTCGTGCGCCGGCATCGCCGACGCCAAACTTCCCGACATGCAGGCGGGCTGGGAACAGGCGACATCGAACGTGATGGCCGGGCTGGCCGGGCTCAACATGATCTACGAGGCGGTCGGCATGCATGCCTCGCTGCTTGGTTTCTGCCACGAAAGCCTGATCCTCGGCGACGACATGCTGGGGCAGATGCAGCGCTGCGTGCGCGGTATCGAGGTCACCGACGACACGCTGAGCCTGGAGGTCATGCGGTCGGTCTGCCTGGACGGTCCGGGGCACTACCTGGGGTCCGACCAGACGCTGAGCCTGATGCAGACGGAATACGTCTATCCGGCGCTCGGCGACCGCACCAGCCCCAAGGAATGGGCCGAGGCCGACCGGCCGGACCTGTTGCGCAACGCCACCCGCCGCAAGCACGAAATGCTGGCCTCGCCGGCGCCGGCGATGTTCGAACCGGAACTGGACCGGATGCTGCGCGAGCGCTTCCCGATCCGCCTGCCGCCCCATCCGGGGGTCTGAGCGCGGCACCGGGGGGCGCGCGCCCCGCCCCCAGGCGGGCGCGATCCTCGTCAATCCGGGCAGTGGTTCCCGTCGAAGGGCATCATGATCCGGTGATCGGTCAGGTATGCCGTGGCCGCAGCGCGCGCATGATCCGTCTCGAACGCGGCAGCCACCACAGGAAAATGCCACTGACACCAAAGACCACCATCGCGACGCTCGTCAGATCGGCCAGCCAGGTGCCGAACCTGTTCGTTGGCCAGCCTTCGGTGTGCAGACGTTTGAAGAACCTGGCCCAGTATATCTTGGAATCGAGCAGGGTACCGTCGGGCGCAAAGGTTCGGCGGGTGTACAGGGTCTTGACGAAATAGTGCCCGGTCGGCTTTGTGACGATGATCCGCCCCGACGGCTTGCTGACCGAAATGGCCTTCCTGTGATGGTATTTGACGTCCTTGACCTTCACCGGATTTTCTTCGGGCCAGTAATTGCGCGCGACTGCCAGCGCGGTTTCCCTGGTCACCGGCGCCGCGGCCTGCCAGGTGTCGAACTGCGCCTCGTCGTATCCCGGGCCGTTGAGATAGCGCAGGATCGGTTTCCAGTGGTTCAGATAGAACCCGGTCGCACCGATCAGAATCACCCAGGGAAAAACGAACAACCCGAGCCAGGAATGCATGGTTCGCAAGAACTTGAGCACCTGCCCGCGATTAACCGCCAGTTTCATTTTCTTGATTTCCTTCAGGAATCACATTTCTCAATGGCAACGCGCCGCCCCTTGGCGGGACAAACACACTCGACGGGCCGGATGGGCGGCAGCGCGGAGCGAATCGTCGATCCCAAACGGGGCGATTTTGCGGCACGGGCGCAAATTTTTCCGCACCGGTGATATCGGGCGTTTCGACGGCCGGATTTGGGGCACGGTTTTACGAATTTTCAACCTGCCTCGGCCAGACAGATGCGTGGTCGAGGATCGCGCGAGATGCAATTGTTCCGGAAAATTGAACTTGACGCGGGGGACACCGCCGATGAAACCGGCGGAATATCGGAGCGCGCGCTGAAATTCGCCCGAACCTACGGCACACCGCTGACGCCCGAAGTCTACCATGTGTGGTACACGTACGCGACGCGCGAGAACGAGGCGGTCAACGGCACTATCGACACCGCAATGAATACCGGTGCGCCGTTGACGGCGTCATGGCTCACCGACGTTTACATGCAACAGATATCGCCCCGCGCCGTCACCGACGATCTGAGCGACCTCAGCGATCAGATGAACAACACCATGGGGGAGTTGAACGGCAGCATCGAAACCGGGCTCAATGACAATTCCACCTTTACCGGCGCTCTGCGCAGCATCCGGCGGACGCTGGCCGCCAGCGCCAATCGACAGGACCTTTCCTCGGCGATCACGCGGCTGCTGAAAGCCAACCAGCGCCACCTGGTCTCGGCCCAGCGCATGGAAGTGGAACTGCGCAAGAACCGCACCAAGCTCAGCAAGCTGGAAAAGGAACTGGCCGGCGTGCGGAGGAACTCCTCGCTCGATCATCTGACGCAGATCCCTAACCGGCGCCGCTTCGACGAACTTCTGGACGAGGCTATCTTCAATGCGAGGCAGAAGAATCTGCCGCTGACCCTGGCCGCCGCCGATCTCGATTCGTTCAGGGAAATCAACGACAAATGGGGCAATTCAGCGGGCGACACCATCCTGCGCCAGTTCGCGTCCGTCATGATCCGCAACATCAAGGGCAAGGATTCGGCGGCGCGCATCAGCGGCGAGGAATTCGCGCTTCTTCTGGCCGACGTGCCGCCAAAGATCGGTCTGCACGTGGTGGGCAACATCCGCGCCGCCTACCGCGACATTCACTGGACGTCGAAGCGCACCGGCGAGGCGATCGGCAGCCTGACCGTTTCCTTCGGGCTGACCGAACTGCGCGAGGGCGACAGCAGGGAAGGCTTCATTCATCGCGCCGAGCAGTGCCTGATCCGGGCAAAAAGCCTCGGCCGCGACCAGACCTACTGCGGGTAGGCAAGAACCGGTCCGGTGAACTGGAAGTTCGCTTCACTATCATCTGTTGTCACCACCCCCTCAACCCGACCTTCCCCGCGGGAAGGCGCATCGCAACGCTGCGATAATTGCCAACATTTCCACAAGTTACGCCGTTCTTCCGGACCCCGGCCGAAACGGCGCCCTCCCAGGGTCAGGCGCGTCCCTCGTCTCACCCGGCAAACCGTGTAAGCGCCGGTGGAACCCGAATTCGGGGGCCTAGGGCCTGATCCGATAGCCGGTGCGGAAGATCCAGCGGATGGTGGCCATGCAGACGGTCAGAAACAGCAAGATCATCAGCAGACTGACCCCGACACTGACGTCCGCCACCTCGTAGAACGACCAGCGGAAGCCGGAAATCAGGTAAAGAACGGGGTTGAACAGCGTCACCGTCTGCCATGCCGGCGGCAGCATGGAGACCGAGTAGAAACTGCCGCCGAGAAAAACCAGGGGCGTGATGACCAGCAGCGGGATGAGCTGCAGTTTCTCGAAATTCGTCGCCCAGATGCCGATGATGAAACCGAACAGGCTGAACGACACGCAGGTCAGCACCAGAAAAACCAGCATCCAGACCGGGTGGGCGATGTGCAGATCGACGAAAAACCCGGCCGTCGCGAGGATGATCAGGCCGATCGACAGCGACTTGGTGGCCGCCGCGCCGACATAGCCGCAGACGATCTCGTAAAACGACACCGGTGCCGAAAGAAGTTCGTAGATGGTGCCGATGAACTTGGGAAAATAGATGCCGAACGAGGCGTTGGCGATGCTCTGGGTCAGCACCGACAGCATGATCAGGCCGGGCACGATGAAGGCGCCGTAGCCGACCCCCTCGACCGCCGTGATCCGGCTGCCGATGGCGGCGCCGAACACCACGAAATAGAGCACTGTCGAGACCACCGGCGAGACAACGCTCTGAAACAGCGTGCGCAAGGTGCGCGCCATTTCGAAACGGTAGATGGCGAGGATGGCGCGGTAATTCATGACGTTTCCTTCACGAGATCGACGAAGATGTCCTCCAGCGAGCTTTGGCTGGTCTGGACGTCCTTCAGCACGATGCCTTCGGCCGCCAGGTCCGACAGAAGATGGGTGATGCCGGTGCGCTCGGCGTGGGTGTCGTAGGTGTAAAGCAGGGCGCGGCCGTCATCGGCGCGCTCCAGCCGGTAACGGGCAAGCCGTTCCGGCAAGGTGGCGACCGGGGTGTGCAATTCGATGCGCATGCGCTTCCTGCCCATTTTCCGCATCAGCCGTTTCTTGTCGTCGATCACCAGAATCTCGCCCTTGCTGATGACCCCCACGCGGTCGGCGATTTCCTCCGCTTCCTCGATGTAATGCGTGGTCAGGATGATGGTCACGCCGTCGTCGCGCAATCGGCGCACCAGTCGCCACATGTCCTTGCGCAACTCCACGTCGACGCCGGCGGTCGGCTCGTCGAGGAAGAGTATGCGCGGCTCGTGCGACAGCGCCTTGGCGATCAGTACACGCCGTTTCATGCCACCCGACAACTCATTGATCTGGCTTCCCTTCTTGTCCCAGAGCGACAGCGCGCGGAGGGTGTTTCCAAGATGCGCCGGGTCGGCCCGCTTGCCGAACAGGCCGCGGCTGAGGCGCACCGTGTTGATCACCCTCTCGAACGGCTCGAGCGAGATTTCCTGCGGCACCAGCCCGATCATCGAGCGCGCGGCGCGGTAGTCGCGGACGATGTCGTGGCCGGCGACGGTAACGGTACCGCCGCTGGCGTTCACCAGCCCGCAGACGATGGAGATCAGCGTCGTCTTGCCGGCGCCGTTGGGGCCGAGAAGTGCCAGAATCTCGCCCTCCTCGATGTCGAGCGACACCGATTTCAGCGCCTGGCTTCCGTCCTCGTAGGTCTTCGACAGGTTCCTTACCGAAATGATCGCCGCCATCCGCAGGACGCTTTCCCCGTTGCGTAACCGGCGCAACCTAACGGCTCCGGCGGGGTTGGGGAAGAGCGGGCGAACCACATTCGGCGGTCCCGGCCGCGGGCGCGGCACCGCTTGACCATCGCCGCCGCAGGGATTACTTCTTCCGTTCTCTGCTGGGGAATAGGTTAACGGTAGACCCACGGACTCTGACTCCGTTAGTCCTGGTTCGAATCCAGGTTCCCCAGCCAGATCCCGTCATTCGACGAATTTGCCGCGTCCGACGGTGTCCGGCCGGCGTGGGAAGGCGCTCAGAAGAAGCCAAGGAATACCGTCGCGAGAGCCGCAATTCGAAGAACGCGGCTCATTGATCGGTGCTCCGGTCCTCAGGAACGACATCCGTCACCGCACCCTCTCGACGCAGCATCGTCTCGCGGTTCCACCACACAGCGGCGGCAGCCACGACCACCAGCAGCCAGGTGTCGTAGGGCTGTGCATCCGCCCAGAAAGGGTTGATCACCTGCCAGTGGAACAGCATCGGCCAGAGCAGGCTGCCGCGGGCCGAGTTGAATATCGGTGTCACAAGGATGGCGAGGGAAATGTTGCCCACGAGGAACGGGAAGAAACTCCATCCCGCGAAGACGGTGCCCGACAGGAAGAATGCTGGCAGGTGCCAAATGCCCCAGATCGTGCCGATGATGGTGCCGGCCCAAAGCGGCGCGACATGACGCTGGAGAATGGGTTGGGCGACACCGCGCCACCCGAATTCTTCGATTGGGCCAAGAAAGAGCATCAGGAAAAGGATCGCGACAACCGCACTGGCGCCTTCGGGCGGGACCGGAGCGATGAGCGGGCCGCCCTTCATCAGCGAGCCGATCATATAGACGACCGGTATCCCCACCAGAATGAACGCTGCCCACATTGGCGGCCCACGCCACAGGAGGAGGCGCGACAAGAAGGCCTTCAAACCGGCGAAGCCACCGTAGAACAGGACCAATGCAAAGGCCGAGATCGCTGGTGACCATGTGGCGAGGAAAAAGAATGGATGCGATCCGCTGATTTCACCAAGGCTGGATGCGGCCCAGTCTGGTGCGACGATATAGATGCCCGCAACACCCCAGGTGATCGCGAACATCAGGGCAAAGAATCCAATCAAGGCATGGGATGGGACCTGAAATGGTCGGACCGGTGCAGCAATGTCTGCCATGGGATTATCCCCCGCAATAAGAGTTGATACACGGCGCGCCGGGGCAATGGTTGCGCCCGATGTGCAGCGGGACGTCGCCGTTGGTGCTGCTCGAGGGCGCGCTGGCAATCCTTGTGTGTTTCCCTGCTCATGCCTCTAGTCCACGGCCCGAATGGGGTTCATGAATTGAAAGCTTCCCGATTCGGCGCCGAGTGCTTTTTCCATGACTGTCTGGATCACCGGTCGGCGTGTACGAAGCTCTGGCTCCGAGAAGCCGAACATGCCGCCGTCCGGCCACACGTTGCGGTTGCCGGGTTGGTCATGAAAATTTTCTTTAGGTTTTACATTGGTGTCGGGCGGAGCCTATAGTCGGGGACGGTCCGGTCTCCCGGACCCAATCAATTGGGGAGTTATTTAATGCTTGGAAAAAGCCTTATTGCCGCCGGCATCCTTGCCGCGTCGGCGGTGTCCGCATTGGCGGCACCGGTTCAGATCACCTGGTGGCACGCCATGGGCGGACGCCTTGGGGAAGTCGTGAACGAGATCGCGACCGGTTTCAACGCGTCGCAGAGCGACTACCAGATCACGCCGGTCTACAAGGGCAACTACGAGGAGACCCTGACCGCCACCATCGCCGCCTTCCGTGCCGGCGAACAGCCGAACATCGTGCAGGTGTTCGACGCCGGTGCGGCCACCATCATCGGCGCCAAGGGCGCCGTGGTGCCCGCCGAGGACCTGATCAAGGACGCCGGCGTTTCGTTCGATGCCAACGACTACATTTCCGGCGTGCGCTACTTCTATGCCGACAGCGGCGGCAAGATGATCGGCATGCCGTTCAACTCCTCCACGCCGATCATGTACTATAACATCGCGGCGCTGAAAAAGGCGGGCGTCGAACCGCCCGAGACCTGGGAGGATTTCGAGGCGATCGCGCCGAAACTGAAGGCGGCGGGTTATGTGCCGATGGCGCAGTCGCATCTGCCGTGGATCTTCACCGAGAACTTCTTCTCGCGCCACAACCTGCCGTTCGCCAGCAACAACAACGGGTTCGACGGCGTCAAGGGCACCAAGATCCTGATCAACAACCCGGCGATCAAGATGCACTTCACCAAGCTGAAGGGTTGGATCGACGCCGGTCTGTTCGGCTATTACGGCACCGGCTGGGGCGACAACCAGTCGGCTTTCGAGAACCAGGAAGCGGCCATGTGGCTGGGTTCTTCGGGTTCGTTCGGCGGCTTGCTGAAGTCGGCCGATTTCGAGTTCTCGGCGACACAACTGCCGTACTGGAAATCGGTGACCGACAAGCCCTACCAGACCTTCATCGGCGGCGCGGCGCTGTTCGCCATGTCGGGCAAGGCCGACGACGAGAACCGGGCATCGGCTGAGTTCTTCAAGTACCTGTCGTCGCCGGAGGTTCAGCTTCTGTGGCACAAGGAGACCGGATACGTGCCGATCACCACGGCAGCCTACGACCTTGCGAA
Organism: Paracoccaceae bacterium; assembly: GCA_046757205.1. Classification (GTDB taxonomy): domain Bacteria; phylum Pseudomonadota; class Alphaproteobacteria; order Rhodobacterales; family Rhodobacteraceae; genus JBHHXR01. The sequence continues at coordinate 7,283 of JBHHXR010000076.1, forward strand.
GTCCCAGGGGTACTACGACCAGACACCGCAGGCGGAAGTCGGCATCCAGCAGCTTTCCGGCACACCGGGTGACTTCACCAAGGGCTACCGGATGGGTTTCTACGTGCAGATCCGCGACGTGCTGAACCGGGAATACGGCCGCATCATCTCGGGCGATACCGATGTCGACTCGGCATTCGAGATCATGGAGAAGGAAGCCAACAAGCTTCTGGAGCGGTTCGCCAAGACCACGGGCTGATATACCGAAACGCGAAATGGCCGGGGGCGGTCGCCGTTCCCGGCCCCTCCATGTTCGATAATACCCATGAAAAGAGCCCAGTTTACAAGTTCGTGGCTGCCCTATCTGCTGCTGGTGCCGCAGATGGCGATCATCGCGATATTCTTCCTCTGGCCGGCGGGCGAGGCGATCCGCTCGTCTTTCTATCTCGAGGACCCGTTCTTCGGCAACGCGACCTTCGTCGGTTTCGAGAACTACACCGACGCCGTCACCCGCTCGGACTACCAGCGCACCGCCTGGTTCACCGCCGCATTCACCGCCATCGTGGCGCTGGTGTCGCTGGCGCTGGGGTTGTTGTTCGCGGTGTCCGCCGATCAGGTGCTGCGCGCGCAGAACAGCTACAAGACGCTGCTGATGTGGGTCTACGCCATCGCGCCGCCGGTGGCGGGGCTGATCGGCATCATGCTGTTCGACCAGCATATCGGCCCGCTGGTGGATTTCGCCGCGCTGTTCGGCTGGAACGTGCGGGTCGGGGTGGACTACATGGACACCGCCTTCGCGATGACCGTTGTCGCCACCTGGAAGCAGATCCCCTACAATTTCATCTTCTTCCTGTCCGGGTTGCAGTCGATCCCGAATTCGCTGCGCGAGGCGGCGGCCATCGACTGCCGGTCGTCGACGCGGCGGTTCTGGACGGTGATTTTTCCGCTGCTGGCGCCGACCTCGTTCTTCCTGCTGGTGCTGAACATCACCTACGCCTTCTTCGAGACCTTCGGGGTCATCGACCTGATGGTGAAGGGCGAGCCGGGCAACAACCCGCAGACGCTGGTCTACAAGGTGTTTCTCGACGGTTTCCGCGGCAACGACCTGGGCGGATCGGCGGCGCAGTCGGTGATCCTGATGGTGATCGTTCTGGCGCTGACGGTGGTGCAGTTCCGCCTGATCGAGCGCCGTGTGCACTATACCTGAGGGGGCGGCATGAAGAGAGTGCGGCTATACGACCACATCGTCCTTCTGATCGGCGTGTTCCTGATGATGGCGCCGCTGGTGATCGCCTTCACCACCTCGAGTTTCGAGCCGGTGGTGATCCACCGAAACGGCATGCAGCTCGGCTGGGGCGGCAATTTCATCGACACCTACGACGCCGTCCTGACCAGGAAAGGCGGCTTTTCCGGCGATGTGACGGGGCTGCTGATGACCCAGAACTCGTTCATCCTCGGGCTCGGCTTCGCCGCCGGCAAGATCGTGGTATCGATGCTGGCGGCCTACGCCATCGTCTATTTCCGCTTCCGGCTGGCCAGCGTGTTCTTCTGGATCATCTTCACCACGCTGCTGCTGCCGCTGGAGGTGCGCATCCTGCCGTCCTACGAGGTGGTGCAGAGCCTGGGGCTGTTGAACAGCTATACCGGGCTGATCCTGCCGCTCATCGCTTCGGCGACCGGCACGTTCTTCTTCCGCCAGTTCTTCCGATCCGTGCCGGAGGAAATGGTCGAGGCGGCGCGGATCGACGGCGCCGGACCGTTCCGCTTCTTCTTCGACATTCTGGTGCCGCTCAGCCGCACCATGATCGCGGCGATCTTCATCATCATGTTCGTGGTCGGCTGGAACCAGTACTTGTGGCCGACGCTGATGACCACCGAAGAGGGCTATTTCACGCTGGTGCGCGGCATCAAGCAAGTGATGCAGGTCTATATCGGTGCCGACATACCCGACTACAACGAGGCGCTCGCCATGGCCATCCTGGCCATGCTGCCGCCGGCGCTGGTGATCGTCATCTTCCAGCGCATGTTCATCAAGGGACTGGTGGAATCCGAAAAATGAGCACGCTTGAAATTCGCAACGTGGTGAAGCGCTACCCGAACGGCGCACTGGCGGTAAAGGGTGTGAACGTCACCGTGGAGGACGGCGAGCTTGTGGTTTTCGTCGGACCCTCGGGCTGCGGCAAGTCCACGCTGCTGCGCATGGTGGCCGGGCTGGAGAGCGTGACCGAGGGCGAGGTGGAACTGGCGGGCCGCGTGGTCAACGACATCGAACCGGCGGACCGCAACATCGCCATGGTGTTCCAGAACTATGCGCTCTATCCGCACATGACGGTGCGCGGCAACCTCGCCTACGGGCTGAAGAACCGTGGTATGGCGAAGGACGAGATTGCCCGGCGCGTGCAGGATGCCGGGGAACTTCTGCAGATCGGCGAGTTTCTCGACCGCAAGCCGAGCCAGCTTTCCGGCGGCCAGCGCCAGCGGGTGGCGATGGGCCGCGCCATTGTCCGCAGCCCGGCGATATTCCTGTTCGACGAACCGCTTTCCAACCTCGACGCCAAGCTGCGCAACCAGATGCGGCTGGAAATCAAACGGCTGCAGAAGCGGCTCGGCACCGCCGCCGTCTATGTCACCCACGACCAGGTGGAGGCGATGACGCTGGCCGACCGCATCGTTGTGCTGAGCGAAGGCGAGGTCGAGCAGATCGGCACCCCGGCCGAAGTCTACGGCAAGCCGGCCTCGATCTTCGTGGCGAGTTTCATCGGCGCGCCGCCGATGAACCTTGTCCCGGTCGAATGCTCGGGGGGCGAGATCCGGCTCGGCGGGGCCAGCCTGCCGGCGCCGGTGGATTTCGAGGGCAAGGCGATCCTCGGCGTGCGCCCGGAACGCGCGCGTGTCGCCGGCAACGGCGAGGGCCTGAAGCTGAACGTGGACGCGGTCGAGGAACTGGGCGCAAACCGGCTGCTGCACGGCACGCTCGACGGCCATTCCTTCACGGCCAATCAGGATTCGGAGGCGCCGTTGCCTGAGGGCGAGGCGTCCTTGCGGCTGGCCTCGGGCGATCTGCACCTGTTCGACGCCGGGACCGGCCGCCGGCTGTGAGCCTGGCGGCCGCCGCGCGGCGGGCAAAGGGCGTTCCGCGGTTTCTCGGGGTGCGGTTCGATGCCTCCGGGCGGGCCTTGCGCTGTTCCGGCAACACCGTCATCGCACATGTACACGAAGGCCCGGCGAAAACGGCTCTGGACGAAGCGCGGAGCCGTTTGAGCGCAACCTCTGCCGGGCGGTGTTTCGCCTGGCTGCCGGCATCGAGTTACCACATGACCATCTTCGACGGCCTGCTGCACGACCGGCGCGACGCCGGCCACTGGCCCGGCGCGCTGCCGCGCGACGCATCGAACGCGGCGGCCGACGCCTTCATGTCGTCGCGTCTTTCATCGGTGCCGGTCCCGGAGGGCGGCTTTGCCATGCGCGCGACCGCCATCGGCGGCTTCGAAAGCGGGGCGGTGGCGGCCCGGCTGGCGCCGGCGGACGCGGCGGCGCAGGCCCGTCTGCGGCGCTATCGCGATGCTCTGGCGGCGGCGACCGGCCTTGCGCACAGGCCCGGCCACGCGGCCTATGTCTTCCACATCACGCTGGCCTATCTGATTGGCTGGCCGCCAGCCGAAGACGCCGCGTCGTTCGACAGGGCAGCGGAGGCGGAGGCCGAACGGCTGACGCGTGCCCTGCCCGGCCTTCGGCTTGGCCCGCCGGAGATTTGCCGGTTCGACGACATGTGCCTGTTTCGCCCCCTCTTGTAGGGCCGGTCGGCGGTGACGCGATTGTGTTCATTCAGCCCGCGTGGCGCGGCACCAACCCCTTGCCCGAGCGAACCTCCCCGCCTTACCATCCGGGAAAACGGCAATAGGTGGCGACATGCGGAAATCTTCCCTGATCCTCGGGCTTGTCTGCCTTGTCATTTCGCACGCCGTCGCGGCGCCCGCGCAGGATTTCCACGATGGCGTCGAGGCCGCGGGCGCGGGCGACTATGCGGCGGCGCTGGGCGTCTGGCGGCCGCTGGCCGAGGGCGGCCACGCGCAGGCGCAGCACAACATGGGCATTCTCTACCAGCAGGGCCTCGGCGTCGCGAGGAACCAGGCCGAGGCGCTCAGATGGTTCCGGCTGGCCGCCGATCAGGGAATTGCCGCGGCGCAGTACAATATCGCAGTCAGCTACTTTTCCGGCGACGGGCTGGCGCAGGATTACGCCGAGGCCGCGAAATGGTATCGCAAGGCCGCCGCGCTCGGCCATGCCGAGGCACAGGGCAATCTCGGCGTCGCCTATCACCGCGGCTTCGGGGTGCGGCAGGATTTTCGCGAGGCGATGCGGTGGTACCAGAAGGCAGCCGCCAAGGGGGTCGCCTCGGCGCAGTACAACATCGGCGTGATGTTCGGCGAAGGCGATGGCGTGCCGCGGGATTTCGCCGTCGCCGCGCGCTGGTACCAGATGGCGGCCGAACAGGGTTATGCCGGGGCGCAGCTCAACCTCGGAACGCTCTACGCGCTCGGCGAAGGCGTCGAGACCGATTTCGACGCGGCCGTGAAGTGGTTTCGCGCGGCGGCGCGGCAGGGGGTCGCGGAAGCGCAGTTCAACCTCGGCATAAGCTACCTCCTGGGCAACGGCGTGCCAAGGGATGCGGGGCTCGCCTACATGTGGCTGAGCGTGTCGGCGATGAACGGCGACGCGGACGCGCCCGGCGTGCAACGCAGTTTGGTTCCCAGGATGCAGCGCGACGACGTGCAGGAGGCCAAACGGCGGGCCCGCGACTGCATCGACTCGGGATACCGCGAATGCGGGTGAAGCGCGCCGCCGGTCCCGGCCGCGATCAGCCGCCGAGCGAATTGCGCAGGGCGAAGTAGGCCAGCAGGTCGGACAGCGATACCACGCCCAGCAGCCTGCGTCCGTCCGCGACGAGATATTTCCGCCGTCCGGTCCGGTTCAGGATTTCCACCACTTCCGCGGTCGGCCGGTCCGGGCTGAGCGTGTTGGCGTCATCGACCGGCACCATGACGTCATGGACCGTGGTGCGCGGCCAGTCGCCGCGGGCGACGCCGTTCACCTGCCGATGGTCGACGTAGCCCAGCAGCACGCCGTTGGCGACCACCGGCAGGAAGCTGACATTGCGCGCCAGCATGACATCGTGCACCAGCCGGTCGAGCGGCATGTCGGGATCGGCGCAGACCGGATCGGTGGTCATCAACTCGCCGATGCGATGATCCTTCATCACGGTCTTCAGGCGCAGGCTCTGGTACGAGGACGTCGATGCGTTGAAGACGAAGAAGCCGATCAGGATCATCCACAACGCGCCGATGCCGCCGCCGGAAAAAACCCGCATCAGCCCGTATACCATCAGGAACACGCCGAAAAGCGTGCCGAGCCGGCTCGATGTGCGGGTCGCCGCCTGCAGGTCGCCGCTTCTCCACCACAGCGCGGCGCGCAGGACGCGGCCGCCGTCCATCGGAAAGGCGGGCACCAGGTTGAAGATCGCCAGCACCAGGTTGATGAAGCCGAGATAGGAGAAGAAGGCGAGTGCCGCCGGCGATCCGGCCTCGCCGGCGAAGGCGGCGGCCAGCAGGTTGAACAGGAACGCCAGCGCGAAGCTGGCCAGCGGCCCGGCGATGGCGATCTGGAATTCCGACCTGGCGTCGTGCGGCTCCTCGGTCAGTTCGGCGACGCCGCCGAAGATGAACAGCGTGATGCCGCCGACCTTGAGCCCGAAGCGCCGCGCCACCAGCGAATGCGACAGCTCGTGCAGCAGGAGCGAGCCGAACAGCCCGAACATCGCCAGCACGCCGAGACCGAAATAGACCCCGCTGTCGCGGCCGGGCAGCGAGGCCGGGAAATACTGCGAGGACAGACTCCACACGATCAGCGCGGCGATCAGGAGCCAGCTCGGATCGACGCGGATCTCGAAGCCGAGAATACGAAACAGCGGTATCGCGTTCCTGAACATCGCCGCCGCCTCCTTTGCCTGATTTCGCCGGGGCGAACGCCCCTCGCCCCATATCTGTTACGAACCGGGGGGCCTTTCAAGTGCGCCCTGCTCGCGCCCCGCGCGGCACCCGGGAAACCCGAACCGCTTCGCTTGGCATTAGGCGCCGTGGCAGGGTTGGTGTACACTTCCCGGGTGGTCTTGGGGGAACGTCATGAAAGCCACATCGATTTTCGCGGCCCTGCTCGCCCTCGCGCTGGTCTTTGACACCGGCGCCCTTGCCCAGGATTTCGACCGCGGCAAGGCCGCGTTCGAGGCCGGCGACTACGCCGCCGCGCTCACCGAATGGCGGCCGCTGGCGGAAAAGGGCGACGCGTGGGCGCAGAACGGGCTGGGCGTTCTCTACGCCAACGGCTTCGGCGTGGCGCAGGACTTCGCACAGGCGCTGGAGTGGTACCGCAAGGCCGCCGCGCAGGGCCATGCTCGGGCGCAGACCAGTATCGGATTCATGTACGCCGAGGGCCAGGGCGTGGCGCAGGACTTCGCACAGGCGCTGGAGTGGTACCGCAAGGCCGCCGCGC
>JBHHXR010000077.1:0-13756 GCA_046757205.1 Paracoccaceae bacterium
CATCGCCCGGTTGTCGGCAATGTCGCGGCACACCATCGGGCGCTGCAGGAAGTGCACGTTGTCCAGACGGTCGACGATGCGTGCCGCGTCGAACAGGTCCTGCACCGTGGAGTCGTGGTACTGTCGCGCCTCGACATCGACCATGTGCACGGCGGCGCCGGCGGTCCCGTAGTAGACGCGGTTGCCGCTGAGCGCCATGTCGTGTTTCGGGTCGCGCCCGCACAGCGTAATCTCGCGCGCCGCCACCGCCAGCATGTCCTCGACCAGCGCGCGCGGAAACCGCAACCGGCCGTCGTCGCCGAGCACGGCCCCGGCGCCGGTCATGATCTCCACCCCCGAAGGCGGCGCCAGTGCCAGGCCGATCTCTTCCAGCGCGGTCAGCGCGGCCTGGTGAATGCGTGCGACGTCGGCATCGCTCAGCGGCCTGAAGCGGCCGCCCTCCATGCCCGGTCGGACCGGGCGGACGTTTTCGGGCAGGGGCGCCGCGCGCAGCGCCTGCCGCGCCGCGCGGCCGCCGGAACGGCGGGATATGTTCGGTTGTTCGTTCATGGCTGTCTCGATCTCGGAAGGGTTGGCGACGAGGGATCAGACCGGCCCAGGCGACCCCCGCGCGGCCCTTCCTCTGTCGGCGCCGGTGACCCGGTCGACAAGTGCGGCGATCCAGCCCGCCGGCGTCATTCCTCGCCCCCGCGCACGGTCGTCGAGTATTTCGGCAGCCCGTCGGCCGGGCAGACCCAGCGCACCATCTCGCGGCAATAGACGTGAAACTGCGGGATGTAATTGTCCGAATCGTCGAGCGTTGCCGCGAACAGGTGTATCTCCGGCCCGAACCTTTGAGGTGCCTCGAAACCCATCGGCGAGCCGCAGGCGGGGCAGAAATAGCGCGTCACGCCGGGCGAGGACTGATAGGTTTTCGGTTCCTCGCCGGTCCACTCGAACCTGTCGCGCGGCACGCCGAGATAGCTGGTGAACGGCGAGGACGTGGCGCGCCGGCAGTCCTCGCAATGGCAATGCCCGCGCCAGTTCTCCGGCCCGGTGTAACGGTAGGTCACCGCCCCGCATTTGCAGTGCCCCTGCGTCACGCGCTCGGCTTCCATCACTTGATCCCGCCGCGCACTTGCCCGCCGCGGTTCACGGCGGGCATTGGTTTCGCTCCTGCGGGGCGGGGTGTCTTCTTCATCGCGACGAGCCTACCCAGGGTTCCTGGCGGAAATGACCCACGAACTGGAGTCCATGACGACGCCGTCATCGGTGACATGCGGCTCCAGCAGTGCCCGCAGATCGGCCTCCAGCGTGTCGCGCTTGCGTTCGCCTTCCTCGCCGGCCTCTCGGTACACCTCGCCGGCCGGCCCCAGCGCCAGTTGGAAGCCGATGGCGTCCTCGATGGAATCGCCCATCCGGATCGGCGCATCGACGCGCTCGAATACGATATCACCGTAGCCGGCCGCACGAAGCTGCGCCGTCACCATTTCCTGCCCGGCCATGGAGAACGGGCCGGGGCCGCAGGTGTCGGCGTCCTCGCCCGGCGGCGGCAGGTGCTTCAGCGCGATGGCCTTGGCGGCGCCCAGCCACGGATTGTCCTCGATCCGCCGCCACACGATCATGGTCAGCCGCCCGCCCGGCTTCAGCGTCGAGCGCATGTTCTTCAGCGCCACCACGGGATTCTCGAAAAACATGGTGCCGAAACGCGAAAAGATCAGGTCGTGCTCGGGCTCGAACTGCTGCTTCTGGATATCCGCGACGACGAACTCGATGTTCCTGACGCCCGCCTTTTCAGCATCGCGGCGACCGTATTCCAGAAATGTGTCGCAGCAGTCGGTGGCCATGACGCGGCCGGACGGACCGACCCGTCTGGCCAGCATGATCGCGGTGTCGCCGAACCCCGCGCCGGCATCGACCACGGCTTCGCCTTCGTTGACGTCCAGCCGAGGAAAGATCGCCTCGCTGTGCTTGCTCAGCCCGCCGACCAGCACGTGCTTGTACTTGACGAACTTCGGAACCAGCACCTCGTTCCAGAAACGCACGAATTCCGTCTGGTCGTCTTCGATTGCGACAGCCATTTCATCTCCCCTCCCGGTGTGCAGCATGATTGTGCGACATAATGTAGCACATCGAGGGCTGTTCCGCAGCCTCGGCTTCAGGCGCAATCAGCACACTCACGCCCTGACCCGTTCGCTGCGCGGATCGTAGAGCGGCCGAAGGCTTGGTGTCGCGAAAACACGGGCTCCCGCGACCTCTATCTCGTAGGCCGACGCCAGCACCTCATCGGCGGTCTCGCCGGCGCAGGGCACGTAGCCCATGCCGACCGCCGCGCCCAGCGTGTGGCCGTAGTTGCCGGAACTGACGTAGCCGACCACCTCGCCGTCGCGCATGATCGGCTCGTTGTGGTAGAGCAGGGGTTCGGGGTCGCTGAGCAGGAACTGCACCATGCGGCGCGACAGGCCCTCGTCGCGCTTGCGCAGCACCGCGTCGCGGCCGATGAAATCCGGTTTCGCGGTCTTGACGGCAAAGCCCAGCCCGGCCTCCAGCACGTGGTCCTCGCAGGTGATGTCGTGGCCGAAATGCCGGAAAGCCTTCTCGATCCGGCAGGAGTCCATCATGTGCATGCCGCAGAGCTTCAGCCCCATGTCGGCGCCGGCCCCGGCGACCGTCTCGAACACATGCGCCGCCTGATCGGCGGAGATGTAAAGCTCCCAGCCAAGTTCGCCGACATAGGAAACCCGGTGCGCGCGCGCCAGCCCCATGCCGATCTCGATATCAATGGCGGTTCCGAACGGATTGTTCTCGTTGGAAAAATCGTTCGGGCTCACCTTCTGCATCAGCTTCCGTGCATTCGGCCCCATGACCGCCAGCACGCCTTCGCCGGCGGTAACGTCCGTCAGCACCACCCGCGCATCGCCCAGATGCCGCGCCATCCACGCCTGATCGGCCAGACGCGTCGCCGCCGGGGTGACGATCAGATACGCCGTCTCGCTCAGCCGCGTTACCGTAACGTCGGCCTCTATCCCGCCGCGATTATTGAGGAATTGCGTGTAGGCTATCTTGCCAACGGGAACTGAAAGGTCGGCCCCGCAGACACGGTTCAGGAACGTTTCCGCGTCCGGTCCCTCCACGCGGATCTTGCCGAAGGACGACATGTCGTACATGCCGACATTTTCGCGCACCGCGCGGTGCTCCTCGGCCGAGTTGTCGAACCAGTTCTGCCGCTTCCACGTGTAGCGGTATTCGCGGGCCTCGCCTTCACGCGCGAACCAGTTGGCCCGCTCCCAGCCGGCGATTTCGCCGAACACCGCGCCGCGCGCCAACAGGTGCTCGTGGAAAGGCGAGCGCCGGACGCCGCGCGCCGTTGCCTTCTGGCGGAACGGAAAGTGATCGGCGTAGAGCAGCCCGAGCGTCTCCGTCGAACGCTGGAAAAGGTACTGCCTGTTACCCTGAAACGGCTGCATCCGCGAAATGTCGACATCGCCCAGATCGTACGGCTTCTCGCCGTCCTCCATCCACTGCGCCAGCGCCTGCCCGGCGCCGCCCGCACTCTGGATGCCGATCGAATTGAACCCTGCGGCGACGAAGTAGTTGCGCAGGTTCGGCGCCTCGCCCAGCAGGTAGGCGTCGTCCGGCGTGAAGCTTTCCGGGCCGTTGAAGAAGGTGTGAATGCCCGCCTCGGCCAGCAGCGGCACCCGGTTGATCGCCTTTTCGAGGATCGGCTCGAAATGGTCGAAATCCTCGGGCAACTGGTCGAACTCGAAGTCTTCGGGAATGCCGTCCATGCCCCAGGGCTTGGAATCCGGCTCGAACGCCCCGAGCAGGTATTTGCCTGCGTCCTCCTTGTAATAGGCGCACTCGTCCGGCACCCGAAGCGTAGGCAATTGTGTAAGTCCCTCAATGGGTTCGGTAACGATATAGAAGTGCTCGCAGGCATGCAGCGGCGCGTTGACGCCGGCCATGCGGCCGACCTCGTGGCCCCACATGCCGGCACAGTTGACGACGAAATCGGCCTCCATGCTGCTGCTCTCGCCGGCGGCCTTCCACACCACACCGGTTACGCGCCCGTCGCGGGTGTTGATCGCCGTCACCTTGACATGCTCCTGCACCCGCACGCCCATCTGGCGCGCGCCCTTGGCCAGCGCCAGCGTGATGTTCGCCGGGTCGCCCTGGCCGTCCTTCGGCAGGTAGACCGCCCCCACCACGCCCTCGATATTCAGGTGCGGATAGCGGTTGAGCGCCTCCTGCGGGCTGATTTCCTCCACGTCTACACCGAAGGCGCGGGCCATCGAAGCCCCGCGCAGGAGTTCCTCGTTGCGATCCTCGGTCAGCGCCAGCGAGATCGAGCCGTTGCGCCTGAAGCCGGTGGCGACACCGGTCTCCGTTTCCAGATTGCCGTAGAGCTCCTGGGAATATCGTGCCAGCCTGGTCATGTTCGCCGTGGCGCGCAACTGCCCGATCAGCCCCGCCGCGTGCCACGTGGTGCCGCAGGAAAGTTGCTTGCGCTCCAGGAGCACCACGTCCTTCCACCCCAGCTTGCCGAGGTGATAGGCGACGGAACAGCCGACGACGCCGCCGCCGATGATGACGGCACGGGCTTTTTCAGGGAGCGGTTTCATAAGTGCACCTCCGGCGGAATGAGAACCAGTTTTCCGGGATAGCGCTTCGACAGGAAATCCTCCTGTGCCCGCGCGATATCCCGCAGCGGATAGGTTTTGGAGACCAACGGCCTGACGTTTCCGGCGTTTATCAGCGCAACCAGATGGTCGAAAACCTCGTGCGGCTGGTAGGTGCAGCCGAGGATCGTCAGGTCGTTGAGGTAGATGGTGCGCAGATCGGCCTCGACGATGGGTCCGGCGATGGCGCCCGATACCGCGTAGCGCCCCGATGGCCGCAGCGCCTCGATCAGCGCGCCCCAGCCGGGGCCGCCGACGACGTCTATCACCGCGTCGAAGGACTGCGGTCCGGGGGCGGCGTCGCGTTCCAGCATCTCCACGGCTCCGGCATCGCGCACCGCATCGGCCTTGGCCGGGCTGCAAACTCCGGTCACCGCCGCGCCGCGCAGCACCGCGAGCTGCACCGCTGCAAGGCCGACGCCGCCGGACGCGCCGGTTATCAGCACCCGGTCGCCTGCGCCGACAGCCGCCCGCGTCAGCAGGTTCTCGGCGGTGCCGAAGGCGCATGGCATGGCGGCGATTTCAATGTCGCTCAGCGGCGCGGAACTGACATCGTGGATATCGGCGACGGCGAGCCGGCAGAACTGCGCGAACGCCCCGTCGAATTCCGACCCGAGGACCTCGACGGCGGTCGGTGCCTGCGAGGTCGGTCGCGGCAGGTTCGTCGGGCAGGTGACGCGTGCGCCCGTCAGCACCCGATCCACGCCGTCACCGAGCGCCACCACCTCGCCGCAGATATCGCCGCCCTGGATGCGCGGAAACGCCAGCGCCCCGGCCCAGCCGCCGTCCCCGCTGACCTCGCCGCTGTCGGTGGCGCCGGCGCTGTCCTTCGAGTACCAGCCGATGCGGGTGTTGATGTCGGTGTTGTTGACTCCGGCGGCCAGAACCCGCACCAGCACCTCGCCCGCGCCCGGCTGCGGTATCGGAATGTCGTCGCGCCAGACCAGCTTTTCCGGCCCGCCATGCCCGGTCAGTTGCACGCCGCTCATTTGCCCAGGAACGGTCATGCTAATTCTCCCTTGATGGTATACCCGTCGGCAACCAGCCGGTCGCGGACGGCAGCGATATGCACCGGGCCGATCTCGCAGCAGCCACCGACGATGCGCGCGCCTTCGCCGACCCAGCCCGCCACGATTTCCGCGTAGTTCTCGGGCGTCATGTCCTTGCGGCCCTCCAGCGCCTCGACCGTGCTGCCTGGGGAAAGCCCGCCGGCCTTGGCGAATGCGTTGGCATAGGCGCCGGCCGGGCGGCCGCTGGCGATCAGCAGCGGCAGCGCCTCGGAAATCGCCTCCGGGCGCGAGCAGTTCAGAAGGATCGCCTGTACCGGAATGTCCGAAAGCGCTTCCAGCGCCGCGTCGACCATCTCGCCCGATCGCAGAACCTTGCCGCCCTCGTCGGCGACGCTCAGCGACAGCCATACCGGTTTGCCGGTCTCCGCCGCCGCAGTGGCAGCGGCCCGCGCCTCGACGATGGCCGACATGGTTTCGCAGAGAATCACATCCACATGCCCGGCCTGACAGGCGGCGATGCGGCGATACGCGGCGACGCCTTGGTCGAAGGGCAGGGCGAGGTCGGGCCGGTAGCTGGTGCGCAGGGGCGGCAGGCAGCCGGCGATGCGCACATCCGCCGCGCCGCTCTCATCGCGCGCTTTCCCGGCGATCTCGACGGCCTTTGCCTGCAACGGCTCGAACATCTCGGGTATGCCCTGAAACTCCAGCCGCTCGGGCGTCGCGGAGTAGGTGTTGAGCGTGATGACCTTTGCACCCGCGCGGATATAGTCCAGATGCACCGCCTGCACGATTTCCGGCTCGTCCATCATCACCTTGGCCGACCACAACGCGTGCGGCGGCTGTTTCGACCGGTGCAGCAGTTCCTGCCCCATGCCGCCGTCAAGAAGCACGATGTCAGCCATTTTCGATCCTTTCCGCGGCATGGGCGCAGAGCGTCGTCAGCGCCGCCGCCAGCCTGCTGTCCTCGACCGTCAGGGCGACGCGGACGTGCCCGGCTGCGGCCCTGCCGAAGCTTTCGCCCGGCATCACCGCGATGCCGTGCTCATCAAGCAGGCCCTCGGCAAAGGCGCGGCCCGTGAGGCCGGTCTCGCGGATGTCCAGCATGATGTACATCGCCCCCTGGCTCGGCACCGGGGTAACCGCGTTGACGCCGGCCAGCGTTTCCAGCGCCAGCTTGCGCCGCCGCGCGTACATGGCCGCGATATCACGCTCGATCCCGCTGCCCTCGGTCAGCGCCCACTCCGCCGCGTCCTGTACGAAGCCGGGAACCCCGTAGGTCGTGCAGACCGCCAGATCGGCAAGTTTCGCGACCATAGCTTCCGGCCCGATGACCCATCCCAGCCGCGCCCCGGTCATCACGAAGGTCTTCGACATCGAGCCGATCACCAGCGTGCGTTCCGCCAGATCGGGCAGGGCGCGCGGGCTGAGATGGCTTCCTTCCCAGACCTGCGTGTCGTAGACCTCGTCGGAAATCAGCCACATGCGGTGTTCGGTGACGAAAGCCGCGATGCCTTCCAGCGTGGCGCGGGAATAGACCACGCCTGTGGGGTTGTTGGGGGTGTTGATCAGCAGCGACCGCGCCCTCCCGGCCGCCGCCAGATCGTCGACCGCGATCTGGAACCCGTGCTCGGGCCGCGCCCTGACCGCGACCGGCCGCCCCGACGCGGCGCGGATGGTGCCGGGAAAGGTCGCGTAGTGGGGGTCGACGAAAAGCGCCCGGTCGCCGGGTTCGAGCGCCGCCATGTGGGCCGCGAACAGCGCCGCCTGTCCGCCCGGCGTCACCATCACGTTCTCGGGCCCGGTCGGCACGCCGGTGCGCGCCTCGACACGGCGCGCAATCGCGGCGCGCAGGCTTTTCGATCCCGGCACCGCCGCATAGCCGGTGTTGCCGCCGCGCGCGCTGCGGTCCATGGCGTCGAGGATCGGCGCCGGCGTCGGCAGGTCGTGATCGCCGATGGTCAGCATGGTGATCGCGTGGCCCGCGTCACGCATGTCGCGGGCCCGGTAGTAGACCTCCCAGCCGTCGGAGCCGCCCTCGACGACGCCGCTTATGCGCGCCGACGGCTTCATGCACGCAGCCGGGCGTTGTCGGGATCCCACAGCGGCCTGTCTTCCTGCACCGTGGCCGGGAAACGCTCGCCGTAGATTTCCACCTCGACCGAAGTGCCCGGCACCGCCAGATCGGGCCGCAGCATGCCCAGCGCGATGGACTTGTTCACCCGGTAGCCCCAGCCGCCCGACGTGGTCTCGCCCACCACCTGCCCGTCATGCCACAGCGTCGACATGTAGGGTGCGTCGCAGTCGCCGGCCTCGACGGTGAGCGTGACGAAGCGTTTCTTCACGCCGCGCTGTTTTTCCGCCAGCAGCGCCGCCTTGCCGGGAAAGTCCTGTGGTTTGTCGAGCCGGATGAAACGGTCGAGCCCGCCTTCCAGCAGGGTGTAATCGGTCGACAGATCACCCTTCCACGCCCGGTAACCCTTTTCCAGCCGCAGCGAATTCAGCGCGAACATGCCGAACGGCTTTGCCCCGGCGGCCACGATCGCGTCATAGATTTCCGGCACATAGGCGACATCCGCATGCACCTCCCAGCCCAGTTCGCCGGGGTAGCTGACGCGGGCCAGCGTCACCGGGTAGCCGAGGACGGTCGCCTCCTGATGGCTGAGCCAGGGCAGCTCGAAATCCGCCTCCGCCAGCCCGGACAGCAATTCGCGGGACTTCGGCCCGGTGACGATCAGCGTGTCGAGTTCCGCCGTGTGGTCCGTCAGGCTCAGCGAACCGTCCGCCGGCAGCGCGTTCTTCAGAAGCTCGAAATCGTGCCATTGCGCGGCGGCGGCGGTGATCAGGGTAAAACTGTCCTCGCCGTGCCGGGTCACCGACATTTCGGTGACGATGCGCCCGCGGCTGTCGGCGAAATAGGCGAGCCCCACGCGCCCGACCTTCGGCAAACCGCCGGCGATCCGCCCGCGCAGCCATTCCGCCGCGCCCGGCCCTGTCAACTCGAACCGCGAAAACCCCGGCAGATCGAGAATGCCGACGGCGTCGCGCACGGCTTCGCATTCCTCCCTTATGCGCGGCTCCCACGGCCCGGCGCGGCCCCAGGTCTGGGTGCTTTCGTGCGACGTGTCGTCGCCCGGTTGCGCGAACCAGTTGGCCCGCTCCCAGCCGTTGAACGCCGCCATCTGGCCGCCCAGCGCCAGCACCCTGTCATGTACCGGCGACAATTTCCTGTCCTTGCCCGCCGGCCAGCGGTGCCACGGGAAATGCATGGCGTACTCGTTGGCGTAGATCTCCATTCCCTTGGCGACGCAATACTCGTGGTCGGTGTAGTCGGTGAAGCGGCGTGGATCGCACGACCACATGTCCCACTCGGTCTCGCCCGCCGTCACCCATTCCGCCAGCACCTTGCCGGCGCCGCCCGCCTGGGCGATGCCGAAGGTGAAGACGCAGGCCTCGAAGGCGTTCGGCACGCCGGGCATCGGGCCTATGAGAGGGTTGCCGTCCGGCGCGTAGGGGATCGGCCCGTTGATGACCTTGGAAACGCCCGCCGAGCCGAGAATCGGAACCCGGGCGATGGCGTCCTCGATATACCATTCCAGCCGTTCCAGATCGTCGGGGTAGAGCTGGAAGCTGAAATCCTGCGGCAGCGGATCGTCGGCCGTCACCCAGTGCGCCCTGCAACCCTTCTCGTACGGTCCCAGGTTCAGACCGTTCTTTTCCTGCCGCAGGTAGTAGGAGCTGTCGACGTCGCGCAGGAGCGGCAGCTTGTGGCCGACCTTCGCCGTCCACTCCTTCAGCTCCGGTATCTCGTCGGTCAGCATGTACTGGTGGCTCATCACCATCATCGGCACGGTGCGGCCGCCGAATGGCCGGAACCACTCGCCCACGCGCTGGGCGTAGTAGCCCGCCGCGTTGACCACCACCTCGCAGCGGATGTCGCCCTTTTCGGTGTGCACGATCCACTCGCCGCTCTGGCGGCTGACGCCGGTCGCCGGCGTGAAGCGCAGTATCCGCGCGCCCATGTCGCGGGCGCCCTTGGCGAAGGCCTGGGTCATCTGCGCCGGGTCGATGTCGCCGTCATAGGGGTCGAAAAGCGATCCTTTCAGATCGTGTGTTTCAAGGAACGGGTAATGCTCTTTGGTTTCGTCCGGCGACAGGGTCTGGATGTCGAGCCCCTGATAGCGGCCCATGCCCTTGGCGCGTTCGAATTCCTGCATCCGCTCCTTCGAATGCGCCAGCCGCACCGACCCGGTGACGTGGTAGTTCATCGGGTAATCCACCGCCTCGCCGAGCCCGCGAAAAAGCTCCGCCGAATAGCGCTGCATGTTCATGATCGACCACGACGCGGAAAACGTCGGCACGTTGCCGGCGGCGTGCCAGGTGGAACCGGCGGTCAGTTCGTTCTTTTCCAGCAGCACGCTGTCGGTCCAGCCGGCCTTGCACAAATGGTAGAGGCTCGACGCCCCCACCGCGCCGCCGCCGATGATGACGACCCGGGCCGTCGTTGGAAAATCGGACATCTGTCCCTCCCTCAGTCAAGAACCAGACGGGCCGCCAGCCCGCCGAAGATCAGCGCGGAGACGCGGTTCATCAGCCGCCCGCCGCGCGAGATTTTTTCCGCAAACGCGCCCGCGAACAGGCCGAATACCAGCAGGAACGGGATACTCCCCAGCGAGAACATCGCGCCGAGGATCGCCATCTGCATCCAGACCGGCCCGATTGCCGGGTCGGTGAACTGCGGCAGGAAAGCGAGGATGAAGATCGACACTTTCGGGTTCAGCATGTTTCCCAACGCGCCGCGCAGGAACGCCGCGCGCGCGCTCCGCCGCCCGCCACCGCTGACCCTTGCCGGCGGTGACCGCCAAACAGTCAGTGCAAGGTAGGCCAGGTACGCTGCCCCGGCATAGCGCAGAACATCGTAGGCCGCTTCGCTTGACCGGATCAGCGCCGCCACGCCGAGCACCGCGATGACGGTGTGAAACACGCTGCCCAGCGAAACGCCGAGACCGGCCGCGATCCCCACCTTGCGCCCTCCGGCCGCGCCCGAGGCAAAGGTAAACAACATGTCGATGCCAGGTGTCAGGTAGAGCGCGATGGAGGCCGCCATGAAGGCCGCAACGGTGACGGGCTGCATTGAGCCGAGAGTTTCCATCATCCCTAACGCGCCCTCTGCGGCAACCCGTCGGCGATGTCGTAGTAGTCGCCCTTGTCGGCCACGAAGATGTGCTGCACCGTGGTCAGCCCGGTGGCGCCGTCGAGCGTTCCCGCGCCGATGGCCGTCATGCCCTCGCCGTCCTTTTCCCACAGCAGCGACGAACCGCAGTATTTGCAGAAACCGCGCCGCGCCGTCCCGCTGGAACGGTACCAGGCCAGGCCCTCGTCGCGGGTCAGCGTCAAGTTTTCCGTCGCCGTCTTGGTCGCCGCCCAGAAATGCCCGGACGTCTTGCGGCACTGCGTGCAGTGGCAGGCAATCACCGGGCGAAGCTCGCCGCGGACCTCATAGGCCACCGCGCCGCACTCGCAGGATCCCGATATCATCGCGCCCTCCTCAGTAAACCGGCGGCGCGATCACCCAGATCGCGACGGCGGGTTTGTCATGCGGGTTCGCCCAGCGGTGCGGCTCGCCGCGGATGCGGAAGGAATCGCCGGGGTTGAGGGCGAATTCCCGGCCGCCGATCCACAGCGTCAGCCGCCCCGATACCAGGTATCCGACCTCCTGCGTCGGACGCGTCTGTTCGCGGGGCAGGACGGCGCCCGGCTCGAACACCGAGTGCACGACCTCGAAATCGTCGGTGAGATCCGGCGACAGCAGTTCCTCCACCAGCCCCGCCGGGCCGGAGCCGATGCGCCGCCGCGCCCTGGCGCGAACGATCCGGCCGCGTTCCTCCTCGGGTGCGTCAGCCTGGCCGAAGAAGAGCGACATCGGCACCCCGAGCGCGCCCGCGATGGCGCGCAGATCGGCGATCCCCGGCTGCGATATGTCACGCTCCACCTGGCTCATCCAGCCGACCGAGCGGCCGAGTTTGCGCGCGATCTCCTCCAGCGTGATGCCGCGCGCCCTGCGCAGCGCGCGAAGATCGGCGCCGAGGGTGGTCGATGACGCGGGCGGGGTGGTGAGCATGGCGGGTTTCCGGGCGGCAGTCAGTTGAAGTTCATGCCGGTTTCGTGAAAAAATCAAGCCGAATTTCACGACATTGCGTGTCGGTTTCAGACATCGCAGACCCGAAACGCGCGTTTCGCTTGATCGGCGCCGCCGCTTGCGGCATAAGGCGGGACATGACAACGCGCTGCATCATCTGCGGGATTTGCATTATCCGCTGACAATCCGTCCGTGGCGCGTCCGTCTGTTCCCTTCCGAAAATCAGCATGATAGGCCCGCCGCGGGAGAAAACCGCCCGGAACGAGGCCGATGACCGAGATCAAGCTCTACAACACGCGCAGCCGCCGCAAGGAGGCGTTCGCGCCGCTCGACCCCGCCAACGTGCGGATGTATGTCTGCGGCCCCACGGTCTATGACCGCGCCCATATCGGCAACGCCCGCCCGGTGGTGGTGTTCGACGTTCTTTACCGCCTTCTGCGCCACGTTTACGGCGAGAAATCCGTGACTTACGTGCGGAACTTCACGGATATCGACGACAAGATCATCAAGCGTGCCAAGGAGACGGGGCGCGACATCGGCGCCATCACCGAGGAAACCATCGCCTGGTACCTGGAGGACGTGGACGCGCTGGGCAACCTGCGGCCGACCCACATGCCGCGCGCCACCGCCTATGTCGGCCGCATGATCGACATGACGCGCGAACTGATCGACAAGGGTTTCGCCTATACCGCCGACGGCCACGTGCTGTTCGACGTCTCGGCCTACAAGGACTACGGCAGCCCGTCGCACCGCCCGCTCGACGAGATGATCGAGGGGGCGCGGGTGGAGGTCGCGCCCTACAAGCGCAACGCCATGGACTTCGTGCTGTGGAAGCCGTCCGCCGGAGACCAGCCTGGCTGGGACAGCCCCTGGGGCCGTGGCCGCCCCGGCTGGCACATCGAATGCTCGGCCATGGCCCGCGACCTCCTGGGCGAGACCTTCGACATCCACGGCGGCGGCATCGACCTCGCCTTCCCGCACCACGAGAACGAGCGGGCGCAATCGAATTGCGCGCATGGGACCGAGCAGATGGCGCGGGTCTGGATGCATAACGGGTTCTTGCAGGTGGAAGGCCGGAAAATGGCCAAGAGCCTGGGGAATTTCTTCACCGTCAAGGACTTGCGCGACAAGGGCGTGCCCGGGGAGGTGATCCGTTTCGTGCTCCTGAGCACGCATTACCGCAAGCCGCTGGACTGGACGGAGCGGAAGGTTCACGAGGCGGAGGCCACGCTGAGGAAATGGCGAGCCATGACCGAAGGGGTGGAGACCACGGGCGAGGTTGCCACTGCCGTGGTCGACGCCCTTGCCGATGACCTCAATACACCCGGTGCGGTGGCGGCCTTGCACGATGTCGCGGCGGCGGGCGCGGCGGCGCTGAAGTCGAGCGCGGCGATTCTCGGCCTGCTTGGTGATGAATCGGGAGGCTGGGCCAGGGCCGGGGATGCTGCCGCGCGCCTGATCGAGGAATTGCTCGCCGCCCGCGTCGAGGCCAGGAATGCGAAGGATTTCGCGCGGGCCGATGCCATTCGCGAGGGTTTCTCCAGCGCTGGCGTTGAAATCAAGGACACGCCGCAAGGCACTGAATGGACGCTGAAACCGGGATTTGACCCGGCCAAGTTGGAGGCTTTGCGATGATCGCTTCATACCGTCCCGGACCCGATCCGGGACCTCCAATGTCTTGCCGATCCAAGAGGTCCCGGATCAGGTCCGGGACGGTGCTGGCGAGAAAACGAGCGCGTAGTCGTCACGACCCGTTAGGTGTGGCAGTCAGCGCAGCCGCGCCGGTGTTGGCTGCGTATCGCGGAACAGAGGGCAGCGCCCGTCGCGAGGGTGGGCGTGAAGCGCCCGCCCTGAGGGGCGGGGCGGGCGCTGCCCGGGCCGCCACGCGGCCCGGGCCGTCTTGTCGGACCGTCCTTGGGCAAGAATATCGGGAGCGCTCTTGATGACCCGCG
>JBHHXR010000078.1:0-13675 GCA_046757205.1 Paracoccaceae bacterium
GAGGACTGGATGAATCCGCGGGCGGTGGACACCATATCGGCGAACCACGCCAGCCTTGCCGATCCACTCTCGTCGATCCAGCCGTCCTTCATCACCAACAACACGCCCGTCAACCTGACCAGAAGCTCGTTCGACGCATCGGCGCTCACCGCCGGTACGGTCTATAACGTGTCCTGCTCCGGCAACCAGCACATCGACATCGCAGGCGTAACCGTTTCCGACGTCGTCATCACCACCAACTGCCGCGTCAAGTTCGGCGCCGGCGCTGCCGTCGAGAACGCGATAATTTCCACTTCCAGCACGTCAGGCAATTCCATGCAGGCATCGTCCGGGCTGCGGGTTGGCGTCGATGACGGTTGCACGTCCGGCGGCGGCGCGACCTTGATGACGGCCGGCGACATCAGCGTGGCATCGGGGCTCGAAGCCTACGGCTCGCAGTTCGTCGCCGGTGGCGATGTCCACATCTCGGCACAGGCCAACGGCATCGAGGGCGCCTCGTTTCAGGTCGGCGGCGAGTTCAAGATGACGTCGAACGGCGTCATGGGCAACTGCATCGGCAATGTCGATCCGCTCATCGTCGAGAATTACTACCGCATCGTTCAGTAGACGCCGGCAACCCGCATGCCGAAGCGCCCTACAGCGGCAGGGCGGTCGTCGACTTTATGACTTCCATCGACAGCGCGGCGGTAACGTTGAACAGCTTCACTTCAGAGATCAGCGACTGGTAGAATTCGTCGTAGCCCTTGGCGTTCGGCACCAGCACCTTCAGGATGTAGTCGATGTCGCCGGCCAGCCGGTGCGCCTCCATCACCTCGGGGCGCTTGCGGATGACGGCAAGAAAGCGTTCCTGCCATCCTTCTTCATGCTCGGAGGTGCGGATCAGCACAAAGAAACAGCTCTCCAGCCCCAGCGCCTCGGGGTCGAGTATCACGGTCTGCCGGGTGATCACCCCGGCCTCGCGCATCTTGCGTATGCGGTTCCACACCGGGGTCTTGGATGCTCCGGCGCGGCGGGCGATTTCGTCGAGCGACAGCGATGCGTCCTGCTGCAGAACAGCGAGGATTTTCCGGTCTATCGCGTCCAGTGAGACTTCCATATTGCGTTTGATCCCCGTTTTGGAATGTGTTCCTGAATATCGCCGAAGTATGGAACATTCAATCTAATTACCCCGCATGCTGGTGCAAAAAACAGGAAATTATTCTAAATCTCAGTAACCGGTTGCGTGGAATTCCGCCTGGGATCACGGCAGCCGGTATCGGTCACGGAATCTGGGCAAACGGCAATGGCACGCAAGTTTCTTCCGCAAGTCGCAACCGGCAATCATCTGCTGGAAGGCGACGTGGTTTTCCTCACCGAAGCCGGCGGCTGGTCGCGCGAGCATGGCGATGCGGCGGTCGCCCGCACGCCGGAAGAGGCGGAAATCCTTCTCGCCGCCGCCGGGCATTTTCCGCAGGAGGTGGTCGGCGTCTACCTCGCCGACGCGCAGATCGGCCCGGACGGGCGCCCGAGGCCGGTGCATTTCCGCGAAGCTTTCCGAACCCGCGGCCCGTCCAACTATTTCCACGGCAAGCAAGCGGAATCGCAACGCGAGATCGCACGGTCCCGGACCGCGAAACGGGGCCTCGCCGATCAGCCAAGAGGCCCCGGATCGAGCCCGGGACAGCCGAAAGCGGATAACCATGTATTCGTATAACCGGTTCGACGCCGAGTTCGTCCGCCGCCGGGTGGACCAGTTCCGCTCCCAGGTGGAACGCCGCCTCGACGGGTCGCTGACCGAGGACGAGTTCAAGCCGCTCAGGCTGATGAACGGGCTCTATCTGCAACTGCACGCCTACATGCTGCGCGTCGCGGTGCCCTACGGCACGATGAACGCGCGCCAGATGCGGCAACTGGCCTGGATCGCCGAGACCTGGGACAAGGGCTACGGCCACTTCACCACGCGGCAGAACATCCAGTTCAACTGGCCGAAGCTTGGGGACGTGCCGGACATCCTCGACGCGCTGGCCGATGTCGGGATGCACGCCATCCAGACCTCGGGCAACACCATCCGCAACGTCACCGCCGACCATTTCGCCGGCGCCGCCGCCGACGAGGTGGAAGACCCGCGCCCGACCGCCGAGTTGCTGCGGCAATGGTCTACCGACCACCCGGAGTTCCAGTATCTTCCGCGCAAGTTCAAGCTGGCGGTCATCGGCTCGCCGAGAGACAGGGCCGTGATAAGGGCGCACGATATCGGCCTTCGCCTGCGCCGCAACGAGGCCGGCGAGCCGGGCTATGAAGTCATCGTCGGCGGCGGGCTTGGCCGCACCCCGATGATCGGCAGGACGGTGCGGGAGTTTCTGCCGAAGGCCGATCTTCTGCCCTATGTCGAGGCGATCCTGCAGGTCTACAACCTGTCGGGACGGCGCGACAACAAGTACAAGGCGCGCATCAAGATACTGGTGCACGAGACCGGCCTCGAGGAGTTGAAGGCGAAGATCGAGGAAGCCTTCGTTACCCAGAAGATGGCGTTCGAGGGCCCGGACCCGGCGCTGGTCGCCGCCATCGAGGAGGCCTTCGCGCCGCCCGAGTTCGACAACACCCGCAGCCATGCGCTGGAAGCCGCGATCAACCGCGACCCGGTGCTGCGCTCCTGGGTCGATACCAACGTGGCCGAGCACAAGAACCCGGCCTACGCCATCGTTACCGTCTCGCTGAAACCCATCGGCGGCACGCCGGGCGACGCAACTTCAGACCAGATGCGGGTGCTGGCCGATCTGGCGGAGCGCTTTGGCCACGACGAGCTGCGCGTCAGCCACGAGCAGAACATCGTCCTGCCGCACGTGCGCCGGGCCGACATCCCGGCGGTGCACGCGGCGCTGCGCGAGGCCGGGCTTGCGACCGCGAATATTGGCCTTGTGTCCGACATCATCGCCTGCCCGGGCATGGATTACTGCGCGCTGGCCACCGCGCGGTCGATCCCGATCGCGCAGGAGATTTCGGCGCGCTTCGACGAGTTGAAGCTGGAGCGTGAAATCGGCCCGTTGAAGATCAAGATCTCCGGCTGCATCAACGCCTGCGGGCATCACCATGTGGGCCATATCGGCATCCTTGGGCTCGACAAGGCGGGGGTGGAGAACTACCAAATCACGCTCGGCGGCGACGGTACGGAAACCACGACAATCGGCGAACGCGCCGGGCCGGGATTTTCCGCCGAGGCGCTGATGCCGGCGCTGGAGCGGCTGATCGACGCCTACCTTGCCGTTCGCGAGACGCCCGAGGAAACATTCCTCGACGCTTACCGCAGGCTCGGTGCCGCGCCGTTCAAGGCGGCGCTCTATCCCTCGGAGGCCGGCCGGCATGCCGCGTGAACTGGATATCGCCGCGCTCAACCTCGCGCAGAAGGCGCGCGCCGCGGAGACGCTGCTCGGCGAGGTGCTGAACGGCGGTGCGTTCGGGCGCATCGCGTTGGTGTCGTCCTTCGGGGCGGAGTCGGCGGTGCTGCTGCACCTGGTTTCGCGCGTAAAGCCCGACACGCCGGTGATCTTCCTCGACACGCAGATGCTGTTTCAGGAAACGCTGGAGTACCAGCTCGAGCTGTCGCGCCTGTTCGGCCTTTCGGACGTGCGCCGGATAACGCCCGACGCCGCTGCCGTGCGGCGCAATGACGTGTTCGGGCGGCGGCATCTCAAGGACACCGACGGTTGCTGCAACTTGCGCAAGGTTTTGCCTCTTGAAAGGGCGCTCTCGGGTTTTGACGGGTGGATAACGGGCAGAAAGCGGCATCAGGCGGCAAGCCGCGCCGGCATCGACCTGTTCGAGGGGGCCGATGGCAGGCTGAAGGTGAACCCGCTCGCCCATTGGGAGACGCGCGACGTGCAGGCCTATTTCAATACCCATGATGTGCCCCGCCATCCGCTGGTCCGGGAAGGCTATGCCTCGATCGGCTGCGCCCCCTGCACGACGCCGGTGGGCGACGGCGAGGACCTGCGCGCCGGGCGCTGGCGCGACAGCGACAAGACCGAATGCGGCATCCATTTCGGGGCCGACGGAAAAGTGGTCCGCCCGGCGGCGTGACCGAGAACCAGGAGATATCGGCATGAGCAAGATAGTCAGGGACGACGGTTTCCAGAACGATGACCTGCCGGAGGCGGCGGCGAACGGCAGCTACCGCGAAGTGACGCTACAGGACCTGAACGCTCCCGGTTTCGAAGCCGGCGCACCGGCGCTGGGACTTGCGCTCGACAATGACGCCGACCCGCTGGACGTACAGCCGTATTTCCCGCGGCTTGCCGTTATCAAGATACCGTTTCCCAGCTTTGCCGACGGGCGCGGCTTCAGCCTGGCGCGGCGTCTGCGGCTGATGGGCTATGGCGGGCGGCTGCGCGCCGTCGGCCACCTGATCGCCGATCAATACCCCAACGCGCGGCGCTGCGGCTTCGACGAGATCGAGATCGACGACGATCTCGCGGCGCGCCAGCCCGCCAACCAGTGGCTCGCCCGCTCCGACTGGGACGCGCCGAGTTACCAGGAGCGGCTGCGGCGCGCCGGCTGAGACGGTTCGCCCGCCAAACCTTCACCGCGTCCGGCCTGCCCGTCCGCAACGGCGGGAGGCCGGTTTTTCGACAAAAAGAGCCGTGCAATGACCGAACAACTGCCGATCGCCGCCGTCACGGCGGCTGCTGCTGCGCCCGACGCCCGGATCGTCACCGAGGTGACGCATTACACCGAAAAGCTGTTTTCGTTTCGGGTGACACGGCCGCGCAGCCTGCGCTTCCGTTCCGGCGAGTTCGTGATGATCGGCCTGCCCGGCGATAGCGGAAAGCCGGTCCTGCGCGCCTATTCCATCGCCTCGCCGGCCTGGGACGACGAACTGGAATTCTACTCGATCAAGGTGCCGGACGGGCCGCTGACCTCCCGGCTGCAGAAGATCGCCCCCGGCGACCGGGTGATCGTGAGGACCAAGCCGACCGGTACGCTGGTGCTGGATGCGCTGCTGCCGGCCAGGCGCGTCTATCTTTTCGCGACGGGCACCGGGATCGCGCCCTTTGCCTCGCTTGTCCGCGACCCCGACATCTACGCCCGGTTCGACGAGGTGGTGCTGACGCATACCTGCCGCAGCGTGGCCGAGCTTGCCTATGGCCAGAGGCTGGTGGCCAACATGCCGTTCGATCCGCTGGTGGGCGAGGCGGCGGCGGTGAAACTTCGCTACTACCCGACAACGACGCAGGAAAACTCCGCCCGCAACGGCCGGATCACGCAGCACATCCGCTCCGGCGCCCTGTTCGAAGCGCTCGGCGCGCCGCCGCTGTCGGTGGACGACCGGGTGATGATCTGCGGCTCGATGCCGCTCAATCTCGAAGTCAAGGCGCTGTGCGAGGCGGCGGGGATGCGCGAGGGCGCCAACAGCGCGCCCGGGCACTACGTTCTGGAGAAGGCCTTCGTTGGCGAGGCGGCGGTGTAGCCGCTTATGATGGCGTGCCCGGTGGCCGCCGGCTATTTGTCCGGTGTGCCGGGCAAATCGCAGAACATCTCGTACAGGGCTTCGATAATCCGCCGCGGTTTGTCATCGGTCAGGTGATAGTAGATGGTCTTGCCGTCGCGGCGCGGCGTCACCAGGCCTTCCAGCCGGAGCCGCGCGAGTTGCTGGGACACCGCCGCCTGCCGCGCCGACAGGAGGCGTTCGAGTTCGGTAACCGATTTTTCGCCCGAGGCGAGATAGCACAGGATCATCAGCCGGCCCTCGTGCCCGACCGCCTTCAGGAAATTCGAGGCCTTCGCGGCGCTGCGGGCCATAACATCCATTTCTTCGGCCGTAAGCTCGCCTTCAAGCACAGGTGGAGCCATTGGTTCCCTCCGATATCCCGGCCCGGAGACCCGGATACCCCAGATCCGACGGCAAGTGAACCGGCACGTCCGGCCGGCGCCGGAAAGAGCTTTCGCCCGGACAGCGCCCAGTCCCATGACCCCGAACGGTCGCGGCGGGGCGGAAGCGCGAAGCCGCAAGATCACTCGTGAGATTTGCGACCGGTGCTTGATCTGCGTCAAGGCGGGCCGTTCCTGCCGATTTATTATTCGGGCTTCGGAACGATCAAGGTAAAGCATGAAACCCGCCAATATCCGTTCGTCGATCCCCATGTCTGTGATCCCCGCCTTTGGCGCGGGCGCAGCCGCAACGTATGTAGCGGGCAGCGGTCACGAACATGCCACCCCTGGCGTGGACGGCGGTATCATCGATTGCGGTATTGTCATCGATCATGCGGGTCGGCTATTGCGGTGTGCCGGATGGAGCGATGCAGGAAGTGCTCGGCCCGCCTAACGTAATCGCGCGCGACGCCGTGGCGCAGTAGGGAGTTTCTCACGATGGACTACGGGGCATTCTTTCAAGACTCGCTCGCCACGCTCAAGGCCGACGGCAATTACCGCGTGTTCGCGGATCTGGAGCGCCGGCAGGGCCAGTTTCCCAATGCCGTGCGCCACGGGCCCGGCGGACGGTCGGAGGTCGCGGTCTGGTGCTCGAACGATTATCTCGGCATGGGCCAGCACCCCGACGTGCTGGCGGCCATGCACGAGGCGCTGGAGCGTTCCGGCGCCGGCGCCGGCGGGACGCGAAACATTTCCGGCACGACGCACTACCATGTGCTGCTGGAGGAGGAGCTGGCGGACCTGCACGGCAAGGAAACCGCTCTTCTGTTCACTTCCGGCTACGTCTCGAACTGGGCGGCGCTGGGCACGCTGGCGGCGCGGCTGCCCGATTGCGTGGTGTTCTCCGACGCGCTCAACCACGCCTCGATGATCGAGGGCATGCGCCATTCGCGGGCGCAGAAAGTTATCTGGAAGCACAACGACGTCGAGGATCTGGACCGCAAGCTTGCGCTCCTGCCGAAGGAACAGGCAAAGATCGTCGCCTTCGAGAGCGTCTATTCGATGGACGGCGACATCGCCCCGATCGCCGAAATCCTCGATGTCGCCGAAAAGCACGGCGCTCTCACCTATATCGACGAAGTCCACGCTGTCGGCCTCTACGGCCCGCGCGGCGGCGGCGTGGCCGAGCGCGAGGGGCTGATGGACCGCATCGACGTGATCGAGGGCACGCTCGGCAAGGCCTTCGGGGTGATGGGCGGCTATATCGCGGCCTCGGCGGAGATCTGCGACTTCGTGCGTTCCTTCGCCAGCGGCTTCATCTTCACCACGGCGCTGCCGCCGGCGCTGGCGGCCGGTGCCAGGGCTTCGATCCGGCACCTAAAGACCAGCAATGCGGAGCGCCTGGCACAGCGCGCGAAAGTGGCCGAAGTTCGCGCCAGGCTGGACAGGGCGGGCATCCCGCACCTTGCCAACCCGAGCCATATCATCCCGGTGATGGTCGGCGATCCGGTGAAATGCAAGTTCATCACCGATCTGCTGCTCGACGAATTCGGCATATACATCCAGCCGATCAATTATCCCACCGTGCCCAAGGGCACCGAACGGCTGCGCATCACGCCGTCGCCGGTGCACAGCGCCGCCGATATCGACCATCTTCTCGATGCGCTCGGCGATTTGTGGTCAAGATGCCAGCTTGCCCGGATCGGACTGGCGGCGCAGTAGCGGCGAAGGCAAAGCCGGGACGGCGTGGCGGACAACATCGCGGAGATCCCGCCGGTGGCGTCCGGAGCGGGCCGATGCTGTCATTTCCGTTGTCGTTAGGTTCCCGCCTGGCAATGGTGTAACGTTCGGGACAGGTCGCTGCCGG
The DNA here is from genome assembly GCA_046757205.1 of Paracoccaceae bacterium. Taxonomy (GTDB): domain Bacteria; phylum Pseudomonadota; class Alphaproteobacteria; order Rhodobacterales; family Rhodobacteraceae; genus JBHHXR01. The sequence goes on from JBHHXR010000078.1 coordinate 7,712, forward strand.
CAGCGCCCGGCGTCCGGGAGAGGGGACATTGGCGAGGGTCAGTAACGCGTCGCGTTCGCTGTTGCAGCGGGCGCGCGAGGTGAACCGCGAAATTGCCCGGGTCTGCGCAGCGGTCGCCGGTGAACTGCGGACCCCCGCCGGCAAGTGCTGCCGCGCCGCACTCGGCGACCGGCTGCGGGAACTGGAGGCCCTGCGCCCGAAACTCAGACGGTTGCGGCGGGACATTCAATCGACGCTGGCCGACGGGCCGGGGAACGATGCGCCCGCCCGGCAATCCAACCTGGCGCCGGGCGAACGCGTGGCCTTGCGGCGCGTGCTCGGCGGCCTCAATCTCGGCCTGCGAAAGTGGGCCCCGGTCATCGCCTGCCTGCGGCAACAGGCGTCCGGGCCACCGCTGGCGCTTTATGCCGGCCGCGCGTCGCGGCGGGACATCGACGCAGCGCAACTGGCTGTGTCCGACGAGGTGTTCCTGATCCTGCACCGGATCGCGAACCCTGCCGATCAGCACGAATTGGCCCGGGCGCATGGATGCTACCCCGACATTCCCATGCGGCCCAGCGAGTTCCTCGAACACGCGCACGCGGCCTACCGGGTGGCGATTGCCCAGCGCAGGGCGGTGCCGGTCCGCTTCCTCGACGTGGGCTGCGGCGGCGGGGTCAAGGTGCTGCTGGCGGCGGGGTTTTTCGGCAGGGCCGACGGCCTTGAGTACGACCCCGCCTACGCGCGGGCGGCGCGCGGTCTTTTTTCGGCTGCGGGCGCCGATTCCTGCACGGTTATCGAAGGCGATGCGCTCAGTTTCGGCAACTATCGCGACTACGATGTCGTCTACTTCTTCAAACCCATGTCCGACCCCGAAAAACTGGCGGCCCTTGAGGAACGCGTCGTATCCGGCGTGCGCCCGGGCACCATTCTCGTAGCGCCGTATCACCATTTCCTCGGGCGCTCGTCGGAACTGGGATGCGCGCGTGTCGTGGGAAGCATCTATCTCGCTTCCACGCCGCAAGCGGCGGCAGACGATGTCCGCGCCGCCGCCGAGCGGGTCGGCGCCGCACGGCCGCGCCGGGCGCGCGCGCCGGCGGATTGCGGCTTCTGGCAGCCCGTTGTCGACGCCGCCCGCGCCAACGGTTTTGAGCCGTTCGAAGAAGAGCTGACCGCCGTCAGCCGCCGATGACGGCGAATTCGATACGGCGGTTGCGGCTCTTGTTGTAGGGCGTGTCGTTCGGCTTCACGGGCCGGTCCTCACCATAACCGACGGGATGCATACGGTTACCGGCGATGCCCTTGCGGGCAAGGAAATCAGCAACCGAGCGGGCGCGCGCCTCGGACAGGCGCTGGTTGGCCGCGGCGCTGCCGTCGGAATCGGTGTGGCCGGAAATCTCGATGTTCAATCCCGGGCAGCGGCGCACGATATCGACGACGCTGTCGAGCAGCGGAATGCTTTCACGATCGAGCCGGGCGCTGCCGACGCGGAAATAGATGTTCCCCGTTTCGGACAGTATCTCAAACCGGCCCTTGCAGGCCTCGAGCGAGAAATCGCCTTCCGCTTCCAGCGCTGCTGATGCCGGCTTTGCCTCTTCCTGCGGCGCGGTTACCTGCGATGCCACGGTAGCGCTACCTCCGCCGCGTCGCGCAAACAGGAAATCGAAAGTGACGGTCGCCGACGGCACGATGGTGATACCGCCGAAGGTCTCCTCGAGCTTTCTGACATTTTCGTCGAGGCCGAAATCGGCAACGGGAATGGTGATCGGGGCGTCGGAGGCGACCGATACGACGCCGTCGCTCAGCAGCGAGATCACCACATCGGATTCAAACCGCCTGGTGACGCCGTGAAGCGTGAAGTCGTAAGGTACCTTAAGGACCTTTCGCCGGACGGTTGGCAGATCGGCGACCATCGCCGGCGTGAGGGACAATGAAATCACCGCTTCGGGAAACTTGAAGGTTTCGAAGAAAAGAAACCGCATGCGCACGTTGCGCAGGTCGACTTTCGTATCAACTGAATCAAGCAGGACCTTTACACTCGCCTTCCCGTTTTCCTCGATGCTGCCGGAAAAAGTGGCGAAGGAACTCCCTTCGACCACCACGTCGTTTTTCGCCAGGACGTGTTTCACGGACTGAAACCTGATGTTCGAAGCTTCCGGCTTCAGGTCCCATCCCGGTGCGAAGGGGTTGCCTTGAGCATGGGACGCCGACGTCAACCCTGCACCCAGGATTGCCGCCGCAAAGAACAGACGGGCAACACAGGTCCTCACGGTTTTCAGCGGTACAGTCATGGTTCCACTCCCTGTCGCTCATCCCAAGCGATGGCGGCGCTCGCGTGCGGCCGAGCGACGAATTTTGCGCTGTTTTTCCCCGCGCCAAGCTTGGCCAAAACTGCCTGCAAACGCAAGAAATCCGTGACCGGCGCCGGAATGTTTGCCGGCCGATCGGGGTGTTGACCTGATGGCGTCGCCGGCTCCGTTCATCGGCAGATCGGTCAAGGACCTTTGTTTTCGCGGAATTTTCCCGTAGAATTGTACCCTTGTTCGTATGGGGGTCGCGGTGGTTCGTTCAGCTTTTCTTTTTCTGGCATCGCTGCTCTTCCTTGCCGGGTCGGCGCGGGCGGAACCGCGGATCGCCCTGGTCATCGGTAACAGCAAGTATCAATACGTGGTTTCGCTGGACAACCCGGTCTCCGATGCGAACCTTGTTTCGAAGTCGCTGGAGCAGGTCGGTTTCGAGGTGACGCTGCTTACCGATTCGGATCAGCGCGGGATGAAGCGCGGAATCGCGGATTTCGGGCGCAAACTGCGCAAGGCCGGTCCCGATGCGACGGCGCTTTTTTACTACGCCGGTCACGGCGTGCAATCGCAGGGAAACAACTACCTGCTGCCGGTTGACAGCGAGATCCAGGACGAGGCGGACCTGGACCTGGTAGGTGTCGAAGCGGATTGGGTGCTGCGCCAGTTGTTCTCCGCTCGCAACAGGACGAGCATCATCATTCTGGACGCCTGCCGCAACAATCCGTTCGCCACCCAGATCGGGTTCAACGATCGCGGTCTTGCCGAAATGAAGGCGCCGACCGGAAGTTTCATCGCCTATGCCACCGCGCCGGGCGACGTGGCGCTGGACGGAACCGGTGCCAACAGCCCGTTTTCGGAGTCGCTGGCCGAAGGTATCCTGGCCGAAGGCCGGCCGATCGAGCAGATGTTCAAGCAGGTTCGCATCAGCGTGCGGCAACAGACCGGCGGCGCGCAGACGCCGTGGGACAGCTCGTCGCTCACCGGCGACTTCTTCTTCCGGCCTGCGGCGCCGATGAGCAACGAGGAACTGGCGGAACTTCAGCTATGGAACTCGGTCAAGGAGTCGCGCGACCCGGTACAGTTGATGTTGTTCCTGCGCTCCTACCCGGCGGGCAAGTTCGAGACCGAAGCACGGCAACTTCTGGGTCAGGTCATGGAGGCGGAACTGAACGCGCCGCTGCGGCGGAACCCGGCGCAGCCGCCGGTCGCGGACAAGCCGGCCGCCGGAACCCAGCCGTCGGCCGTTCCCGCCACGCGCGAACCGGACGCACGCGAAACCGCGCTGATCGAAAAGGCGCAAGGCTCCGGCTCGATTGCCGATTACGAGGCCTATGTCCGCGAATTTCCGGCCGGCGTCTTCGTCGATCTGGCGAGGATGGAGATCGACAACCTCAGACGCAATGCGGCCAAGGCGGATGATACGGCACCAGCCGCGAAGCCGGCAGAGGAGGTTACGGCGAGCGTCGATACGAAACCGGAAACGACGCCGGATGCCGCCATCGAAGACGGCTCGATCACATTCGTCAGCCCGCTGGTTACCGGACCCCCGGAAATCGTCGGGCGATCGATCGAGCAGCTTTTCCAGAGCACAGCCCTGTTTCCGCCGGTCGAAGGCATTCCGGAAAGTCTGTGGAAGGGCCAGAAATGCAGCAACTGCCACAAATGGAACAAGGAGCGGTTGTGCGAGCAGGCCAAGACCTACCTGAATGTTGCCGGGCAGAGGTCGCTGACCAAGGATCACCCCTTTGGAGGCACGTTCAAACGGAACCTCAGGGCCTGGGCGGGCGGCGGTTGCCGGTGAGCGGCTTCGCGGCGCGCGGCGCTCACTCTGTCGGGGCCGGCAGCGTCTCCGAGGTCGAGACAAAGAAATACACCCATTCACCCTTGAAATCCGGATCAGCCTCGCGCGCGCGGGAAACCCTGTCCTTCAGCCACCGCAGATAGCCATCGGCCGGTTCGACCGTGGGCCGCAACCCGTCGTAAAGCGGCCGCGACGCCGCGAAGGCCACGGCGATTTCCTGTCCGTATGGCGGGCCGATGAAGACGGGCAGAAAATTCCCGTCGGCGCGATCGGCGCCGATTTTCACGGCTGATTTGGGGTCGTGGTACTCCAGCGTGACGGAATCGTTCGGAACCAGATGAATGACGTTGCCGCTGGCGTCGAAATAATCGACATAGACATACGATCCATAGTCCGGTGCGGTCATGTCGAAGATCAGCCGTTCGCCCTTCGAATAGCGGTACAACCTCGCGTGGGCGTCCTCGCCCACCAGCAGGGGATTGGTCAACTGGTCCGTAGACTGCGGCAGTCCCACGGCGGCGATGCCGCTCAGCGCGCCGCATTGCGGCGGCGGCAGGATCAGCAGATTGTCGAGCACCGGGATCGATCCGCCGACCTGCGCCCTGAGCGAGGCCAGCACCGGCGCGCGGAAACCTTCCTCGGGCACGTGCCCGCGCAACTCCAGCGATCCGGTATCCGGGACGAAGGCGACCTGCAGGCGGGCGCAGGGCACGCTTGACAGGAGCGCCGAGATGCCGTCGCGGACCGAGCCGGCGCTGGACTTCGAGCCGCTCAGGTCGCTGCCGGTCATGAAGGACTGGATGGCGGCCAGCGATGCCGGGTCGAAGCGTTCCTGCGAGCTTCCGGTCCACGCCAGCGCCGCCGTCGCGTGATGCGAGGGCGGCCTTTGCGGCGGCAGGGAACTGGCAACGGAGGCGGCGTTTTCCTCGGCCGCCGCGGCGCTCGGGGCCACGCGCTGCGCCGCCGGCGCGGCCGGGGCGGTCTTTTCAGCGGCGGCGTCGGATGGTGGCCGGCGGCTGTCCGCCAGCGCCGCAAACGGCCTGAGACCGGCAAGCTCGGCCTGGTCCGGCCGTGCTACCGCCGCCACCGGCGCCGCATCCCCGATCGAGCCCGCCAGGACCGGAGCACCCTGAAAACTGGCCGGCAACATCATCGCCGCCGTGTCTTTTGTCCGCGACGCCGGCAGGGGCCGGGAACCGGGAAGTTCGAAGATTTCCGCGATATCCGACAGGGTGGCGGCCGCGACGGTGCCGGTTTTGTCGCTTGCCGGCCGGACGACGGATGCGACCTGGAAGACAGCGGGTGCCGCGGCGACCGGTGTCGCGGCCAGCGGAACCCGGCCATCGAGGCTGTCGGCCGGCGCCGGCTGGCCGCCCAGCGGCGTCGAGAATTCCTGAACCCGGTCGGCCGTTTTCAGCGAGGGCAGCGGCGCGCGGCCGATGCGAACGGAAGCGTCGGTTTCCGCGAGCCCGGCGGGACGGGGAAGCGCATCCGCGATGCGCTGGCCCGCCGGCTGGGAAACGCCGATCGCGCCAGACGGCGGCTTCGCCTCGGCAGCCATCTCGGCGGTCAGCGCGGCGACGTCGGAAGCGGTCTGCGAACGCGGGGAAATCGCGTGGGCGGCAGCGCCGGCCATGGCCGCGGTCTCCGGCAAAGGCTCGCCTGCGACGTGCGGCTGGCTCGCGGGCGCGGAAACCGGACGTTTCGCCAGCGCGGCGATACCGGCTTTGGCCATGGCTTCCGGCAATGCCTCGCCGGTGAGAGGCGGCTGGCTCGCGGGCATGGAAACGGGGCGTTTCGCGGCCGCGGCGACACTTGCTTCGCCGGCAGCCTCCGGCAGCGCCTCGCCGGTGAGAGGCGGCTGATCTGCGGGCGTGGATGCGG
>JBHHXR010000079.1:0-13593 GCA_046757205.1 Paracoccaceae bacterium
GCCATGTAACCCGGCCGGACGCTAGCCCCCAGTCGCACCCGACCCGCCAACGGTGGCAAATGCCCGACGATCGTCCGCAGCAAGGTTGATTTACCTGTCCCGTTAGGGCCGGTGATTATCGGGGTCGACGACTTTGCGCTCTGGCTGGGCGAAGAGGGTACCGGCGCGGCGCGGCTGATGCGGCCGGCGGAAGACAGGGATATCGGTTTTTTCCGCGTTTCGAGGGATATCAACAGCGCGCGGTACGACCGGCCCGAACTGCTGGAGCCGTTGCCCGGCGCGGCTGACTGACGTATCCGGTAAAGTGAGGAAGAACCGGGTGCTGCCGGAGCCTCATTCCGGCCAAGATATTAAATACAGTGAAATCAATGCGTTATGCTTAGTCTCGCCTCCCGGCAAGATTTGAACTTGCCGAAATTGTGACCCGGCCATGGTTCAATTTTTCGGCAGCGGAACGCATGTCTGCGCCTCGGCGCTGGCATGTTCCTTTTGAATCAGGGGGTTGCGGCGCCCGGCGCGCGCGACGGCGCCGGACGGGAAATTAACCGTGCCGTTTTAGGGCCCGACAAAGGGCTCCAACAAGCCAGCAAGAATCCTCTGAATCGCCCCTGCGGAGTCCAAAACGCGCCCCATTCCGGAGGCTATATAGGGATGCGTACAGAGGAAGCGTAACGAGTTTCAGAGTGTGTATTTTCCTCTGTACGCGCAGTTTCACCGAGAATTGGCGAACACAAACCCCAGCACCGCGGCGGCGGCCAGTGCGCCGATGGCCGCAAGGGCAATTTTCCAGGCAGACCACGGCCTTTCGCCCTGCACGGCGCCGGTGCGTCCGTTGACCACGAAGCGGTAGGTCTTGCCGCCGTATTTGTAGGCGGCGAGCCAGACCGGCAGGAGAATGTGCTTGAAGGTCAGCTTGCCGACCTCGGTTTCCATGGAATCGATCCGCTGGCGGTCGCCGCCGATATCGAAGCGCACGTCGCGGGCGATGATCCGGTTCATGATCTCGCGCGCCTCGGTGTAGCCGTCTTCCAGACTGACGGTGTAGGCCTCGGCGCGAAAGCCGGCGAGGTATTCGGGGCGGTAGGGCTCCAGCGCCGACAGGTCCCACGGCTGCAGACCGTCGGTGTATCGTTTCGGAAGGCTGCGCGAGGCAAGCACCAGAACGTCGTCGAAGAAGCGGGCGACGCGGCCGTTCACCGCGCGCCAGCGCACTTTCGCCACGCGTCGCATCTGCGTGCGCGACTTGCCGTTGACGGTCACGGTTACCGGGTGGCTCTCGTGATAGACGGTGCCGCGCTGGCCGGTATAGGCGGTTCTGGTGTCGGCATCGAAGGTCCAGTAAGGGACATAAATGCCCTGCATGGCGCGACCGGCGCGGGCGTATTCCTGTAGCGCACCCGGCGCGAACCAAAGCCGCCCGAGCCAATCCGTCATGGCCTTCCTGGCCTCGCGCTCGCCGAGCGCGAAGGGCAGCACGGCGCGCGGCTTGAGCTGGCGGTGAACGCCTGTGTCGGTCACCACGGGCGTTGCGCAGAACGGGCATTCGGCGGCGTGCTGGTCGGGGTCGAATTCGACCGTCGCGCCGCAGTTGGGGCAATTAGCCACGCGGATTTGGTCGGCATCGGCCTCCGGCAGCGATGCGTCCGCCGCCTTGCGGAAATCCAGCTCCTTGATGGCGTGGCCGCTCCACGGCGAGGCATCGCCGATGGGCTGCGTGTTCGCGCAGTGGTCGCAGGCCAGCATGAGGGCGGAAGGATCGAAGCGAAGCTCCGATCCGCACTGCTCGCAGGGGAAGCGGTATTGCTCGGTGATCTCGTCGGTCATGCGGACAGGTTCCGTGTCCCGTCAGTCGGCCGGCGGCGGTGGCGGCATCACCGTGAAGAGCTGCGCCAGTTCGGCGATGTCGCCGGCGCGCTGCCAGCCGTCCTGCCCCGGTGTCCAGACCCAGCTTCCGCGGGCGAGCGATCCGCCCGCTGCCATCTTGCCAAGATCGGCGCGCGAATAAGGGCCATCGGTCTTGCCGCCGCTGGCTATGTGCCAGACCTTCTCAACCGGCGGCGGGGGCGGCGCGGCGGCGGCCGTTTCGGGCTGCGCTGCCCACGATCCCTGCCTTGCCATTTGCCCGGCCATCGCCATGCCGAGCCCCATCCCCAGCCCGGCGCCCATGCCGCCGCCGCCGGACGGGTTGCGCGCGGCCTCGGTCATCGCCTCTGCCGCCGAGTATTGGGTGAAGTGGCCGAGATCGCCGGCGATCCCCGCCGAGGTGCGCTTGTCGAGCGCCGCCTCCACCGCTTCGGGCAACGAGATGTTCTCGATGAACAGCGCCGGCATCTCCAGCCCGAACTCTGCCAGCTCGGGAGAGATTTTCGCCGACAGCAGCTTGCCGAGGTCCTCGGTGTTCGCCGCCATGTCGAGAACCGGGATGCCCGAAGCGGCGATGGCGGCGGAGAACCGCGAGACGATGATGTTGCGGATCTGGTAGCTGATCTCGTCGGTGGTGAACTCGCCGTCGGTGCCGACGATCTCGGTCAGGAAACGGCCCGGTTCCTTCACCCGGATGGTGTAGGTGCCGAAGGCGCGCAGCCGCACCGGGCCGAATTCCGGATCGCGGCACATCACCGGGTTCTTGGTGCCCCATTTGAGGTTCTGGAACCGCGTCGTGTTGACGAAGTAGATCTCCGACTTGAACGGCGAGCGGAAGCCGTGATCCCAGTGTTGCAGCGTGGTCAGCACCGGCATGTTGTTGGTCTCCAGCATGTAGAGACCGGGGGTGAAAACGTCGGCCAGTTGGCCTTCATGCACGAAAACCGCCGCCTGGCCCTCGCGCACCGTCAGCTTGGCGCCGTACTTGATGGCGTGGCCCTCGCGCTCGAAGCGCCAGACCAGCGTGTCGCGGGTGTCGTCCGTCCAGTGAATGACGTCGATGAACTCGCCGGTCAGAAAATCCAGAATTCCCATTTCATACCCCTTTTCCCGTCGTCCGCCGTTGTCACGATCCCGCCCCGGCCGCCAGCGCGTCTTGCGCGATATCGTGCAGCAGAGGCTCGGCGCGGGCTCTGTTCATGCCCGGTTTCAGGCGCGGATCATAGAGCATCCGCAGCAATATCTCATCATGCCGGGTGAGCAACGCGAATTCCTCGTCGTCGTTGAAGATCGACGGCCGGACCTGCAGGCTGTCGTTTGCCAGCCCCATCGCCTGGGCCATCTCCTCGTGGATGCAGGAGCGCCGCATGATGCCCTTGTGCTCCGCCTTGATCAGGATCAGCGACACCGCGAAGGCGTAGGGATCGGACGGCTTGGAGAACGAGTAGGCGACGCAGAAAGTGTTGCGCGGGCTGTTGCGGAAGGCGTCGATGACAGCGGGTTCGATGGACGGAAACCGCAGGCGCAATTGATCCCCGAATGCGAACTGCTCGGCTCGGTTGAGGAACAGGACGAGGTAGTTGGCGTGCTCGTCCTGGGCCGCGAAGCGCATGTCCACGCCGCTGAGCCTGGCGAGTTTCCGGGTGTAGGAACGGACTTCCGCGAGATCGGTGCGGCGTTGGTCGGGCGGCGTCGATTCGCCGAATATCACGTCGATCCGAACCGGTCTTTCCCATCGCCGTATCCGGCTGGCGTTCTGACGCAGCACATAGCGGCCATGGGTTATCGAATACTCGTCGAAGAGCGCGACCCGGATGAAATCCCTGACCAGGTCGTCCGCCGTGAATGGCGCGTCGGGCGGGTCGGTGTCGGTCCTGAGCCTTCCACCGGCCAGCAATTCCTTTTGCGCCAGCGCATAGTAGGTTTCCAGGTCGGCATCAGGCGATACCAGCGGAACCGCGCAGGCACCGAGCAGTAGGAGGACCAGCAGGGGCAGAATACGCAGCACCGTTCGATTGTTCCCTCAAGGTGCGGGCGATGCGCCTTCCGCGCAGGTTCCCGCAAATAAACTAGTCTACACTTTCGCCGATATTGGCGCCGGTTCCGGTCGCCCTGGCCTTGGTCGCCGCCAGCGTTGCCTTGAGGTCGGCCTCCAGCGTCTGAAGTTCGCGCTCTGCAGCGGCGCGTTTGGCCTTGCCTTCGTCGGCAATCCGCAGCGATTCCTCGATGGTTTCGATCAGGTCGGCATTGGCTTTCTTGACCGCCTCTATGTCAAATACTCCGCGCTCCATCTCCCTGCGGATTTCGGCGTTGGCCTTCTTGAGGTTCGCGGCATTGGATTTCAGCAGTTCATTGGTCAGATCGTTGGCGTCCTTTACCACGCCCGCGGCTTCGCGCGAGCGGTGGATCGTCACGGCCTGCGCCAGTTGCGTTTCCCACAGCGGCACGGTGTTGACCAGTGTCGAGTTGATCTTGGTGACCAGAGACTTGTCGTTCTCCTGCACCAGCCGGATCGACGGCAGCGACTGCATGGTGACCTGGCGGGTAAGTTTCAGGTCATGCACACGCCGTTCCAGATCGTCGCGCGCAGCGCGCAGATCGCGCAGTTCCTGGGCGCGGATCACGCCTTCGTCCTCGGGCGCGTCCTTCACCGCCATTTCGAGTGCCGGGATATCCTCGGCATCGAGCCGGCGGATCTTTTCCTCGCCAGCCGCGATATAGATGGCAAGCTGGTCGTAGAACTCCAGCGTCTTCTCATACAGCTTGTCGAGCGATTTGATGTCCTTCAGCAGAACGTGCTCGTGTGCCAGCAATTCGCCGGTGATGTGATCGATCTGTGACTCGACCTGTTCGTAACGCGCGAGGAATTCGGCCATCGGCTTGGCGTGGCCAAGCAGTCTTTCCCACCAGCTCAGCTTGCGGTTCGGGTCCAGTTCATCGACGGAAAAGCCGCGGATCGAGCTGACCATGTCGCGCAGGGACGCGCCTGCCGGGCCGACGTCCTTGTTGCGCACGCCGCTGAGCATTTCCTGGCTTATCTTCTGCAATTCCTGCTGCGCGGCGGAGCCGAAGGTGATGATCGACTGGGTGTTTCCCATGTCCAGCTCGCCCATTCTGGCTTCGATTTCCGCCTTCTGCGCCGCGCCCGCCTGATCGACGACGATCAGTTCGCCCTTCGGTTCGGGCAGCAGCGCCGCCGTGACGGCCTGCGCTTCCTTGAGGGCATTTTCGGCCTTGGTCCGGATGTTCTGATCCATCGTTATCTCCTGTTAGCGGGCTGTCAGGCCCTCTTGCTGAAGCCGCTCGCGCAGCACTTCGATCTCGATCTCAAGATCGCTCCGGTTGTCTTCGAGAAGCCGTTCGCGCTGATTGGCGAAACTGGTTTCGAGGTCCGACAGCAGCGCATCGAACGCGTGCAGCGCCTCGGTGCCGGGATTCTGCGCGTGGACCTCGGCGAATTTCGCCGTCGCGTCACGCGTGCCCATCAGATACACGGAAAGGAATTTCCGCGCCCGGGCAAGGTCGCGCGGGTCTTCCTCCACCGTGCGAAACACGGCCCGCGCCGAGGCGCAGAGACGCTCGATCCTGGCCTCTATGTCACGGTCGCCGATGCGCTTTGCAGCGTCCATGATCTCCGACACCAGCGTTTCGGCTTTTTCCACCGCCCTGGCGACGCGGTCGGCTTCGAAATCGCTGACGCCTTCCATTCCCTTGCGGCGGAACGGGTCGGTGCCGAAGGCGGCGACATGAGCGGCGGCGGCGATCAGCGCGAGAACGGCCGAGGCGGCGATGCCCTGCCCCCAACCGAACCAGGCGGCGACGAAGATGCCGGCTGCGGTAAGCGCGGAAGCGAACGCCTTGCGCGGTATTGCGGGGGGGCGCGACACCTTGCGGGCGGCGTAGGCGTCTTCGGCCTTCAGCCCGTCCCGCAACAGCCAGGCGGCGAGGATCAGCAGGCCGAAGGAGCCGAGGCTGGCGAGGATCTTGGCGGTGTCGGCATTGCTGATGGCGCCAAGGCCGCTCAGCAACAGTGGCAGGGGTACGAAGAAGAGCAGGTTTGCCCGGAGCTTGCCGCGCACTACCTTCCGGCCGCGAAACACCGGCGCGTGCGGCGCCGTTTCCCGCGTCGAGCGCCTACCGCCAGCGGTGTATTTGCCGGAATACCGTCTCGCCACCATCATCCGCCCCCGGCTGCCGCACCGTAGGAGCCGATCGCGACAAACCATATGATCGCGATCAACACGATATAGGCGATCCAGCGCAGCGTGGCTTCTAACAAGGCGGTTTCCCGGCGCAACATCGGTTCAACAGCCAACATAGTCTCCTGCCGGCCCCGATACCAGATGGCGGCGGGTCAGTCGGCCGGTCGCAGCCGAACTGTCGGTCCGGCAACCTCAGCGCCCGCTGCGGGCGCGCTCAGCCACCAGCCGCTGCTGGTATCTTGTCTGAATGATCTCCACCAGAAACAGCACCGCGATCGAGAAATAGAACGTGGTCTTCGATATCGGCTCGACCTTGAACCCGAAGAAAAGAAGATGCGCCTGATGTCCGCCTTCGCCCAGCAGGACGACGCCGACGATCAGAAGGACGAACAGGCCGAGCACTTCGTACATCCGGTTTTTTTCCAGAAACCGGGCGACACCGTCGGCAAGCGCCAGCATGGCAATACCGGATACGACGATGGCGGCGGCCAGAATCGGGAAAACCTCGGTGATGGCGATCGCCGACAGGATCGAATCGAAACTGAAAACAAGGTTCATGAACACGATCAACGCGGTTACGTGCAAGGTTGACTTGGCCGGCTTGGCATCGCCCGGGCGCTCCAGGTCGTCGACCGAAAGCATGTGGCTGATCTCCTTCACCGCCGTGTACATGATGAAGACACCGCCGAACAGGAAGACCAGAACCGCGAAATCGAAGCTGCCTTCCAGAACGCCGGGAATACTGATTTCGAAAAACGGGACCTGAAGCGTTTCAATCAACCTGATCATGACAAACAGCAGGACCAGCCTCAGAACCAGAGCGATCACGATACCGAGGCGTCTGACCCTGGCCTGCTGCGCGGCCGGCGCCCGTTGCGATTCAATGGAAATGTAGAGCAGGTTGTCGAATCCGAGTACCGCCTGGAGGAATATCAGCATCGCCAGATCGCCGAAATTCGAAAAAGTGAAAAGCCCGTCCATGCGCCCGTTTCCCTTCCTGATTCGCCAAATTCGCCGCGCGCATGGCATAGATACGGCGCGGAGGCCTGTAAAGGAGGCGAACATAACGCGAATTTCTCGTGTTGAGATTGTGGAATTCGCCCGATTCGAGCTATGGTCGAATCTCGGAGTTTCGAAACCTGAGAGTCACGACGGCCCTGCCGGCAAAGTTGACTGGGACGCGACGACGACGAAGAAGCCGGGATGCTGTATCCCGGTCAACTGACCAAAGGACTGTCCGCAATGGCAAAAGGCACCGTTAAGTGGTTCAACACTGAAAAAGGCTACGGCTTCATCCAACCCGAGGAGGGCGGCAAGGACGTTTTCGTTCACATCACCGCTGTTCAGGCGGCAGGGCTGCAGTCGCTCGATGACAACCAGCCAATCGAGTACGAGCTCATCGAGGGCCGCGACGGGCGCACCAGCGCGGGCGAACTCAAGGTCTGAGGCTACCCATCATATTGCAAACCGACGCCCCGGCAGCCCCGGGGCGTTTTGCTTACTGGCCCGGGACTCTGATGGAGCGGAAGGGCTCGGGCGACCAGCCGCAGGCGAAGCCGTCGCCGTCGGGATCGAGATTGAGCTTGTCCGTCCTCGGCCCGCCGTTTTGCAGGAATACCCGCTGCGCCGCGTCGGCATCGACGAACCGCCGGCAGCGGCTGCGCGAGGCTTCGCCGCTGACCGAGAATGGCCTCTGGTACAGCCTCTGGCCGACTCGATTGGTCGTTTCGCGCGCATATTTCGCGATGTTCACCGTGGCCGACGGCACGGTCTCGGTTTCGGGCTGGACAATGACCAGTTGCTGGCGCGCTTCTTCCAGTTCGCGCGCCGCAACCTCGCGCTGGGCTTTCTGTTCGGCCTGGCTGCTTTCCGCCAGATTGATGCTTTCGGCGTTTGGATCGATGCCGGAAGTCGCGGCAGCCGCCCCGGTGCCGCCGCCGGCCGGGTTCTGCGCCTCCGCCTCGTCGATGGCGGCGGTTACGGTGTTCGCAAAATCGGAAGACGTCCCGGTTTGAGCCGCCGAATCCGGAGGAAGCCGGCCGAAATCCTGGGTCAGGTAAGCATCGCCCGCCTGGGACGATTGCGCGTTCACCGTTCCGCCGACGGGAGCGAAAATGTCGCCGCCGCCGGCCGGCTGGTCGCCGCAGGCCGCGAGCGACAGGAGCGGCACGAGAACCAGCGCAAGACGGTTACCGGTCATCGCGTTACTCCGGATCGATTCCTCGTCATTCCGATTTCCTACCACCATTTTCCGGCGCTTGCCGAGAATCCGGCGGCGCGTTCCAGCGCATAGGCGGTATTCAGCATATCCGCCTCGCCCCACGGCTGGCCGATCAGTTGCAGCCCGAGCGGCAGCCCCTGCGCGTCGATACCTGCGGGGACCGACACGCCGGGGAGACCGGCGAGGTTTACCGTCACCGTGAAGACGTCGTTGAGGTACATCTGGATCGGATCGGCCTCGGTCAACTCGCCAAGCCCGAAGGCGGCCGACGGCGTGGCGGGCGTCAGGACCGCGTCGATCCCGGTGGCGAAAACCGTCTCGAAATCGCGCTTGATGAGGGTTCGGACGCGCTGTGCCCGCTTGTAATAGGCGTCGTAGTAGCCCGCCGACAGCACGTATGCGCCGATCATGACGCGTCGCTTGACCTCGTCTCCGAATCCCTCGGCGCGGGTGCGTTCGTACATCTCGACGATTCCATCGCCCTGCCTCAGCGCGGCCCGGTGGCCGTAGCGAACGCCGTCATAGCGCGCCAGGTTGGACGAGGCCTCGGCAGGCGCGATCACGTAATAGGCGGGCAGGGCGTATCTGGTGTGCGGCAGCGAAACATCGACGATCTCTGCGCCGGCGTCCCGCAACATCGCCGCGCCCTCGCGCCACAGTGTCTCGATCTCCGCCGGCATGCCGTCGAGCCGGTATTCCCTGGGGATGCCGATACGCTTGCCGCGCACGTCGCCGGTAAGCGCCGCCTCGAAATCCGGCACCGGCAGGTCGGCGGAAGTGGAATCCTTCGGGTCGTGGCCGCACATGGCGCCCAGCATGATCGCCGCGTCGCGCACGCTGCGCGTCATCGGCCCGGCCTGGTCGAGCGACGAAGCGAAGGCGACGATGCCCCAGCGCGAGCAGCGCCCGTAGGTCGGTTTCACCCCGACGATGCCGGTGAACGCCGCCGGTTGCCGGATCGAGCCGCCGGTGTCGGTGCCGGTGGCGCCGAGGCAGAGCCCGGCGGCCACCGCCGCCGCCGAGCCGCCGGACGACCCGCCCGGCGTCAGCGGCTTGTCGGAACCGCGCCGCCGCCACGGGTTGACCGCCGGGCCGTAGGCCGAGGTCTCGTTCGACGAACCCATGGCGAACTCGTCCATGTTGAGCTTGCCGAGCATCACCGCGCCGCTTTGCCACAACTTGGCGGTCACGGTGCTTTCATAGGGCGGCCGGAAGCCCTCCAGGATGCGCGAGGCCGCCTGCGACTGCACGCCCTCGGTGCAGAACAGGTCCTTGATGCCGAGCGGGATGCCGCACATCGCCGGCGCGTCGCCCCCGGCGATGCGTGCGTCCGCCGCGCGCGCCTGGCTCAGCGCCCGCTCCGGCGTCTTGGTCACGAAGGCGTTCAGCGCGCCGGCCGCGTCGATGGCGTCGAGGCAACTCCGGGTCAGGTCCACCGACGTGATCTCGCCCGCACGCAGCCGGTCGCGCGCTTCGGTGATGGTGAGTCCGGCCAGTTCGCTCATCGACTACTCCACCACCTTCGGCACGGCGAAGAAGCCCTCGCGCGCATCGGGCGCGTTGGCCAGCACTTTTTCCGGATAACCGCCGTCGGTCACCACGTCCTCGCGCCGTTTAAGGCGCATGGGCGTGACCGAGGTCATCGGCTCGACGCCCTCGACGTCGACCTCCTGCAACTGCTCCATGAAGGTCAGGATGTGCGACAACTCCGCGGCCAGCGGCGCCAGAGCGTCCTCGCGCACCTCGATGCGCGCCAGATGCGCCACCCGACGCGCGGTTTCCTTGTCGATGGCCATGTTGCAGAACTTTCCGGCGGTCAATTCGCTTCAGGCGCGGTGATAACGGCCCGCGCTGCGGCGCGCAAGCACCTGCGAGGGGCTCAGGCCGTCTGATGCCGGTGCAGTACCCGGATCATCAGTCCCAGCATCGCGCCGTTCAGCAGATGCCAGACGAAATGCGTGCCGATGGGAAAGCCCGGGCAGACGCCCATGTCGATGCTGCGGAAGAACAGAGAGATCGTCAGCAGCAGCGCGCCGGTCGCCAGACCTGCCGCGGTATTGCGGTTCCGCGGGATCATCACGATGGAAAAAGCCGTGATCAGCAGAACTACCGGCAGATAGCCGACCGAACCGTTGAGCGGTCCGATACCCTGGTTGATAACCCACGCGAAGCCGATGGCGTAGGGAAAGAAGCCGAGCACCGCGATGGCACCGGCCCATCTGGGTAATTCCAGGAACCGCCGGATGCCAAAATACAGATAGAAAACGATGAAGGCAGTGATGGGCAGAACGTCGGCCAGTTCCGCCCAGAGCGTCGCGAAGGTGTGAAACAGAAACGAGCCGAGACCTATGATGGCAAGAAGGATGGTCAGGCCGCGGCTGTCGCGGTCCTTCCTGCCCTCCAGCATCCGCCAGGCGAGCCAGGCAAACAGCAGGAAACTGAGATTGCTTGCCGCGTTGGCCGGCTCCGCCCAGAAAGAGAGGTCAGTCCGCTCGCAGTAATTGTCGACCTGTTCGAGCCAGTTCACTTGCGTTTTCGTCCGGATTGCGCTGCACTTTGGTGAGACGACGATACGCGGGAGGAAGCGAAATGAAAATCATCTGGTTGGGGCATTCTGGATTTCGCATGGAGATTGGCGATCAGGTGTTGCTCGTCGACCCCTGGTTTACCGGCAATCCGATGTTCGAGGGGCATGACCGAGCGGCGGCTGTCAGCGGGGCGACACATATCCTTGTCAGCCACGGGCACGGCGATCATTCGGGTGACGCGGTGCCGGTTTCGAAGGAAACCGGTGCGCCGATCGTCGGCATCTACGACCTGATGACGTGGTGGGCCGGCCGCGACGGCGTCGAGGTCGTCGGTTTCAACAAGGGCGGCACCGTGTCACTCGGCAATGTCGACGTGACGATGGTGAACGCCACGCATTCTTCATCGGTCGACGGTGCCGAGGGGCCGGTCTACGCGGGCACCGAATCGGGGTTCATCATCGCCGGCGAGGGGCGGACCATCTATTTTTCCGGCGACACCGACGTGATGGCGGACATGAAGGTGTTCGCCGACCTGCACCAGCCGGATATCGGCATCCTGTGCGCCGGCGGCCATTTCACGATGGACATGAAACGCGCGGCCTATGCGGCGACGACCTTTTTCGATTTCAAGACCGTGATTCCGTGCCATTACCGCACGTTTCCGATCCTTGAGCAATCGGCCGCGGCGCTGGTCTCGGCGCTGCCCGACGTGGAGGTCATCGAGCCGCGGATGATGGAGGCGATAGAGCTTTAGCCGGGCGCGGGGTCGGGCCGTCGTGCGGCAAAGAACTCGCGCAGCAGCCGCGCACTCTCTGCCTCGCCGATGCCGGCGTAGATTTCCGGGACGTGATGGCATTGCGGGTGGCTGAAAACCCGCGCGCCTGCTTCCACGCCGCCGGATTTCGGGTCCGAGGCGCCGTAGTAGAGCCGCCTGATGCGGGCGAAAGAGATCGCCGCCGCGCACATGGCGCAGGGTTCCAGCGTCACGTAAAGGTCGCAGCCGCTCAGCCGCTCCGCTCCCACCGCCGCGCAGGCTGCCCTGATCGCCAGCATTTCGGCATGGGCGCTTGGGTCGGTGTCGGTTCGCGTCCGGTTTCCTGAGCGCGACAGGACCGAGCCCGAAGTGCCGTCAACCACCACCGCGCCGACGGGGATCTCTCCCAGAGAGGCCGCCTCTGCGGCTTCCGTGAGCGCCATGTCCATGAACCGGTTTTGTCCAACCATCAGTCGTTTCTATCTGTGGATGCAGATGGATCAAGCCTGAACCGTGCCGAACTGTCTCGGGGCGCGATCGGACAGTATTCGACGATGGTCAAGCGGGCACGACAAGATTCTGAGCCGGGCATCAAAGAAAAAACAAGTCGGACATCGCGTGGAAATAGACTCACAATACAAAACAAAATACTGTCAAATTCGGAAAATCGTCTTGGGCCAGGCCAATGGCGGGATGGAGCGACATACGGGAAGTCGCCCGGCAGACGCCGCCGGAGCGCGACCGGTACGTGGATTTCCTTCGCATCGTCGCGATTTGCTTCGTGGTTGTCGGGCACTGGAATGCGTCGGCGCTGTTTATTGACGGCGAAAAACCGCAGCTCGAACAACTGCTGAAATTTGCGCCGTGGGCGCAGTGGGCGACCTGGCTGTTTCAGGTGATGCCGATATTCTTCTTCGTCGGCGGCTATTCGAACGGCGCCTCGTGGGCCTCTGCCAGCCGCCGCGAGATCGGTTTTGCGAGCTGGGCCCGGGACCGGCTTACCCGTCTTCTGCTGCCGCTCGTGCCCTTGGTGGCCGTCTGGGTGATTGCCGGATCCGTCGGGCTGGCGCTGCAGCTGGATTCCGGTCTCGTCTCCAATGCCTCGAGACTGTCGCTCATTCCCGTCTGGTTTCTTGCCGTCTACGTCGTCGTGACGCTGGTGACGCCGGTGACGCGCCGGCTGTGGAAGACCCATGGGATGGGGACTTTCTGGGCGCTCGCCGCCGGCGCCGTCGTCGTCGATGCCGTTGCGCTGTCGCTGGATGCGATCTGGCTGCGCTGGATAAACTACGGCTTCATCTGGCTGGCGCTGCATCAACTCGGCTATGCCTGGCAGGACGGTCATCTCGAAAAGCTCCACCGCCCGCTGACACTCGCCGCCGTCGGGGCCGTCGGCTTCCTTTTTGTCGAGTTCGACCTGTCCTACCCGATCGCCATGGTGAGCGTGCCCGGTCAGGAGATTTCCAACAGCCGGCCGCCCAGCGTCGCGCTTCTGACCCTCGGCATGGTTCAGACCGGTCTGGTGGTCGCCGTCGCCGCGCCGATGCGCCGGCTCATGCAGCGAGAGACTTTGTGGATGCTGACGATATTCGACAACCGTGTAATCATGACGCTGTTTCTGTGGCATGTCAGTGCCATGGTCTTGTCGATGGGACTGGCGGTGTTCTTCCTCGGCGGTCTCGGGCTTCACGAGGTTCCCGGCAGCGGCCAGTGGTGGTGGCTGCGCATTCCGTGGATGGTTGCCTTCGCGGCCGTGACCTGGGTCTTCATATTCGCGTTCTCGGGGTTCGAGCGCCGCGCGCGTCCGGTGCCGCAGGTCGCATCGCCCGAATGGAAGGTCGCCGGCGCGCTCTTTGCGTGCTACGGGCTGATATTCCTGGCGCTCTACGGGATAATCAGCGAATCCGGCCACGGCATCCGGATACTGCCCGCCGCGGCGGTCGTCTCCCGATATTCGCCCAGGCAATCCGCCCATGCAGGCGAGGCAAACAGCAGCACTGCGGTCAGCATACCCGTCAGCACCAG
>JBHHXR010000080.1:0-13541 GCA_046757205.1 Paracoccaceae bacterium
GCTCCTGCGTTTTCGCGACTGGATCGAAAGCGAGGCCAGGGCGGCGCGCGCTGGCGGCGGAGAGCTCTACCCGCGATAGGCAGCGGCGATGGCATCCGAAACCGACAAAAAAAACCTGCGCAGGTCGCTTCACGGATTTCCCTTTCGCCGCATTGCCGGGCAGACTGACAACCATGAATGCTCAGGTTGGTTTCAGGTGCCGGAACCGGCGCGGCGGATCAGGGAGGACAGAATGGAAACCCACGCAAAGGTCGTGATAATCGGTGGCGGCGTCGTCGGCTGTTCGATCCTCTTTCACCTTTCCAAGTTCGGCTGGAAGGATGTCGTCCTGCTGGAAAAGAGCGAGTTGACATCGGGGTCCTCGTGGCACGCGGCGGGGCAGATTCACACCATCAGTTCGGACCCGAATATCAGCCGCCTGCAAGGCTACACGATCAACCTGTACAAGGAGATCGAGGAAACCTCCGGCCAGTCCGTCGGCCTGCATTCCACCGGCGGTTTCTATCTCGCTTCCAACAGCGACTGGTACGACTACCTGAAACGCGAGCGCTCCAAGGCACGCTACATGGGGCTTGACCAGGAGTTCATCTCGCTCAAGGAGGTTGTGGAGCGGCATCCGCTCATCGACCCGAAACACTACGTCGCCGCGTTGTGGGACCCGATCGACGGCGATCTGGACCCCTCCGGCGTGACATACGCCTTCGCCAAGGCCGCAAAGGTGCACGGCGCGAAGTACTACACGCAAACGCCGGTGATCGAGACCAACCAGCGCGCCGACAGTTCGTGGGACGTGGTGACGCCGGAAGGCACCATCCATGCCGAGATCATCGTCAATGCCGGCGGCCTGTGGGCGCGCGAAGTGGGGCACCTGTCGGGTGTTGACCTGCCGGTCCAGCCGATGGAGCACCACTATCTGATCACCGAGGCGATCCCGGAAATCGCCGCCCGCGCGCCCCAGGATCGCCTGCCGGCGGGGATCGACTACGAAGGAAACATTTACTTCCGGCAGGAACGCCAGGGCATGCTGATGGGCACCTACGAGCCGCGCGCGACGCCGTGGAAGGTGGCCGGCGTGCCACAGGATTTCGGCCACGAACTGCTGCCCCCCGATCTCGACCGCATCGCGGCGCGGCTGGACATCGGCTTCGAGCGCATTCCGGCGCTGGGCAGAGCCGGCATCAAGGACGTTATCAACGGCCCCTTCACGTTCGGCCCGGACGGCAACCCGATGATCGGGCCGGTGCCCGGCATGCGCAACTACTGGGTTGCCGTCGGCGTCATGGCCGGGTTCTGCCAGGGCGGCGGCGTCGGGCTGACGATGGCCGAATGGATGATCGACGGAGAGCCCTCGATCGACGTCTGGGCGATGGACGTGGCGCGCTTCGGCGAATTCGCCACGCCGGGCTGGGGCACCGTCAAGTCGGCGGAGAATTACGAGCGCCGCTTCGTCATGACGTTTCCCAACGAAACCCTGCCCAAGGGCCGGCGGCAGAAGACCACGTCGCTGTATGGCCGTCTAACTGCCAAGGGTGCGGTATGGGGACAGAGCTTCGGCCTCGAACATGCCCTGTGGTTTGCCGACGGCCCTGACGATGCCCATGAAGACCCGACCTTCCGCCGCTCCCGCGCGCACGCCTACGTGGCGCGCGAGGTGGCGGCCGTCCGGACGGCGGTGGGCGGCATCGAGATCGCCAATTTTTCCAAGCACGAGTTTTGCGGGCCCGGCGCGAGAGCCTTTCTCGGGCGCGTCCTGGCCGGCCGCATCCCCGGCCCGGGGCGGCTCGCCCTGTCGCCGATGCTGTCGCCGAAAGGAAAGCTTCTGGGCGACCTGACGGTGGCCTGCCTGTCGGAGGATCGCTTCATGGTTTTCGGCTCCGGCGCCGTTCAGGACGCGCACCGCCGCTGGTTCGAAGCGCACCTGCCCGAAGGCGGCGTTACCTACCGGAACGTTTCGGACCACTGGCACGGCGTCGCCATAGCGGGCCCGAAATCCCGCGACCTTCTGGCCCGGATCACCCGCGACGATGTCAGCACCGATGCCCTGCGTTTCCGCGACCTGCGCCGCACCTGTGTCGCCGACGTGCCGGTGATCCTGAACCGGCTGTCGTTTTCCGGCGAACTCGGCTTCGAGATATACTGCGCCCCGCACTACCTGCTGCGGCTGTCCGAAGCCATCGAGGAGGCGGGTGCGGATCTCGGCTATCGCTGGTACGGGGCGCGGGCGCTGATGTCTCTCAGGCTGGAGAAGGGCTGGGGCGTCTGGACGCTCGAATTCCGCCCCGACTTCACCGCCGCCGAAAGCGGGCTGGACGTCTTCGTCGACTGGAACAGGAATTTCATCGGCAAGGCGGCCGCCGTGGCGGCGCGGGATAGCCGGCCCGAGCGGCGTCTGGTCACGCTTGTCGTGGAAACCGACGGCATCGACGTCTCCGGCGACGAGGCGGTCCTCAGCGGCGGCGCGGCGGTCGGCTACGTGTCGTCCGGCGGCTTTGCTCACCATGTCGGGAAATCCGTTGCCATGGGATATGTCGGCGCCGAACATGCCGCGCCCGGAACCGGGCTTGAGGTGGAAATTCTCGGCACGCCCTATCCGGCCATCGTGCAGGGCGCGCCGCTCTACGACCCGGAAGGCGCGAAAATGCGGTCCTGATGCGGGCTTTCCTTCCCGGAGTGCCGCCATTATTGCTGTGCGGGCCACCGCCCGACAGGAAGGCTTGCCGTGACCAAACCCTGCATCATCTGCGTCGCCATAACCGGGTCGGTTCCGCGCAAGGAACACAACCCGGCGGTGCCGATAAGCATTGCCGAGCAGATCGAAAGCACGCAGGAGGCTTTCGAGGCCGGCGCCAGCATCGCCCACTGCCATGTCCGCAACGCCGACGGCAGCCCGACCTCCGACCCCGACAAATTCGCCGAGCTTATGGCGGGAATTCGCAAGCACTGCCGGGGCATGATCGTGCAGCTTTCCACCGGCGGTCGGTCCGGCGCCGGGGCCGAGCGCGGCGGCATGCTGCGGCTCAGGCCGGACATGGCCTCGCTTTCGGTCGGGTCGAACAATTTCCCGACGAGAGTATACGAGAACCCGCCCGATCTGGTCGACTGGCTGGCGTCCGAAATGCTGGAATACGACGTGAAGCCAGAGATAGAAGCCTTTGATCTGTCGCATATTTTCCAAGCGGTCAGGATGGCGGAAGACGGGCGCCTGAAGGCCCCCCTTTACGTTCAGTTCGTGATGGGCGTGAAGAACGCCATGCCGGCGGACCGCGAGGTATTCGACTTCTACGTCCGGACGCTCAACCGGCTGGCGCCGGACGCCGAGTGGTGCGGCGCCGGTGTTGCGCAGAGCCAGATCGCCGTCAACGAGTGGTCGATCGTCGCCGGCGGGCATACCCGAACCGGGCTGGAGGACAACATCCGCCTCGACCGCGACACGCTGGCGCCGTCCAACGCGGCGTTGGTCCGGCGCACGGTCGAACTGTGCGCCAGGCATGAGCGTCCCGTGGCCACGCCCGAGGAGGCGCGGCGCATTCTCGGCCTGCATGGCGGCTGACCGGCCATGCGCCAGGACATCCCCGCAACCCGCGATATCCTGCTCGTCGGCGGCGGCCACGCGCACGCGGTGGCGCTGCGCATGTGGGCGATGGACCCGTTGCCCGGCGCCCGCCTGACCCTGGTCAATCCCGATCCCACCGCGCCCTATACCGGCATGCTGCCGGGGCTTGTCGCCGGCCATTACCGGCGCGAAGAGCTGGAAGTCGACATGGTCCGCCTGGCGCGCTTCGCCGGTGCCCGGATCATCCTGGACAGGGTCACCGGCCTCGACCGCGAAGGCGGACGGGCGATTTTCGCGAACCGCCCGCCGGTCGAATACGACATCGCGTCGATCAATGTCGGGATAACCACCGGGATGGCGGCCAAGGGTGGCGTGCCCGTAAAGCCGATGGGCGATTTCGCGGCGGCATGGGACCGGTACGTGTCCCGCGTGGCGGCCGGCGAGGCGCCACGCGCCGCCGTGGTCGGCGGCGGCGTCGCCGGAACCGAGCTTGCCATGGCGATGGCCTACCGTCTGAATGCCGTGGCCCGTGGCAAGGCCGCCGTCGCGCTGATCGAAGCGGGACCCGAGCCGATGCCCGCCAGCGCCGCCGTCCGCAAGAGCGTTCTGCCCGAGTTGCGGCGAATGGGCATCGACGTCCGCTGCGGCAGCCCGGCAGTGGAGATCAGCGCGTCCGGGGTGAAGCTGGCAAACGGCGACTTCGCGGAAGCCGGATTCGTCGCCGAGGCAACCGGCGCGCGGCCGGCGCCGTGGCTGGCCGAAACCGGCCTCCAGCTGAAAGACGGTTTCGTGCGCGTCGCCGAAACCCTGCAATCGGTCAACGACCCGGCGATATTCGCGGCCGGCGACACCTGCTGGATGGAGGCGTCGCCGCGCGCCAAGGCGGGGGTTTTCGCGGTGCGCCAGGGGCCGGTGCTGGCACACAATCTGCGAGCCGCCGCATCCGGCGGCCGGCTCAGGCCCTACCGGCCGCAGCGCGATTACCTGAAGCTGATTTCGCTCGGCGGCAAGGTGGCGGTGGCGGAAAAATACGGCAGGTCGGTGAAAGGCGCGGCGCTGTGGCGGCTCAAGGACCGGATCGACCGCAGGTTCATGGCCCGTCTGAGCGAACTGGAGCCGATGAATCCCGCCCCTCTTCCCGCGACGGTGGCACGCGATGTCGCCGATCTGGCCGCTTCGGGCCCGCTCTGCGGAGGCTGCGGGTCGAAACTCGGGCGACCGGCGCTCGCCCCGATCCTGTCGGACCTCGCGGCGCCGACGCGGCCCGATGTGCTGAGCCGCCCCGGCGACGATGCCGCGGTTCTGGCCGGGGCGGACGGCGCCCGCCAGGTCATCACGACGGATCATCTGCGGGCCTTCACGGACGATCCCTTCGTCATGGCCGGGATCGCGGCGACCCACGCCATGGGAGATGTCTGGGCGATGGGGGCGGAGCCGCAGACGGCGCTGGCGAGTATCGTCCTGCCGCCGCTCGCGCCCCGGCTTCAGCGCCGGACGTTGGCGGAAATCATGACGGCGGCCACAGACCGGTTTGGCCAGGCCGGCGCCGACGTGGTCGGAGGGCATTCCTCGCAGGGGGCGGAACTCACCATCGGCTTCACCGTCACCGGCCTCGCCGACGGCCCCACGACAGGCAAGGCGGGGGCGCGGCCGGACCATGTGCTGATCCTCACCAAACCGATCGGTGTGGGCGTGATTCTCGCCGCCGAGATGCGCCTTCGCGCCTCCGGCCACGATGTGGCGGCGGCCCACGCGCAGATGGCCGAATCCTCCGCATTGGCCGCCCGCCTTCTGCGCCAGGATGCCAGCGCCATGTCGGATGTAACCGGTTTCGGGCTGGCCGGGCATCTTCACGAGGTTTTGGAAGCGTCCGATATGTCGGCGGAAATCGACCTCGCGTCGGTTCCCTTTCTGCCCGCTGCGGTCGCGTTGGGAGAGCGGGGCATCCGAAGCTCTCTCTTTGCGCAGAACGCCGTGATCGAGGTCGAACGCGGACGCCACGCCGGCGATCCGCGATGCGATCTCCTGTTCGACCCGCAGACGTCGGGCGGCCTGCTGGCCGCATTGCCGCCGGATGCCGCCGCCCGCATCATCGACGATCTGCGCAAGGCGGCGCCGGCGACGGCGATCATAGGGCGTGTCGTTCCCCCGCGGCCGGTTCGTATCCGCCTGACCTGACTTCCGCGAGCTTGCCGATTCTTTCGGCGGCGGTCCGCAAACCGGCGGGTTTCAGGTCTTGCAGGACGATTTCTTCGCTCGGACCGGCAAAACGCGAGCCCCGCGACTTTTCATAGGCAGGGTCGTAATGGAACCGCATCAGTTCACCGGCCAGCGTCACGAAGTCGCCGCGGTTGGCCAGTTTGCGCCATTCCTCCACCTGGGCGCGGCCACGCAGCGGCACCAGCCGGTCGAGCGTCCGCAGCAACCGCTCGGTGTCGTTGCAGATGTCGCCGTATGTCCGAACAAGGTACTCGGCGCGTTCCCGCAGGCCGGCCCTGAGATAAACCCGCGGCGCCGATTGCATCGCCTGCCACAGCGCCGGCGGCAGCGCCACGCGGCCGATGGTGCTGGATTCCGCTTCGACGATGATTTCACGGCCGGTCTCGAACCGCCCGAGGGCTTCGGCCAGACGGCTCTCGAATAGCTTCTGGCTTGGCTGCGTCCCTGTCGCCGTGTCGCCGAACAGCGACCCGCGGTGGTTGGCGAGCGCCTCGAGGTCGAGTGTCTGCACATCCCGCGCGGCGAGCATCGCCAGCAGTTCGGTCTTGCCGCAGCCGGTATTGCCGTCGAGCACGCGCAGCCGCCACGGAAACGGCGTGTCGTAGAGACCCCGCACCACCAGCCTGCGATAGCTGCGGTAGCCGCCGTCAAGCGTTTCGGCCTGCCAGCCGATCTGCCTGAGAATCAGCGCCATGGACGCCGACCGCTGACCGCCGCGCCAGCAGTAGATCAGAGGCCGGTACTTCGCGGGTTTGCCGGCCAGGTACCCGTCGAGATGACGGGCGATGTTCCGCGCCACGATGGCCGCTCCCCTGCGGCGCGCCTCGAACCGCGAGTTCCGCACATAGGTGGTTCCGACTTCGGCGCGTTCGGCGTCGTCCAGAACCGGCAGGTTGAGCGCGCCCGGAAGGCGGTCGAGCGCAAACTCCGACGGCGAGCGGACGTCGATGATTTCGTCGAAGCGGTCCAGCCCGGGGCGAAAGGGGTCGGTCAATTCGAATGCCATTCAATCTCACCGGTCGCCGGGCGCCGTTTTCCGCTGCAATCGAGGGTCACTTCTTCGCTTGCCTGTTCAGGATTTCTTCCATCTGCTTTTCCAGCGCCACGAGATCGTCGGGCAGCGGCATCCCGAACCCGCGAATTTCCTGAAGCTTCTCGCGCAGCATTTCCTGCGCTTCATGAATGTCGTCCGGTTGGTTGACCATCTGCTCCAGAAGCATGGAAATCTTAACCTTGAGGTCTTCGAAAGGCATTACCGGTCCTTCATTTCTGCCGAGGCGCCGCGTGCGATAAGGCTCATTCTGAGCCAAGGCAAGGCACAAGGCGTTGATCTGGCGCAATGTCGGCGCCTCCGTTGAAGTATAGTATCATGATCGCAGCGAAAGTTCTGCCAGATAGGAAATCCGGAGGAAAGAATGTCGATCAAGACCGTTCTTTGTGTTCTCAACACGTCACAGGATGGTGGTGAACTGAAAACTGCAATTGATCTCGCCAAGCGTGCGGAGGCGCATCTCATGGTGCTCGTGCTCGGTATCGCGCCGCCCGCGCCCTCCTCGCCCTACGGGGTCGTGAGCTCCGACATCTGGGTGCGCGAAAACGAAACCGGCCGCGGCGATGCCCAGCGACGCGCGGAGAAAATCGAGGCGCAGCTCGCCAAGGCGGGCGTGTCCGCGACGGTCTCGGCGCAGTTCGTCGAGTTTTCCAGTATTTCAACGATCTCCGCCCGTCATGCCCGCTACGCCGACATCACGCTGGTCTGGCCGGCGTCCGAGCAGTTCGAGAGCTTCCAGAGGGCCGTCATGGACGGCGCCCTGTTTGAGTCCGGACGCTCCGTTCTTCTGCTCGGCAACGGAGGCGGCAACGTAACCTTCCCGGAATGCCGCAGGGCGGTGATCGCCTGGGATGCGAGCGTCGAGGCGTCGAAGGCGGTGCGCGACGCGATCCCGATACTGGCCGGCGCCGAGACGGTGGATGCGGTTCTGGTCGATCCCGAACCGAGCCTCGGCGGCCACGGCCAGGAACCGGGCGCCGATCTCGGGGCCTATCTGTCGCGCCACGCCGTCGAGGTGACCATCCACCGCGTCCCGCGCGAGGGTCACGGCGTCGCGGATATCATCAACCGCTTTGCAACCGACCGCGATGCCGATTTGGTGGTGATGGGCGGCTACGCTCATTCGCGCCTGCGCCAGCGCATCTTCGGCGGAACCACCACCGACATGATGAAGAACATCCGCCAGCCGATCCTGATGGCGCACTGAATTCGGTGTGGCGCCGGACCGTCAGCCGCCGGTGTGGCTCATGTGCCGCGCGACCTCTCCCTGGATCTTCTGGCGCGAATAGTCGAAGTCGTGCCCCTTGGGTTTGCGCGCGATGGCTTTGTGAATCGCCGCCACGACGGCTTCGTCGTCGCCGGGATTGGCGCGAAGAACTTTGCGCAGGTCCGCGTCGTCGTCCTGCCCGAGGCACATGTAGAGCTGCCCGGTGCAGGTCAGCCGCACGCGGTTGCAGTTTTCACAGAAGTTGTGCGTCAGCGGCGTGATGAAACCGATGCGTCCGTTGGTTTCGTGGACCCGGACGTAGCGCGCCGGACCGCCGGTGCTCAGCGGGATATCCTGCAAGGTCCAGCGGCTTTCGAGTTCGCGCCGTACATCGCTCAGCGGCCAGTACTGGTCGAGCCGGTCGGCCTCGCCCATGTCGCCCATCGGCATGACCTCGATGAAGGTCAGATCGAAGCCGCGCGCGCCGCACCACTCCACGATATCGTGGATCTCGTCGTCGTTTGTGCCCTTGAGGGCGACCGCGTTGATCTTCACCGCCAGCCCCGATTCCACCGCCGCGTCGATACCGTCCATGACCTGCGCGAACCGGCCCCGGCGGGTGATTTCCCGGAACTTCACCTCGTCGAGCGTATCCAGCGACACGTTGACGCGACGCACGCCGCAATCGGCGAGCTGTCCGGCGAATCGCCTGAGCTGCGAGGCGTTGGTGGTCAGTGTCAGTTCGCGCAGCCTGCCCGATGACAGGTGCCGCGACATCGCCCGAAAGAACGTCATGATGCCCTTGCGGACAAGCGGCTCCCCGCCGGTTATGCGCAGCTTGCGAACCCCCAGACCGATGAAAATCGAACACATGCGGTCGAGTTCCTCGAGGCTCAGAAGGTCAGCCCTGGGCAGGAAGGTCATGCTTTCCGACATGCAGTAGAAGCAGCGGAAATCGCACCTGTCCGTCACCGAGACCCGCAGGTAGTCGACGGTCCGCGCGAAAGGATCGACAAGGATCTTCGGTGTTTCCAATTCGGCTCTCCCCGGTTTCCGGTCCCTCAGACTACCCGAACGCGCCCATGCTCGCCAGCCAGCTTGCGCAACTGCCCCTTATACGTAGTGTAGCGGATAATTGAAAGAAGGTGCGAAGCCGATGAAGGTCGAACGCAGTATTGCCGGACCGCTCCCCTGGCAAGAGATGCGTGCGGCATTCAGGTGGAATGTGCCTGAGTTCTTCAACATCGCCGAGGCCATCTGCGAACGCTGGGCGCGGGCCGATCCGGAGCGTTTGGCGCTGACCTATCTTGACCGGGACGACCAGCTTCGCCGGTATTCCTATGGCGATCTGTCGCGGGCGTCTTCCCGGCTGGCCAACGCGCTTTCGGCGCGTGGACTGCGACGCGGTCAACGCTGCGCGGTATTGCTGCCGCAGACGCCGGAAACCACGATCACCCATCTTGCCTGCTACAAGATCGGCGCCATCGTCGTTCCGCTGTTCACGCTCTTCGGCGAGGAGGGCCTGCGCTACCGCCTGCAGGACTCGGGGGCGGCCGTCGTTGTCACGGACGCGGCCAATCTGCCCAAGATACTGAACATCCGGGAACTGCTCCCTGATTTGAAATCCGTCTTGTCGATAGATGGCCCGTCGGAACCGGCGACGGGATTCTGGCAGGAGATCGAAAACGCCTCGGACCGCCTCGAATGTGCCAGGACATCGGCGGACGATCCGGCGTTCCTGTCCTACACATCGGGCACGACCGGTCCGCCCAAGGGCGCGCTTCATGCACACCGCGTGCTGATCGGGCATCTGCCCGGGGTTGAAACGCATCACGATTTCCTGCCGCAGGAAGGCGACTGCATGTGGACGCCGGCCGACTGGGCCTGGATGGGCGGGCTTGCCAACGTGATGATGCCGAGCCTGTTTTTCGGCGTCCCGCTGGTGGCGCACAGAATGGCGAAATTCGACCCGGAAAAGGCGTTCTGGCTGATGGAAAAACTGGGTGTCCGTAACACTTTCCTGCCGCCCACGGCCTTGAAACTCATGCGCTCCGCCGGTATCGGCCGCGCCCAGCCAAAGCTTCGCAGCGTCGGTTCCGGCGGTGAAGCGCTGGGCACCGAACTGCTCGACTGGGGCCGCGAAGTTCTTGGCGTCACCATCAACGAATTCTACGGCCAGACCGAGTGCAATCTCGTGCTCGGCAACAGCCACCAGGTCATGGCCCCGCGCAACGGTTCCACCGGTAAACCGGTTCCCGGGCACACCGTTGCGGTAATCGACGACGCCGGCAACGAACTGCCCGCCGGCAAGACCGGCGAGATCGCGGTGCGCCGCCCCGACCCGGCCATGTTCCTGAAATACTGGAACATGCCGGACAAGACCGCCGAGAAGTTCACCGCCGACTGGATGCGCACCGGCGACGAGGGATCGGTGGACGCCGACGGCTATTTCTTTTTCTCGTCACGGACCGACGACGTCATCACTTCGTCGGGCTACCGGATCGGGCCGGCCGAGGTCGAGGATTGCCTTGCCGGTCATCGCGACGTGACGATGGCCGCCGTCGTCGGTGTGCCCGATCCGGTGCGCACCGAAACCGTCAAGGCCTTCGTGGTGCTGCGCCCCGGCTGCCGGCGCGCCGGGCTCGACGCGGAGTTGATTTCCCGCGTTCGCGAAAGACTGTCGCCGCATGTCGCGCCCAGGCAGGTCGAGTTCGTCGATTCACTGCCGATGACCGCGACGGGCAAGATCATGCGCCGCGAACTGCGTCTGCGGGAAGAGGAAAAAAAGGACTGAACACCGTTCGGTTGCGCCGGGGCCGGGGCCGCCGCCGTCCGAAGCGCGATGCCGGAAGCGTAGTCACTTCCCGGAGTTCCGCGCTTTCAGCGCCCGCAGCCGGTCCATCAGCCGCTTGCCCAGCTTCGGCTTGGTTTCCTGCCGGCCGCGCCCCAGCGCCAGCGCCCCTTCCGGAACGTCGGAAGTGATCACCGAACCGGAGCCGACAAGGGCGTCGTCGCCAATCCGGACCGGCGCGACCAGCGCCGAATTGGAGCCGATGAAGGCCCTCGCGCCGATTTCCGTTCGGTGCTTGAACACGCCGTCGTAGTTGCACGTTATGGTCCCGGCGCCGATGTTCGCGGCGGCGCCAACCTCGGTGTCGCCGATATAGCTCAGGTGGTTCACCTTTGCGCCGTGGGCGACATGCGACGCCTTGACCTCGACGAAATTGCCGATGCGCGCGCCGTCGTCGATATCGGCGCCGGGGCGCAGCCGCGCAAAGGGTCCGACCTGCACGCCGCGGCCGATCCGGCACCCCTCCAGATGGCTGAATGCCCGGATGGTCGCGCCGTCCTCGACGATGACGCCGCGCCCGAAGCGGACGTTCGGCTCGATGACGACGTCGCGGCCGAGTTCCGTGTCGTAGGACATGTACACCGTTTCCGGGTCCTGCATCGTCACGCCGGCGGTCATCGCCGAGGCTCGGGCGCGCGACTGAAACACCCGCTCCGCCGCCGCCAGATCGACGCGCGAGTTCACGCCGAGCGTCTCCTCCTCGCGGCACTCCACGGCGGCGCAGTTCAGGCCGCGCTCGCGCGCGATCCCGACTATGTCGGTCAGGTAGTATTCTCCCTTGGCATTGTCGTTCTTCACCTCGTCGATCAGCGAGAAAAGCGTTTCGCGGCCGGCGCAGACGACGCCTGAATTGCACAGGTCGATTGCCAGTTCCGCGGGGGTGGCGTCCTTTGCCTCGACAATCGCTTGCAGCGCGCCGCCGCGGGCGATCAGCCGGCCAGAGCCCGCCGGGTCTCTCGCGCGGAATCCCAATACCACGACGGCGTTGCCGGCGCCCCGCGCCTCTCTCATTTTGTTCAGTGTTTCCAAGCGGATAAATGGCGTATCCCCGTACAGTACAAGAACGTCCCCCGGGAAATCCGAAAGCAGGTCCCGCGCCTGCGCCACCGCATGACCGGTTCCTTGCCTGGGGTCCTGGTGCACGAATTCCGCTCGCGGGTCATGCGCCCGCGCTGCTGCCTCGACCGCTGCGGCGCCGCTGCCGGTCACCAGCACGGTACGCGCGGCCTTGAATTTGAGCGCCGTGTCCATCGCGTGCACCACGAGCGGCGCACCGGCGACCTCGTGCAGTAGTTTCGGCGTCGCCGAGCGCATTCGCGTGCCTTCTCCAGCCGCCAGAATTATGACCGCCGCTTCCATCTGCCCGCCTCCCGCATTGCCATGCCCCGGTTTCTAACAGCGCCGGCGTGGTTGGGAAAGGCGCCCTTGGCCGGACGGCGGCAAGCCTGTTATGGCAGGGCGGATACGCAACAGCGAACGGGGCACGGCGATGCGGGCCGCCATTTTCGATCTCGACGGCACGCTGGCCGATACCAGCGACGACTTGATCGCCGCGGCCAATTCCTGCTTCGAGAGGGACTGGCTCGATCCGGTGGCCGACGTGGCCACAGCCTTCGCCGGTGGCCGGGCGATGCTCCGGCTGGCGCTGGAAAGGGCCGGCGATGGCGTTGACCAGAGCGATTTCGAGACGCTTTTCGGGCGGTTTCTCGAGGCATATTCGGCAGGTCTTGATGTGCATTCGCAGCTCTATCCCGGCGCTGCCGAGTGCTTGGAGCGGTTGTCCGGGGCGGGTTGGCGGCTCGGCGTGTGCACCAACAAGCCCGAGGCGCTGGCCCGCAGGTTGCTGCATTCGCTTGGCGTCCTGCCCGTGCTGGGCGCGCTGGTGGGTGCCGACACGCTGCCGGTGCGAAAACCCGATCCGCGGCCTTTGCAGGAAACCGCGCGGCGTCTCGGCGTCGGCATGGCGCGAACCGTGATGATCGGCGATTCCGCGCCCGATCTCGCCGCCGCCCTTGCAGCCGGCGTTCCGGGCGTCATCTGTACGTTCTATGCCCGCCCGCCCGGGGACCCGCCCCTCCGCGCGGCCGCGTCGTTCAGTCATTTCCGACAGCTTCCGGCGCTGCTCGATCGGATGATACCGGTGACCGGCGCGGTCTGACGGCCCGCCCGGGGCCGAATATCCGGCTTGTCTTTTCGGGGCCATCGCGGCTATCTAGGCGCCGGACGCGGGTGTAGCTCAATGGTAGAGCAGCAGCCTTCCAAGCTGAATACGTGGGTTCGATTCCCATCACCCGCTCCAACGCTCAGCTGTCCTTACCGGAGACATGGGTAACGGAGCGCACCCAGGACACGGGTGACGATCGCGCGCCGCACGCAATGCCGGCGAATTGCCGGGTTCCTTGTTCAGGTCCGGATATCCCCGGGGTTCAAGGCCGTCGGCCGGGGCGCGCCGCGGCCCGGTTCAATTCGCACGGATGACCTGCGTCGGCCAGGCAGATTGTCATGCGCCGGCGGCTTGCCTAAACTCGATTCGCACAGTCAAGCCAGGAGGAGGATTCAGATGGCGCGAATTTCAGTAATGGCGACGGTTCTGGCCCTGGCTGTTCTGGGCGCGCCGGTCGCGTCGTCGCAGACCATCGACGCGCGGAATCCCGAAGCG
>JBHHXR010000081.1:0-13446 GCA_046757205.1 Paracoccaceae bacterium
GGTGCTGCTGCTGGCCGCCGCAAACGCGGTGTTCCATGTCGAGGCCCTGGCCGGCGGCGCGCCTGGCGGCTACGGAATCCGCCTGGGCGTCGGTGTCATCGTGATGCTGATCTCGCTGATCGGCGGCCGGGTCACCCCCAGCTTCACCCGCAACTGGCTGGCCAGGCGCGGCGCGGCCCGCCTGCCGGCGCCGTTCGGGCGCCTCGATGCGGTGGCGCTGGCGCTGGGCGGCGCGGCGCTTCTCGCCTGGGTCATCGCGCCGGAGTTCGCGCCGTTCCGCCTGCTGTTTCTGCTCGCGGCGCTCGGTCATGCCGTCCGGCTGGCGCGCTGGCGGGGTCACCGGACGCTGGCCGAACCGTTGGTCACCATCCTGCATGTCGGGTACGCCTTCGTCCCGCTGGGATTTCTGGTCCTCGGCGCCGGCGGCCTGCTGCCCGGCGGACCCGGCCCGCTGCACGTTCCCCACGCCTGGACGGCGGGCGCGGTCGGTGTGATGACGCTCGCCGTGATGACGCGCGCCAGCCTCGGCCACAGCGGGCGGGCACTGAGCGCCACGGTACCCATTATCGCGATCTATGCGGCGGCGGCCCTGGCGGCGGGCCTGCGAATTCTGGCCGAATTCATACCCGGCGAATCCGGGCTGCTGCATATTTCGGCCGCCGCGTGGATCGCCGGATTCGCGGGCTTCGCGATCATTTTTGTGCCGATCCTCGCGACGGGCAGGAAATGACCCGAACTTCGACGTGTCGGCAACGGTCAAACGCCGCATCGGGCACCTGATCGCGGCATTGGGATATTTGGGGAACTCAGAAAGTGCCCGGTCTTCGCGCTGACGGCCGCGGGCGGGAAACCGCGTCCCGACCGCCTTTCTGAGTTCTCAAAATATCCTCGCCGAAGGCGAAACCGCGCCGTTTCCGGTCGTCACCGGCCGATCATCTCGGCCTGTTTCACGATCACCTCGGCCTGCCGGATCGAGGCGAGGTCGACCAGCCGGCCCTTGTAGACCGCCGCCCCCTGACCGCCGCGCTTGGCCTTGTCCATGGCGGCGAGGATTTCGCGGGCCTCGGTCACCTGCGCCTCCGAGGGGGTGAACACGCTGTTGGCCAGCGCCACCTGCTTGGGGTGGATCGCCCATTTGCCGGCCATCCCCAGCGTGGCGGCGCGCCGCGCCTGGGCCAGAAAGCCCTCGTCGTCGGAAAAATCGCCGAACGGGCCGTCGACCGGCAACAGACCGTGGGTCCGGCAGGCGGCGACGATGGCCACGCTCGGCGCGTGCCACGGGTCGGCGTAGTGCCGCGGCCGCTCGCCCGCGCCGTCGGGCAGCATGTAGTAGTTGGCCTGGGTGCCGCCGATCCCGGTGGTCTGCATGCCCATCGAGGCGGCGAAGTCCGCCGCCCCAATGCTCATGGCCCGCAGGCGCGGTGAGGCGGCGGCGATTTCCCTCACATGCGCCAGTCCGGCTGCGGTCTCGATGATGACTTCGAGGCCGACAGGCTTCATCCGCCCGGCCGCGGTTTCGACGGCACTGACCAGCGCGTCCACCGCGTAGACATCGGAGGCATTGCCAACCTTGGGGATCATGATCTGGTCCAGCCGTTGGCCGGCGTTCTCCAGCAGATCGACGACGTCGCGGTACCAGTACGGCGTGTCGAGCGCGTTGATCCGCACCGACAGAGTCTTGTTGCCCCAGTCGATATCGCCGATCGCGCCGATGACGTGCTTGCGTGCCGCTTCCTTGTCGTCCGGCGCGACGCTGTCCTCAAGGTCGAGGTTGATGACGTCGGCCGCCGAGACCGCCATCTTTTCGAATATCGCCGGCCGCGAGCCGGGGCCGAAAAGCTGGCAGCGGTTCGGGCGGGCCGGCGGCTGCGGCTGAACGATGAATGACATGTTGCGGTTTCCCGTTGACGCGCAGTATTTTCTGGTGCCCGGATTGTTCCGGGGAACCCGCGGGCATGTCAACCGGTAGCGCGCGCCGCGCCACAGGTGGCCGCCGGCGACGCGAAAGGTGAAATACTGTCCGATCGTATCTTGCCACCGTGGATTCGATCGCTGCCGGCGATCGCCGTTCTCTGGCTCGCCACCGCCGCCGATGGCTTGGGCGGGCCGACCTGGGCCGGGGTCGGGGCACTTTTTCGCGAACGATGCATTCTCTGCCACAGCGGCGAAGATGCCCCTCTGGGCCTGCAACTCGACACGCTGGCCGGCGCAATGGCCGGCAGCGACAACGGCCTGGTGGTGATCGCCGGGCGGCCCGGAGACAGCGAACTGATCCGGCGCATCAAGGGCCTGAGCGAACCGCGCATGCCACTGACCGGCCCGCCGTACCTGTCCGACGAAGAGATCGCGATGATCGAGGCCTGGGTCGTCGCCGGCCTGCCGCAAGGCGAATCCCAGCTTCCGCTTCCCGAGCAGGTCTCGCGCCCCGGTCCGGGTGATAGCGTGACTTTCGCGCATGTCGAGAGGATATTTCTGAAGCGATGCGCCAAGTGTCACAAGGATAACGGAATTCTCACCGGACCGCCGGAAGGATTGCGGCTCGACAGCTACCAAAACATCCTTGCCGGCGGCGAGCGTGCCGTGCTGATCCCCGGCAATTCGGGGCTCAGCGAACTGATGCGGCGGGTCGAGGGCAAGGCGTCGCCGCGCATGCCGTTCGACGGACCGCCGTGGCTGTCTGACGCCGACACAACTTTGCTGCGGCAATGGATCGAGCAGGCGGCGCCCGGTCGCGACGGCAAGCAGGCGCCGGTGCCGGTTGGACGGAAGGTGCGCTACCGCGGGTTGATGACCGGACGCTGGGAAATAGACGGAGCCGTTTTTCGCGTCGACGGCGGCACGCGGATGGACAAGTCGCCAACGGTCGGGCGACGTATCGAAGTCCGCGGGACGGTGCGCCCCGACGGGGGTGTCAGGGCGTATCGGGTCAGGTCTCGGTGATCAGCGGCGGTTTCCGCCGCGCCACGGAGATGACGTAGACCGTTGTCACAACGCTCAGCATCGAAGACGAGAGCATCATGTAGAGCAGGGGAAATGCCCCCGTCCGTGGCCCCAGGATCGAGCCGGTGAACGTGGCCAGCGCCGCGCCGCCGCCGATCATCAATGCGCCGCCGAGCCCGGACGCACTGCCGGCGAGGTGCGGGCGCACCGATACCATGCCGGCGGTGGCGTTCGGCAGCGTCAACCCGTTGCCGATACCGACGAACATGATGCCGCCGAACAGGGTCAGGGGCGAGCCGTAGCCGGACAGGAAGAGCACGAGCGAGACCGACATTCCCAGCGACGAGCAGATGCCGCCGACCAGCGTCATGCGGTTGATACCCGCCCGTGCGGAGAATCTGCCGGACAGGAAGTTGCCAAGCATGTAACCGGTTGCGATGAGTCCGAAATGCAGGCCGACCTCGGACGGCTCCATCCCCAGCACCTGCGTCGCGACATACGGGCCGCCGCCGAGAAACGCAAAGAAGGCGCCGGAGGCGAAGGCGGCCGTCAGCGCGTAACCCCAGAACCGGCGCGACAGGGC
The DNA here is from genome assembly GCA_046757205.1 of Paracoccaceae bacterium. Classification (GTDB taxonomy): domain Bacteria; phylum Pseudomonadota; class Alphaproteobacteria; order Rhodobacterales; family Rhodobacteraceae; genus JBHHXR01. Next base: position 3,524 of record JBHHXR010000081.1, read on the forward strand.
GAGTTCGGGATAGGCGCGGAACTGCTGGGTGAAGCTCTGGCTGCGGTGGGTGTTGGTCTCGCCGAGATCGGCCCAGGTCAGAACCAGGACCAGAAGCCCGATAACGAGAATGACTTCAAAGGAGCTCTGCCAGCCGAAATGCTCGTCAAGGTACCCGCCGATCGCCGGGCCGATCATCGGCATGACCGCCATGCCCATGGTCACGTATCCGATCATGCTGGCGGCCTGATCGGCGGGAACCATGTCGCGGACGATGGCGCGCGACAGGACGATCCCCGAGGCGACGGCCGCCTGAAGCAGGCGAAACGCCAGAAACACCTCGATGGTCCCGGCCAGGATGCAACCGACGGTGGCGATGGAGAAAACCACGAGCGCCCACAGCATCACCGGGCGGCGGCCGTAGCGGTCCGACAGCGGGCCGATGACGAGTTGCAGCACCGCGGTCATGCCGAGATAGGCGGTGACCACGAGCTGGATCACCGCGTAGTCGGTGCCGAAGTAGACCGCCATGCTGGGAAGCGACGGCAGGAAGATGTTCATCGTCAGCGCGCCCATCCCCGACAACAGGACAAGCGTGACGATGTGGGGCGCTGTTGTCCGGCTCAGCCGCATGAAATCTCCGCGTTATTGCAGATCGCCGAAAGCGGCCTGCAAACGGTCGACCGCTTCTTCGACCCGCACCCGCGGGCAACCGAGGTTGAAGCGCATGAAATACTCGCCGCCGGCGCCGAATGCGGGGCCGTGGTTGGCGGCAATCCTCGCCCTCTTCGTGACCCGGTCCGCGATTTCCTGCCGCGACATTCCGGTGCCGGAAAAATCGACCCAGGCGAGAAAGGTGGCTTCCAGCTCCATCGATTTCACGCCGGGTATCGCGTTGACGCCGCCATCGAACACCCGGCGGTTTTCCGTCAGGTAGTCGATCAGGTCCTCCAGCCAGGGCTCGCCCTCGTTGTAGGCGGCGGTCGTCATCAGCATGCCGAAATAGTTGCTTCCGGAAATCGACGCCTTGAGCCGGTGCACGAATTTACGGCGCAGTTCGGGATCGGCGATGATCGCCATGCCGTTGGCCGCGCCGGCGGTGTTGAAGGTCTTCGACGGCGCGGCGAGGATCACCATCCGGTCCAGATGAGCCGGGGCCGCCAGCGCCGTCGCCGTGTGCCGGTGGCCGCGATAGACCAGATCGTGGTGAATTTCGTCGGCTACCAGAACCAGGTCGTGGCACGCGCAGAAATCGGCGACGGCGCGGATTTCATCGCCATCCCATACTCTGCCGCCGGGGTTGTGGGGGGTGCAGAAGATGACGATGCGTTCGTTGCCGGTGAGCTGCGCTTCCAGCGTTTCGAGGTCCATCCGGTAGCGGCCGCCGTCATTGACCAGCGGGCTTTCCACCAGTTTGCGGTCGTTGGCGGCGACGAGGCGGCCGAAGGCATGGTAGACCGGCGAGAAAACGACAACGCTGTCGCCGGGCTCCGAATAGGCCTGCGTACACAGGCCGACTGCCGAGCACAGCCCCGGCGTGGTGGCGATCCAGCCGGGCTCGACCTGCCAGCCGTGACGCCGCCGCATCCAGCCGCAGACGGCATCGAGATAATCGGAATTGTCGCCGAAATAGCCGTGCACGCCACGTCGGGCGGCCTCGGCCACGACCCGGTTGACGGCATCGGGAGAGCGGAAATCGGTGTCCGCCACCCACATCGCCAGCCCGTCCTCGGGCGAAATGCCGAAGCGCGCCTGCATGTTGTCCCATTTGTCCGAGTGGGTCCCCCGGCGATCTATGATCGCATCGAAATCGTGTCGCATTCTGTCAGTCCGGGTTTGCTGGCGGGCAAGCTATTCCTTTGCGGGCGGAGCGCAACCCCGGATTGACCTGCTTGCGCTGGTTCCGCCGATCGCTTACATGCCGCGCATGACGAAACGCCGTATCCTCATCCACCCGGATCCGCACCTGAAAAAGGTCTGCCAGCCCGTGCAGGAGGTGGATGAAAGGATAGCCAGGCTGGCCGGCGACATGCTGGAAACGATGTACGATGCGCCCGGTATCGGTCTGGCGGCGCCGCAGATCGGCATCCTCAAACGCATGTTCGTGATGGATTGCACCGGCAAGGAAGAAGAGCCGGTGCCGATGGTGCTGATAGACCCGGAAATCGTGTGGGCGTCGGACGAGACGGTCGAACACGAGGAAGGCTGCCTTTCGGTGCCCGAAATCTTCGAGACCGTGACGCGCCCGCGCGCCGTGAAGGTGAAGTTCATGGACCGGTCGGGAAACCAACAGACCGAGGAGTTCGACGAGATCTGGGCGGTCTGCGCGCAGCATGAGATCGACCACCTGAACGGCATATTGTTCATCGACTATCTCAGCGCGCTGAAACGCCGGATGATTACCCAGAAGATGAAAAAGCTGAAGAGGGACCGGGCGCGGAACTGAGCATCGCGCCGGGCCGCGCATCGCAGGGCGGGAGGGCCGGGTGAGGATCGTTTTCATGGGCACGCCGGAATTCTCGGTGCTGCCGCTCGCCGCGCTGATCGCCGCCGGCCATGACATTGCGGCCGTCTATACCCGGCCGCCCCGCCCGGCAGGCCGGGGAAAACAGCCGCGCCGCAGCCCGGTGCATGAATTCGCCGACGGGCACGGCATGGTCGTGAAAATTCCCCCGACCCTGCGCGACCCCGCCGCGCAGCGGGAGTTTGCGGGCTTTCGGCCCGATGCCGGCGTCGTCGCGGCGTACGGCCTGATCCTGCCGCGAGCCATTCTCGATGCGCCCGCGCATGGCTGCCTGAACATCCACGCCTCGCTGCTGCCGCGCTGGCGCGGCGCCGCCCCGATCCAGCGGGCGATCATGGCGCGCGACGCGGAAACCGGCGTGTGCATCATGCAGATGGACGCGGGGCTGGACACCGGCCCGGTGCTGCTGCGCGAGGCGACGGCGATCACCCCGCAGGACACCGCCGGCAGCCTGCACGACAGGCTGGCCGGGATCGGCGCGCGGCTGATCGTCGAGGCGCTGGCCGATCCCGGCGCGTTGCAGCCCGAGCCGCAGCCGGCCGAGGGGATCACCTACGCCGCCAAGATCGACAAGGCGGAGGCGCGCATCGACTGGACGCGCCCGGCGGCGGCGGTGGATGCGCATGTCCGTGGCCTGTCGCCGTTTCCCGGCGCCTGGACGACGATCGGAGGCGAGAGGGTGAAGGCCCTGTTTTCCGAGGTCGCCGCCGGGCGCGGCTTGCCGGGGCGGGTGCTGGGCGACGACCTGACGGTCGCCTGCGGCGAGGGTGCGGTAAGGTTGTTGCGGCTGCAGCGGCCGGGCCGCGCACCGATGGAAGCGGGTGATTTCCTGCGCGGTTTCCCGGTTGCCGCCGGCGACCGCGCGCAATGACCGGAATTCGCGCCGAGACCGGGTCTGACATCGCCGGGATTGACCGGCTGCTGCGCGCCTGTTTCGAAGGCTCCGACGAGGCGGCGCTGGTGGCGGCGCTGCGGGACGCGGGTGATCTGTCGCTGTCGCTGGTCGCCGAGGAGGCCGGCCGGATCGTCGGCCATGTGGGTTTCAGCCCGCTGACGATCGAAAGCCATCCCGATGCCCGGTACCACGCCCTCGCGCCGCTTGCGGTGGCGCGGGGCTGGCGCCGCCGTGGCATCGGTGCACAACTGGCGGGAGCCGGGCTGGAACGGTTGGCGGCGGCCGGCGCGGATGGCGCGGTCGTGCTGGGCGATCCGGCCTATTACCAGCGTTTCGGGTTTCGGGCGGATGCGGCGGAGAAGCTGGTCTGCCCCTGGTCGGGGCCGTATCTGCAGGTCTTGCGGTTCGGGGATGTCGCACACGCGCCGGCGGGCAAGCTCGGCTATGCTCGGGCGTTCGGGGCCTGATGCCGGGTCATTCCGGCGGTGGCGGAACGCCGTTGTCAGGGGCCGGGGGTTCCGATTTCCGTGCGGGCCTGAACGGCTTCATGCCGTCGCGGGCCAGCCTGTCGGCGCGCTCGTTTTCCGGGTGCCCGGCATGACCCTTGACCCACTCCCATGTGACGTCGTGGCGTGCCTGCGCGGCATCGAGCCGCTGCCACAGGTCGGCGTTCTTCACCGGCTTCTTCGCGCTGGTCTTCCAGCCGTTGCGTTTCCAGTTGTGGATCCACTTGCTGACACCGTCGCGCACATAGGTGGAGTCGGTGACGATGGTGATGTCCGAGGCACGCTCCAGCGCTTCCAGCGCCGCGATCACCGCCATCAGTTCCATGCGGTTGTTGGTGGTCCCGGCTTCGCCGCCGCAAAGCTCGCGCTCCCGCAGCGTCCGCCCGCCGCGCCGCGCGACCATCAGCACGCCCCAGCCGCCCGGTCCGGGATTGCCCGAGCAGGCACCGTCGGTATAAGCCGTCAGGTCAAGCTTCGCCATGTCGGTCAGACAGTCTCGCGCAGGACGCGCGGCAGCTTGAACGAGACGTGTTCCCGCGCGGTTTCGACGGTCTCCAGCGTCACCTCGAAACGCGCCCGGAACGCGTCGACGACTTCGTTCACCAGGATTTCCGGCGCCGAGGCGCCGGCGGTGATGCCGACTGCGCGGGCGCCGTCCAGGGCCCGCCAGTCCATGTCGCCGGCCCGTTGCACGAGTTGCGAGTAGGCGCATCCGGCCCTGCGCCCGACTTCCACCAGGCGCATGGAATTCGACGAGTTCGGCGCGCCGATCACCAGAAGAGCGTCGATCATGGGCGCGACCGCCTTTACCGCCTCCTGCCGGTTGGTGGTGGCGTAACAGATGTCTTCCTTGTGCGGCCCGACGATTCCCGGAAACCTCCGGTGCAAGGCCGACACGATGTCGGCGGTATCGTCGATGCTCAGCGTCGTCTGGGTGATGAAGGCCAGTCGCCCGGGGTCGCGCGGCCGCAGCGAAGCGACGTCTGCCACCGATTCCACCAGCAGGACCTCGCCATCGGGCAATTGCCCCATCGTGCCCACCGTTTCCGGGTGGCCGGCGTGACCGATCATCACCATCTGCAGGCCGTTGCGATAGTGCCGTTCGGCCTCGATATGAACCTTGGAAACCAGCGGGCAGGTGGCGTCGACATAGAGCATTTTCCGCGCCTCGGCCCTTTCCGGCACCGATTTCGGCACGCCGTGCGCCGAAAAGATCACCGGCCGGTCGCCGGGGCATTCCGCCAGCGATTCGACGAATACCGCGCCCTTGGCGCACAGGCCGTCGACCACGAACTTGTTGTGCACGATCTCGTGGCGGACAAATACCGGCGCACCCCATTTCTCCAGCGCCAGCTCGACGATCCGGATCGCCCGGTCGACGCCGGCGCAGAAACCGCGCGGGGCGGCAAGATATACGGTAAGCGGTTCAGCCATGCGAAATCCCGTTGAGGCGGGTGGCGCACATGTAGCCTGTGCGGGTTGTCATGGAAAGGCGGAGATTTGCGGCGTCACCGCCGGCCATCGACGGGCGGAGCGGAAACCGGTCCCAGGAATTCCGCCGCCGCTTCGAAGACGGCCTCGAACATTTCCGCCGTCAGGCGGCCGGTGTTGGTGTTGTAACGCGAGCAATGGTAGCTGTCGAATACGCGGTAGCCAGCGACATCGTGCCGGGCGCCGTGGGCGAACGGGTGGTCGGCGAGGCGGGCGCCGAGAGCCCTGAGCAGGCTGTCATGCGCAACGCGGCCCAGACAGACCAGCGCCTCCAGCCGCGGCAGGCCGGCGATACGCGCCGACAAGAACCGGCGGCAGGTGCTGATCTCTGCGCCAACCGGCTTGTTCTGCGGCGGAACGCAGCGCACGGCGTTGGTGACCATGGCGCCGTAAAGCACCAGGCCGTCGGACGTGTCGGCGGCGAATCTGCCGTTGGAAAACCCGGTCTTTTCAAGGGTTGCGTAGAGCAGGCCGCCAGCGTGATCGCCGGTAAACGGCCGCCCGGTACGGTTGGCGCCGGTCACACCGGGCGCGAGGCCCACCACCAGCAGGCGCGCGTCGCGATCTCCGAAAGACGGAACCGCGCCGTTGAACCATCCGGGTTCGCGCTCGCGCACCGTCTGGCGATAGGCGACAAGGCGCGGGCACCGGGAACAGTCCGCCGGCGCCTCGGCGGGCGGGTTCATTCGTCCTCGACGGTAGTGGCGGTCCGCGCCGGCTCCATCGCGGGGCGCGGCGGTCGCCCGATGACATCTCGCAGATCGTCAAGCTCGATGAAGTTGTCGCACTGGCGACGCAACTCGTCGGCGATCATCGGCGGGCTGGATCTTATGGTCGACACGACGGATACACGCACACCCTGACGCTGCAGCGATTCGACCAGCGGCCGGAAATCGCCGTCGCCGGAGAAGATCACGATATGATCGACCCTCGGCGCAAGTTCCATTGCATCGACCGCCAGTTCGATGTCCATGTTGCCCTTCACCTTGCGGCGGCCCATGGAGTCGGTGAATTCCTTCGCCGGCTTGGTGACCATGGTGAACCCGTTGTAGTTCAGCCAGTCGACGAGCGGCCGAATGGGCGAATATTCCTCGTTGTCCAGAAGCGCGGTGTAATAGAATGCGCGGAGCAGTTTGCCGCGCCTCATGAATTCCGCACGCAGCAGTTTGTAATCAATGTCGAAAGACAGTGCCTTTGCGGCCGCATATAGATTCGACCCGTCGATAAAAAGGGCCAGACGCTCGTCACGATAGAACATTTCTTCCTCCGAAAGCATCGGCGCGGATCATGGATTTTTCTTTTGGTAGTTGACGTTTCTCGTGCCGACTCAGAGAGAATAGGTTCAAATGCCGTTACCGCAAGAGTCAATTAGGGCAAATGAGTGAATATACGCTGATTGCGCTGGGGTCGAACCTTCCCGTGTCTACCTATGGGCCAAGGCACGTTCTCGAGAAGTCGCTGGAGTTGTTTGCACACGAATCACTCGCGATCGTGGCGCAGAGCAACTGGTACGCTTCGCCGGCGTTTCCGCCGGGCTCCGGCCCCGATTTCGTTAACGGTGTGGTGGCGGTCCGCACCGTGCTCGACCCGGCCGCCTGTATCGCGGCCCTGCACCGGATAGAGGCGCGCGCCGGGCGCGTTCGCCGGACCCGCTGGGAACCGCGCGTCTGCGATCTCGACCTGATCGCCATGGGCGACGTAGTGCTTCCCGACCGCGACACTTTCGACACCTGGAAGAACCTTGGGCCGGAGGCGCAGAAATCCACCGTGCCGGACCAGTTGATCCTGCCGCATCCGCGGATCCAGGACCGGGTTTTCGTCCTGTACCCGCTTCGCGACGTTGCGCCGGACTGGGTTCATCCTGTTTCCGGTCTCACCGCCGGTCAGATGCTGCAGTCATTGCCGGAACAGGCCCTGGGCGAGATCGGCCGAATTACCTGAACGCCGCCACGCCGGCGGGGCTTTTCCGCGCGATGCCGCCCTCCGAAATCGAGGCCGGTCGGGCGATGCCCGTCTGCCTGCCGCGGGCCGCGCGCCGCAGAAGCGGCGGCGGCACGCGCAATTAGTGCGAATTTGCGGTAACTGGCACAAAAAAACCGCGGAATCGGCGCGCCTTTAACTTGCCAATCAAGAAAATCGGGACTATCTGAGCAGTCTTCCAATTGAGCACGCGCGAAAAGGAGGCTCGTCCGATGGCTCGAGTAACCGTTGAAGACTGCGTAGACAAAATTCCCAACCGGTTCGAGCTGGTAATGCTCGCCGCGCACCGCGCGCGCGAATTGTCGGCGGGCGCCGAAATCACGGTGGATCGCGACAACGACAAGAACCCGGTCGTCGCGTTGCGTGAGATTGCGGAAGAGACACTGACCGCTGAGCAGCTTCGCGAGGCGGCGATCGAGAGCCACCAGCGGCAGATCGAGGTTGACGAACCGGAAGAGGATTCGATGGCCCTTCTCATGGGCGCCGAGACACCAGACCGGCCGGCCGACGACATGTCGGAGGAAAACCTTCTTCGCGCGCTGATGGAAGCCCAGGAAGAGAAGTAGGACATGCCCGGGGCGGAAGCCCAGTCTCTGGCTCAAATCGGGAGAAGCTCGTTAATCCCGGTCGATGACCTGTTGAGCCTGATCGAGGCTTACAACCCGAGGACCGACAAACAACGCATCCGCGCCGCCTTCGAATACGGCGCGAGCATGCACGAAGGCCAGATCCGGCGATCCGGCGAACCGTATTTCACGCATCCGGTGCACGTCGCGGCGATCCTGAGCGAGCAGCGCCTCGACGACGCGACCATCATAACCGCACTTCTGCACGACACCGTCGAGGACACGAAATCCACCTACGCGGAGATCGAACGCAGGTTCGGCACCGAAATCGCGGTTCTGGTCGACGGTGTCACCAAGCTGACCAATCTGGAGCTCAGTTCCGCGGAGACGGCGCAGGCGGAGAATTTCCGCAAGCTCCTGATGGCGATGTCGAAGGATCTGCGGGTGCTTCTCGTCAAGCTGGCCGACCGTCTGCACAACATGCGGACGATCCGCGCGCTGCCGCTGGAAAAGCAGCAGCGCAAGGCGCGCGAGACGATGGATATCTATGCCCCGCTCGCCGGGCGCATGGGCATGCAGTCGATTCGCGAGGAACTGGAGGACATCTCCTTCGGCATCCTGAACCCGAAGGGGCGCATGTCGATCCTGCGGCGTTTCGTGACACTGCGGAGCGAAACCGACGACGTGATCCCCAAGATCACCGAGGATATCCGCGCCGCCCTGCGCAACGCCGGCGTCGAGGGAACGGTTTTCGGGCGGGAAAAGCGGCCCTATTCGATCTGGCGGAAGATGGAGGAAAAACACGAGGGTTTCAGCCGTCTTTCCGACATCTACGGCTTTCGCATCATCACCAATTCCGAGCGCGACTGCTATGTCGCGCTGGGCGCGGTTCACGGGCGCTGGTCGGCGGTTCCGGGAAGGTTCAAGGATTATATCAGCCAGCCGAAATCGAACGGCTACCGGTCGATCCACACCACGGTTTCCGGCCGCGACGCGAAACGCGTGGAAATCCAGATACGCACGCGGGAAATGCACGAGGTGGCGGAAACCGGAGTCGCCGCGCACTGGTCCTACCGGAACGGCGAAAGGTTCGAGAACCCGTTCGCCGTCGATCCCTTCATGTGGCTGAATTCGCTGACCGAGCGTTTCGAGGCAAGCGACGACCCGAGCGATTTCCTCGAACACGTGAAGCTGGAGATGTTCACCGACCAGGTGTTCTGCTTCACGCCCAAGGGCGATGTCGTGAAATTGCCGCGCGGCGCGACGCCGATAGATTTCGCCTATGCGATCCACACCAGCGTCGGGCATGCCACGGTGGGCGCCAAGGTCGACGGCCGCCGGGTGCCGTTGTGGACCAAGCTGCGCAACGGCCAGTCGGTCGACATCATCCGCGCCGAGGGTCAGCGGCCGCAGCCGGTCTGGGAAGAAATCGCGATTACCGGGCGCGCCAAGGCGGCGATCCGCAAGAGTCTGCGGGAAGAACGCCGCGCCGGGCAGATCCGGCTGGGGCGGGAAATTGCCCGCGTGGCGCTGGAACGGGTGGGCAAGAAAGCCACCACCAAGGCGCTGCAGACGGCGGCGCAGAAACTGGCGCTCGGTTCGACCGACGATCTGCTGGCGAAACTCGGGGCGGCGGAAATCGTCGGCCGTGATATCGTCGAGGCGATCTATCCGGAACTGGTGCGGCCGGGTTCCGAGCCGAACGGCAAGGTCACGCACCGTTCCGTGATCGGCCTCAGCCCGAAGCAGAACGCCCGGATGGCGCCGTGCTGCAACCCCGTGCCGGGGGAGCGCATCGTAGGTATCGGCGTGCGCGGCAAGGGCGTGATGGTGCACGCCATCGACTGCCCGAGGCTGGGTGACTACGAGGAGCATTCGGATCGCTGGATAGACCTGCGCTGGACCGACGGCAACGCCGCCCCGGAGCACATGGCGCGGATCGAACTGGCGCTGGCCAACGATGCCGGCGTGCTGGGCCGGAT
>JBHHXR010000082.1:0-13302 GCA_046757205.1 Paracoccaceae bacterium
CGGGCCGTCCGGCAGGCAGACCGCGACACCAAAGGCAGGCAAATGCTACTGCTCGCACTTCCGTTTCCCGATATCGATCCGGCCATATTCTCCGTTGAACTCGGCGGTTTCTCGTTTTCTCTGCGGTGGTACGCGCTGGCCTATATCGGCGGGCTTCTGCTGGGGTGGCGGGTGGTCGCCCGGCTTGCTTCGCGGAGCGAACTCTGGCCCGGCGGCAGGCCCCCGATCGCGGCCAGGCAGGCCGAGGACCTTCTGACCTGGATGATCTTTTCCATCATCCTCGGCGGCAGGCTGGGCTTCGTGCTGTTCTACCGGCCGGAATTCTTCTTCCAGAACCCGGTCGAAATCTTCAGGATCTGGAACGGCGGCATGTCGTTTCACGGCGGTTTCCTCGGCGTGGTTGCCGGGACGCTGATCTGGTGCCGCCGCAACAAGGTGTCGGTGCTCGGTACCGGCGACGCGCTGGCGCTGGCGGTGCCGGTCGGGCTGTTCTTCGGCCGGATCGCCAATTTCATCAACGGCGAGTTGTGGGGGCGGCCCTCGACGGTGCCCTGGGCGGTGCAGTTCCCCGGCGCCGATTGCCCGGAAACCTGGACCGAAATCTGCGCCCGCCACCCGTCGCAGTTGTACGAGGCCGGGCTGGAGGGCGTACTGCTCTTCGCCGTCCTGTACTGGCTGATCTTCCGGCGTGGCCTGCTCAAGGTGCCCGGCCGCGCGGTGGCGGTGTTTTTCATCGGCTACGGCGGCGCGCGGGTCTTCGTCGAAGGACTGCGGCAGGCCGATGCGCAATACATCACGCCAGACAACCCGTTGGGCCACGTGATCCGCTTCGGCGCCGGGCCGGAAGCGGCGGGATTGACGATGGGCCAGGTGCTGTCACTGCCGATGATCATCGCCGGTCTCGTCCTCTGGGTGTGGGCGGCGCGCCGGGCGGGATGAGCGCGCTTCGCGACATCCTCAAACGCCAGATCCGCCAATCCGGCGCGCTCAGCGTCGCCGAGTACATGGCGCTCTGCCTGTCCCACCCGCGGCACGGCTACTACATGAAGCGCGACCCCTTCGGGGAAGCCGGGGATTTCATCACGGCCCCGGAAATCAGCCAGATGTTCGGCGAGATGCTCGGCCTGTGGATGGCGCGGGCGTGGATGGACCAGGGCGCGCCCGGCCGCTTTCTGCTGGCCGAGATCGGCCCCGGCCGCGGCACCCTGATGGCGGACATGCTGCGCGCCACAAGCGGCGTGGCGGGATTTCACGAAGCGGCGGAAATCTGGCTCGTGGAGACCAGCCCAACGCTCGCCGGCGCGCAGAAAGCGGCGCTCCGCGAACGCGACGCCCATTGGGCCGGCGATCTTTCCGGCCTTCCCGAGGCGCCGCTCTTTCTCGTCGCCAACGAGTTTTTCGATGCACTTCCGGTCCGCCAATTCGTGAAAGACCGGACGCGGTGGCGCGAGCGCACGGTCGGATTGCACGGTGAACGGCTCGTATTCGGCCTGTCGCCGGCCTTCGGCATGCCGATCCTCGACCGGCGGTACCCGACGGCGCGGGATGGCGACCTCGTCGAATACTCGCCCGCCGGCGAGGCCGTGGCGTCGGAGATCGGCCGGAGAATACACGCCGGCGGCGCGGCGCTCGTCATCGACTATGGCGACTGGAACGGATACGGCGACACGTTCCAGGCGGTGCGGCGGCACGAAAAGACCGATCCGCTGGCCGCGCCGGGTGACGCCGACCTGACGGCGCACGTCAACTTCTCGGCGCTCGCGGCGGCTCTGCGCCCCGCCACGGTGCACGCGATGACGACGCAAGGCCGCTTTCTGGAAACCCTTGGGATGACCGAAAGGGCCAATTCCCTCGCCGCCACGGCGGACCCGCGAGACGCGGAAACGATCGCCCGGCAACATCGCCGCTTGACCCATCCCGACGAAATGGGAAACCTGTTCAAGGTTATTGCCGCGACCACCAAAGGCGCACCGCCGCCGCCCGGGTTTTCCTGAACCATGCCGATCGAAGTCCTGACCTCTGACAGCCTCGCCCCGGTCAGGCACGGATTCTTCACCAGAAAGGGCGGCGGATCGTCGGGCATATACCGTGGCCTCAACTGCGGCAACGGCTCTTCGGACCAGAGCGACATCGTACGCCTCAACCGCGCCCGGGTGGCCCAGGAGATGGCGGTGCCGCCCTCCGCGCTCCTGTCGCTGCACCAGATTCATTCGGCGCGCGTGGTGCATGTCGGACCCGAGGGATATTCCGGCGCGAAACCGAAGGCCGACGCCATGGTGGCCGACCGCCCGGGCGTGGCGCTCGGCGTCCTGACGGCGGACTGCGCGCCGGTTCTGTTCGCGGATGCGCGGGCCGGCGTCGTCGGCGCGGCCCACGCGGGATGGCGGGGTGCGTTGGCCGGGGTCCTGTCGGCAACGCTCGATGCGATGGAAGAGCTGGGCGCCAAACGGGAGGAAACCGTCGCGGCGATCGGCCCGACGATTAGCCTCCGTGCCTACGAGGTAGGGCCGGAGTTCCTTGACGTGTTCGTGGCGGAGGACGAGCAGTATTCCCGCTACTTCGCGCCGGGCCGGGGCGACCGCATGCACTTCGACCTTCCCGGTTTCTGCCTTGACCGGTTGCGCGCCGCGGGCATAGCCGAGGCGCACTGGACCGGCCATTGCACCTATTCCGACGAAAGCCGCTTTTTCTCCTACCGGCGCGCCACCCATGCGGGCGAAGCCGATTACGGCCGCCTGATTTCCGCCATCACGCTTTGAGGTTACCATGCTGCATTTCAGCGACGAAGAATTGGCCGCCCGCAGGGCGAAGCTGGAGAAAGCGCTGGAGCATCGGCAGCTTGACGCGCTGCTGATCTTCGCGCCGGAAAGCCATTACTGGCTGACCGGCTACGACACCTTCGGCTATTGCTTCTTTCAGTGCCTCGTCGCCGGGGCCGGCGACCCGGTCCTGCTCACCCGCTCCGCCGACCTGCGGCAGGCGGAGCTGACCTCGAACATCGCCGACGTTCGCATTTGGCAGGACGCGCAGGACGCGGCCCCGGAACTGGACCTGCGCGCCCTGCTTGACGAACGCGGACTGCGCGGCAAGCGGCTCGGAATCGAAATGAACACCCACGGCCTGACCGCGCGTAACTGGCAGCGCCTGTCGGGCGCGCTGGACGGTTTCGCCACGCTGGTGGACGCCTCCGACCTGATTTCCGGCCTCCGCCTCGTCATGTCGCCATCCGAGATCGCCTATGTCCGCCGCGCCGCCGAACTCGCCGACGCCGCGCTGGAAGAGGCGCTCGAAGTCACCGGGCCGGGGCGCGGCGAAGCCGAAATCCTCGCCCGCCTGCAAGGCTCGATCTTCGAAGCCGACGGCGACTATCCCGGCAACCCCTTCATCATCGGGTCGGGCCGCAACGCGCTGCTCTGCCGCTACGCGTCGGGACGCCGCACGCTCGACGCCGACGACCAGCTGACGCTGGAATGGGCCGGCGTCTACCGCCACTACCACGCCGCCATGATGCAGACCGTGGTGATCGGACAACCGCGCCCGGAACACCTGGCGATGCACGAGGCCGCGCGCCAGGCGCTTCTGGCCAGCGAAGACGCCTTGCGCCCGGGCCGACCGATGGCCGACGTGTTCGACGCCCACGCCGGCACGCTCGACGGGCTCGGCCTGTCGCGCCACCGGCTGAACGCCTGCGGCTACGCCCTCGGCGTTCGCTACCCGCCGAGCTGGATGGAAGACCAGATGTTCTACCGGGGCGCCAGCACGGTCATGCAGCCCGGCATGGTGTTCTTCCTGCACATGATCCTGATGGACAGCGACGCCGGCGCCGCCATGTGCCTGGGCCGCACTTCGCTGGTGACGGAAACCAGACCGGAAGTGCTTTCACGCACGCCGACAGACCTGATCGTAAAGGCCTGACGCGGCCCCTCAGGCGTCCTCTGCCGGCTTTTCCAGAAGTTCGAACGGAATCCCCGGCTCGTCCTTGGCGTCGCGAATGACCAGCGCCGTGCGCACGCTTTCCACGTTCTCCGCCGCCGTGAGTTCCTCGGTCAGGAAGTGCTGGAATGTCGACAGGTCGGGCGACACGCATTTCAGGATGAAGTCGATCTCGCCGTTCAGCATGTGGCACTCGCGCACCAGCGGCCAGTTGAGCGCGTGTTCTTCGAACCGGCTGAGTTCGGCCTCGGCCTGGCTCTTGAGGCTCACCATCGCGAAGACCTGTACCTCGAAGCCCAGCTCGCGCGCGTTCACCTCGGCGTGGTAGCCGGTGATGAGCCCGGCCTCTTCCAGCGCCTTCACCCGGCGCAGGCACGGCGGCGCCGATATCCCGACGCGCCGCGACAACTCGACATTGGTGATGCGCCCGTCGGTCTGAAGCTCCGCCAGGATTTTCCGGTCGATCGGATCCAGCTTGATCGTCGGCATCTTCTGCCGTCCCCGTCTAGGCAATTCTGATTACGATTTCGGCGCAATCCGCGCAACATTATTTCGCGGCCGGGCAACATTAATTCAAGGCCCCGCCGGGGGTCGTTCGCTCCGGGAAAAGCCGACGCGGCGCTTCAACTTCGCGGCCCCGCTCTCTATATAAGCGGGACCGTTACAGAAAGGTCCCCGAAATGCCCGAAACCCGCCATTCCCGGTTGCTCATCATCGGTTCCGGCCCGGCCGGCTACACCGCCGCCGTCTACGGTGCCCGCGCCATGCTGGAGCCGGTCCTGATCCAGGGGATAGAGCCGGGCGGCCAGCTCACCACCACCACCGAAGTGGAAAACTGGCCGGGCGACATCGAAGTCCAGGGCCCGGAACTCATGCAGCGCATGCAGGCCCATGCCGAAGCCGTCGGAACCGATATCGTGGCCGATCACATCTCGTCGCTCGACCTGTCGGCGCGTCCGTTCACCGCTCATGGCGACAGCGGCACCGCCTACACCGCCGACGCGCTGGTTCTGGCCACCGGAGCGCAGGCGAAATGGCTCGGCCTGCCTTCGGAACAGAAATTCCGCGGCTTCGGCGTGTCGGCCTGCGCGACGTGCGACGGGTTCTTCTACCGTGGCGAGGAAATCGTCATCATCGGCGGCGGCAACACGGCGGTCGAAGAGGCGTTGTTCCTGACCAATTTCGCTTCCAAGGTAACACTGATCCACCGGCGCGACGAACTGCGCGCCGAGAAAATCCTCCAGGAGCGGCTGTTCAGGAACCCCAAGATCGCGCCCTTGTGGTTCCATGAACTCGTCGAGGTGCTGGGCGACGAAAACCCGCTCGGCGTCACCGGCGTCCGCGTGAAGGACAACCGCACAGGCGAGATGACCGATATCCCCTGCAAGGGCGTGTTCATCTCGATCGGCCACGCGCCGGCGTCGGAGCTGGTCAGGGACCAGCTGGAGACCCACATGGGCGGCTACGTAAAGGTGAAGCCCGGCACCACCGAGACCTCGGTGCCCGGCGTGTTCGCCGCCGGCGACCTGACCGACCATGTTTACCGCCAGGCCGTCACCTCCGCCGGCATGGGCTGCATGGCGGCGCTCGACGCCGAACGCTTCCTCGCGGCGCAGGAGAGCAGAGATGCACGGGCCGCCGCCGAATGATCTTGGCCACCGCGTAATTCCTGCCGGTCTTTCTTGAAAACCGGTCGCGGAGTTGTTGCCGGCCGGTGACGGAGCCCCGCTTCCTGAACATTTCCGGTTGAAATTCGCGCTGTGCGGGTGCAACACCCGCGCAACTTCATCGCCGCCAGAGCTTGCGGCTCCGTTTCACAGAAGAAAGCAAAGTAACGATGTCGAGTCCCAATCTGGTCCCCATTCCGGAACTGTACGTCTCCTACAACAGCGCCGAGAAGCTGAAGCACGAGGCGGCAAGCCTGCCTTCGTGGGACCTCACCCAGCGTCAGATCTGCGATCTCGAACTGCTGATGAACGGCGCCTTCAACCCGTTGAAGGGCTTCCTGTCGCAACGCGACTACGAAAGCGTCGTCGACGACATGCGGCTGGCCGACGGCAGGCTGTGGCCGATGCCGGTCACGCTGGACGTATCCGAGGAATTCGCCGCCTCCATCGACGTGGACCAGGACATCGCACTGCGCGATCCCGAGGGCGTGATCCTCGCCATCCTTTCGGTCACCGACAAATGGACCCCGGACAAGCCGCACGAGGCCAAGGCGGTTTTCGGCGCCGACGACATCGCGCATCCCGCCGTCAACTACCTGCACAATACAGCCGGCCCGGTTTATCTCGGCGGCCCGATCACCGGCATCCAGCAGCCGGTGCATTACGATTATCGCGGCCGCCGCGACACGCCGAACGAGCTGCGCACCTTCTTCCGCAAGATGGGCTGGCGCCGGATCGTCGCCTTCCAGACCCGCAACCCGCTGCACCGGGCGCACCAGGAACTGACCTTCCGCGCCGCCAAGGAAGCCCAGGCCAACCTGATGATCCATCCCGTCGTCGGCATGACCAAGCCGGGCGATATCGACCATTTCACGCGGGTGCGCTGCTACGAGGCCGTTCTCGACCAGTATCCGTCATCCACCACGACGCTGAGCCTCTTGAACCTCGCCATGCGCATGGGCGGCCCGCGCGAGGCGGTGTGGCACGGGCTGATCCGCGCCAACCACGGCTGCACCCATTTCATCGTCGGCCGCGACCATGCCGGTCCCGGCAAGAACGCCGACGGCGAGGACTTCTACGGCCCCTACGACGCGCAGGACCTGTTCCGCGAATACCAGTCCGAGATCGGCGTCGAAATGGTGCCGTTCAAGCACATGGTCTACGTTCAGGAACGCTCGCAGTACCAGCCGGCCGACGAAGTGGCTGAGGACGCGACGATCCTGAACATTTCGGGAACCGAACTGCGCCGTCGGCTCCAGGAGGGTCTCGAAATCCCCGACTGGTTTTCCTTCCCCGAGGTCGTGGTGGAGCTGCGCCGCACCAAACCGGCAAGGTCGAAGCAGGGGTTCACCGTCTTTTTCACCGGTCTGTCAGGATCGGGCAAGTCGACGATCGCCAACGCCTTGCGGATCAAGCTCATGGAAATGGGCGGGCGGCCGGTGACGCTGCTCGATGGCGACATCGTGCGCAAGAACCTGTCTTCGGAACTCGGCTTTTCCAAGGAGCACCGCGACCTCAACATCCGCCGTATCGGCTACGTGGCATCGGAGATCACCAAGAACGGCGGCATCGCCATCTGCGCGCCGATCGCGCCCTATGCCACGACACGCAGGGCGGTGCGCGAGGAGATAGAAGCCTTCGGCGCCTTCGTCGAGGTCCACGTCGCGACCTCGCTGGAGGAATGCGAACGGCGCGACCGCAAGGGGCTCTACAAACTGGCCCGCGCCGGCAAGATCAAGGAGTTCACCGGCATCTCGGACCCCTATGAAGAGCCGGCCGCGCCCGAACTTCGCGTCGACACCGAAAACCTCGAAGTCGATTACTGCGCCCAGCAGGTCGTCCTGAAGCTGGAGAACATGGGGCTGATCAAGGCCTGAATCGGGCCGCGGGCGTTTCGGGATACTCTTTCAGTGGTGGATTTCACGCGTCGGCGGCCGTCGCGCTGCGGCGCCGCGGATCAGTGCACGCTGACCGGCTCGAACTCGTTCATCCGCGCCAGCAGGAAAGCCTGCGCCCGGTCGCGAACCAGCGCCAGCCGCTCGCCGTTCGGGCCACAGATCGCGTAGAGTTCTTCCAGACCGGCCGTCTGCTGCCTGATTTCATCGGGCAGGGAGTCGGTGCGAACCGGTCGGATATAGACGATCCGCTCGGATTCGCGGCCCGGAATGTTCTTGTATTCTGTCATGTCTTGCCTCCTTTGCCGATTACCTGGCCGGCTTGATCGTGATCGTCCGGATGACCGAATCCGGTTCTTTCCGGACAAGATCGACATGGAGAAGCCCGTTTTCCATGGTCGCGCCGGCAACCTCCATGCCTTCGGCAAGCACGAAAGTCCGCTGAAACTGCCGCGCCGCTATGCCGCGGTGCAGATAGACGCGGTCGGTGTCGTTTTCCGCCTGACTGCCCTTTATCGAGAGCTGGCTGTCCTCCACGGTTATCGACAGGTCCTGTTCACGAAACCCCGCTACCGCAAGCGTGATACGGTACGCAGCCTCGTCCTTTTGTTCAATGTTGTAAGGCGGATAGCCGTCGCTTCCGGTTCTGGCGGTTCTCTCGACAAGTCGGTCGAGCTGCTCAAAGCCCAAAAGAAACGGATGAGATGCAAACGAGACTTTCGTCATCTGTGACAAGCCCTTTCAGAAGCGACTTCAGATACGGCCCCGATACCGGCAGCCTGTCCCACATATGTGATGCCGCCGCCGGTTTCACAAGACGACCGGCCCGTTTTTGCTGTTCTGAAACGCCTAGTGCCGCTATCATCGGACCGGATCACCAGAGCAACCAGAGATGAGCTATCCTGAGGAAATGGATCGTGAACAGGTGCTGAAGGTCAAACTGGAAACGCTTCGCCAAGAGCACAGGGACCTTGACGAAGCGATTCGGGCGCTCGCAAAACAGGCCAGCGCCGATGGCCTCACGCTGCAACGGCTCAAACGGCAGAAGCTCGCGCTCAAGGACAGGATCGCCCGGCTGGAAGACGAAATTACACCGGACATCATAGCCTGACCACCTTGCGCGGTCCCTGAAGCCGATTATAGTGCGCGCTTCCTCGAAGGCAGGCGCAGGTTTTGTCATGACCGTTCCCCTTGTCGGCATCATCATGGGCAGCCAGTCCGACTGGCCGACGATGCGCGGCGCCGCCCGCGTCCTCGAAGAACTGGATGTTCCGTTCGAGACCCGGATCGTGTCCGCCCACCGCACGCCGGACCGGCTCTACGAATACGGCCAAACCGCCGCGGAGCGCGGCCTGAAGGTCATCGTCGCGGGCGCCGGCGGCGCCGCGCATCTGCCCGGCATGATGGCTTCGAAAACACGCCTGCCGGTGCTCGGCGTGCCGATCGAGACGCAGGCCCTTTCGGGCCTGGATTCGCTCTATTCGATCGTCCAGATGCCGCGCGGCTTTCCGGTCGGCACCATGGCCATCGGTGCCGCCGGCGCGGCCAATGCCGGTCTGATGGCGGCCGCCATCCTGGCCAACCAGGACGCCGCGCTCGCCGAACGGCTGGAGGCCTGGCGCGCCGCGCTCAGCGCGTCGGTCGCGGAACGGCCGGACGACGATGACTGACCCGCTGCCGGCCGGCAGCCGCATCGGCATACTCGGCGGCGGCCAGCTTGGCCGGATGCTGTCGATGGCCGCCGCGCGGCTCGGCTGCGTCTGCCCTATCTATGACCCGGCCGACGCGCCGCCTGCCGGCCCGGTGGCCGGGCGCGTCACCAGCGGCACCGGGCACGATCTCGAGGCGCTGGACGCCTTCGCCCGCACCGTCGACGTGATCACCTACGAATTCGAGAACGTCCCGGCCGAGGCGGTCGACCTGATCGAGGGCATATGCCCGGTGCGCCCCGGGCGCCGCGCGCTCGCGGTCAGTCAGGACCGGCTTGACGAAAAGGACTTCCTGTCCGGCCTCGGTTTGCGCACCGCCCCCTACGCGCCCATAGACTCGCTGCCCGATCTGGAGACGGCGGTCGCGGTCATGGCAACACCGGCGATCCTGAAGACCCGCCGCCTGGGCTACGACGGCAAGGGGCAGATACGTGTGGACATGCCGGACCAGGCCGCGCAGGCGTTCAGGTGGCTCGACGGGCGGCCCGCCGTGCTGGAGGGATACGTCGAATTCGCCCAGGAGATATCGGTGATCGGCGCGCGCGGTGTCGACGGCCGCGTGGTGTGTTACGACCCCGGCGAAAACCTGCACCGCGACGGCATCCTGCGAACCACGACGGTGCCGGCCGGCGTTCCGCCTGCCACGGCCACGGACGCCGTGCTTCTGACCGGCAGGATCCTCAACGCTCTGGAATATGTTGGCGTCCTCGCGGTCGAGCTGTTCGTCGCCGAAGACGGGCTGGTGGTGAACGAGATCGCGCCGCGGGTGCACAATTCCGGGCACTGGACCCAGAACGCCTGCATCATCGACCAGTTCGAACAGCATGTCAGGGCGATCTGCGGCTGGCCGCTGGGCAACGGCCGGCGCCACTCCGACGCCACCATGATCAACCTGATCGGCCACGATGTCGACGACCTGTCGGAATACCTCGAGGACGGCATCCACCTCTACGGCAAGGCCGACGTTCGCGACGGCCGCAAGATGGGCCACGTCAACCGGATACGGCCCCTGGGCGCGGCGGGCTGAACGGCCGCCGCCCGGCGCCCCCGAAGCCGCGCGCGATCAGCCGGCGTATCCCTGGCGCGCCGCGTTCGCCTCGGCGTCGCCCTTGGACTTGTAACCCTCCGACGACGCGCCGACAATCTGACCGTTGGCGGCCTTGCGGCGCCAGCGGTGTTCACCACGCTTGTCGGTGTAGAATTCCCATTTGTCGCTGTCCTTCGGGCCGCGGTTCATGTTGGCTTCGCAATCGCCCCGGTTCTTGTAGCCTTCGCAGGCCGCGCCGACGATACGGCCGTTGGCCGCCTTGCGGCGCCAACGCCATTCGCCGCGCTTGTCCTGATACACTTCGAACGTGTCGTTCTCTCCGGCCATTCCCTCAATCCCTTCCTTGCCCGGTCGGGCAGCCGACCAGAAAACTTGCCCGACCGGCCTGCGCCGGTCGGTAATAACAGACTGCGCGGAAACGCGGATTTTGGCAAGCGCCCCCGGGCGGTTCCATCGCTCTCAGCGGCGGTTGCTCTTCGCAAGGACAGCGATCGCCACGCCGCCGAGAATCAGCGCCGAAGAGATCGCGAAAGACCACGTCGCGCGCTCGCCCAAGAACACGATGCCCCCCGACAGGGCGATCAGCGGGACGGTAAGCTGGGCGATCGCCGCCAGGCTGGAATCCAGCTTTGGCAGGACGGCGTACCAGATCGCGTACCCCATGCCCGAGGCGAGCGCGCCGGACGCCACCGCCAGCGCGAATCCGGGCACGGTCAGCGAAACGCCGGTGCCGAAAACGAGCCACAGCAAAACCCCCGCGGGCGCCGCCAACAGGAAGTTGGCCGCCGTCGTCGCCAGCGGCCTGGAAATTGACCGGCCGCGCAGCGAATAGATGCCCCAGCCGACGGCCGAGGCAGCCATCAGAAACGCACCGAAGACATCCGGCGCCTTTGCCCCCGGCGCGAACAGGACCGCCAGACCGACCATGCCCATGGTGGTTCCCAGCCAGCGCGCCGGTCCGGGCCGCTCGCCAAGGTAGAGCGCCCCGGCGAACATGGTTATCTGCACGCCGCCGAACAGGATCAGCGCCCCGATCCCGGTGTCCAGCGTTACATAGGAATAGGAAAATGCCCCGGAATAGACAAACAGCGCCGCCGCCGAACCCGGCGTTCCCCGCCGGAGATACCGCCGCGTTTCGCCCCTGACTGCCACCAGCGCGAAGAGCGCCATCGCGCCGGACGCCAGGCGGATCGCGGTGAAAGCGCCGGGGCCGATCTGGCCGAGCGCCAACGCGCTCCGGGTAAGCACGGAATTCGCAGCAAACGCCAAGAGCGTCAGAACCGTCAACCAAAACAGACGCATAGAGGCGTGATACCGGATTCCGGCGTTGCGCCAACCGCAATCTGCACCGGTCCGAACACAGTTTCGTGTTCGCGGCCGCCCGGTTTCCCGCGCGCCAGCGCATCCCCCGCAGAACGAAAGCCCGCATCCTTTGGACGCACCCTCGTTCTCTGAGTTCACTAAATATCCCGCGCCGGTGTCAACCTGCGATCCGTAACGAAAACGGGGAGCCGAAGCCCCCCGCCTTCAGGATTTGTCATGTCCGGCAGGACTTACATCATGCCGCCCATGCCGCCCATGTCGGGCATCGCCGGCGCCGCCGATTTCGGCTCGGGCCGGTCGGCGACCATGGCTTCGGTGGTGATCAGCAGCCCGGCGACCGAGGCGGCGTCTTCCAGCGCCGTGCGAACGACCTTGGCCGGGTCGATGACGCCGGCCTTGAACAGGTCGCCGTATTCCTCGCTCTGGGCGTCGAAGCCGAAGCTTCCGTCGCCGTTCTCGCGGATCTTGCCGGCGACGACGGCGCCGTCGACACCGGCGTTGTCGGCGATCTGCCGCAGCGGCGCTTCCAGTGCGCGGCGCACGATGGCGATACCGGCATCCTGGTCGGCGTTCAGGCCCTCGAGGCCCGTCAGCGTCTTGGCGCCCTGCATCAGCGACACGCCGCCACCGACGACGACGCCTTCCTGAACCGCGGCGCGGGTCGCGTTGAGCGCGTCATCGACGCGGTCCTTGCGCTCCTTCACCTCGACCTCGGTGGAGCCGCCGACGCGGATCACCGCGACACCGCCGGCCAGCTTGGCCAGCCGCTCCTGCAGCTTCTCGCGGTCGTAGTCGGACGTGGTTTCCTCGATCTGCTGGCGGATCTGCGCGACCCGCGCGGCAATCTCGGATTTCTCGCCGGAACCGTCGACGATGGTGGTGTCGTCCTTGGTGATGCGGACCTTCTTGGCCGAGCCCAGCATGTCCATCCCGACATTCTCGAGCTTCATGCCGAGATCTTCGGAAATCACCTGGCCGCCGGTCAGGATGGCGATGTCCTGCAGCATGGCCTTGCGGCGGTCGCCGAAGCCCGGCGCCTTGACCGCGGCCACTTTCAGGCCGCCGCGCAGCTTGTTCACCACCAGCGTCGCCAGTGCCTCGCCATCGACGTCTTCGGCGATGATCAGGAGCGGCTTGCCCGACTGGATGACGGTTTCCAGAAGCGGAACCATCGGCTGCAGCGACGAGAGTTTCTTCTCGTGCAACAGGATCAGCACGTCCTCAAGCTCGGCAATCATCTTGTCGGCGTTGGTGATGAAATAGGGCGACAGATAGCCACGGTCGAACTGCATGCCCTCGACCACTTCGGTCTCGGTCTCCAGACCCTTGTTCTCCTCGACGGTGATGACGCCCTCGTTGCCGACCTTCTGCATCGCCTCGGCGATCTGCTGGCCGATCTCGGTCTCGCCGTTGGCCGCGATCGAACCGACCTGCGCCACCTCGTCGGAATCCTTCACCTCGCGGGCCGAGGCCTTGATGTCCTCGACAACCTTCGCCACCGCGAGGTCGATACCGCGTTTCAGGTCCATCGGGTTCATGCCGGCGGCGACCGATTTCAGGCCTTCGCGGACGATCGCCTGGGCCAGCACGGTGGCTGTGGTGGTGCCGTCGCCGGCTTCGTCATTGGTGCGCGAGGCCACTTCCTTGACCATCTGCGCGCCCATGTTCTCGAACTTGTCCTCAAGCTCGATTTCCTTGGCGACCGTGACACCGTCTTTGGTGATGCG
>JBHHXR010000083.1:0-13257 GCA_046757205.1 Paracoccaceae bacterium
GGCGACGTGCTCGTGTTAGGCGCCGCGACCACGACCTTCACGCAGGAGGATGTCGACCGGAACCGCGTTTCCTACCGCCACGACGGCTCGGAGACCATATCCGACAGCTTCGGTTTTCGGGTAAACGATGGGGAGGGAGGGAGCTTCAACGACGTCTTCGCGATCGCGATCACCCCGGTCAACGACGCCCCCGTGCTGTTCACGCTCGGGACGCTGACGCTCCTGGAGGGCGACACGACGATCGTGGGCTCATCCGCGCTGAGGTTCGTCGACCCAGAGCAGCTCCCGGGTGAGATCGTGTACCAGGTCGTCGCCGGCCCGGGAAGCGGAGGGCTGTTCCTCGGCGGCCCCGCGCCCGCCGAGCCGGGGCCTCGCCCCTTTCGCGTCCAAAGGGCCCCGGCTCGGCGGCCGGGGCGGTGGTTGATAAGGCGTGGAACGCGAATGGTTTTATCCGGCCTTGGCGTCCGCGCATTTCTCGAATCCCACCGCGATCCCCTGAAAGAACGCGGAAATCCAGGTTCCATCGCGCGGAACGCCCGCACCCATCGGGTCGATCGTCACGTGTCGCGCCCGGGGAAAAAGGTTCACCGCCATGGCTTCGGAATGGGTGGCGTCGTGGATGACGCAGACGCGGTCGCCCTTGCCGGCGCGATTCAGGCGGGCAACCGAAGCGGCGCCGGGCGCTATGCCGCGGGTGCCGGTGAGCGAGCCTTCGGCACTCATTCCGAAACGTTGCTCGAAATACAGGAACGCGTCGTGAGCATAGATCGGCGTGATACCGTCAAGCGCCTTCATCCGCCGCGCGATATCCTTTTCGGTCTGCTCCAGCTGCGCCAGCGCGGTCGCCAGGTTGGCCTTGTAGATGCCGGTGTTTTCCGGGTCGGCCCGCGACAGAGCCCCGGCGACCGCCTTCAGCCAGAGCCCGACATTCTCGGGGTCGAGCCACATATGCGGGTCCTCGCCGGCGTCTTCCCCTTCGTGATCATGGCCGGCGAATACGCCGTGCTCGCGGGCGGGCAGAACGGTGGTTCCCGGTACCTGTGACAGGACGAGCACGGGAACCTGAGGCGCAATTTCCACCCGGTCGAGCCAGGGTTCGGCGGTGCTGCCAATGCGGACCAACAGATCGGCGCGCCGCAGCGTGCGGATCTGCGATGGAAGCAAGCTCGCGCCGTGAACCGAGCCGCCGCCGTCAAACAGAAGCGCCGGCGTTCCGGTATCACCTGCGATCTGCTGGACCAAGGCGGCAACCGGCGGGATGCTCGCGGCCACCCTTGGCCCGCCGGCCCGTGCCGGCGCGGCAAGCGCGAGACAAACGACAAGAAATATTCGCATCGCACTCGGCAAGGGGAAGCCTTCGTAAAGGGGCAGGCACCGCCGATCTATATGTTACAAAGTAACAACTGGAAAGGGCTCAGTCGTGTTTCGGGTGCGAAATCTCGTACGCCGCTTTCTGTTCCGGCGTTGCCTCGGACTGATATTTCGCGCGCCACTCCTCGTAGGGCATGCCGTAGACGATCTCGCGGCTCTCGGACTTGGTCATCTCGATGCCGTTTTCGGCGGCCGCCTCCTGATACCAGCGGCTCAGGCAGTTACGGCAGAAGCCCGACAGGTTCATCATGTCGATATTCTGCACGTCGGTGCGTTCGCGCAGATGGTCGCGCAGGCGGCGGAAGGCGGCGGCTTCCAACTCAAGCCGGGTCTGATCGTCCATGCTGTTTTCCCTGTGTCTTGACGGATTCCATGACGCGGGCAATGGCCGGTGCAAGGCGCCCGGCCCACTGAATCTCGCCCTCGGTATCGGCAATCAGATCGTTCCTGATCTCGATCAGCGCGTGCGGAATGCCGCGCAGCGTGCCGTGAGTGTACATGCTGTCGCCCTGCAACTGCCCCGAGTACGGCTCGTTGTCGCCGACGCAGAGCGTGCTGTCCTCGCGCAGCGCATCCAGAAGAGGCACCGCAAGCCGCCCGTCGCGGTCCCACAGCACGCCGACGTGCCAGGGGCGCGGCTGCCGGCCGTTGAACTGGCGGGTGAAGGAATGGATCGAGAACAGCAACGGCGTCTTCCCGGCGGCAAGAATCCGGTCGAGCTGATGCGTCACCGCGTCGTGGTAGGGCCGGTAATAGCGCGCCAGCCGCCGTTCGATCTCCGCCTCGTCGATGTAGCGGTTTCCCGGCACGACGGAGCCGTCACAGAGCCGCATCACCAGCGTCGGATCGTCCTCGCCGCGATTGGGATCGACCACCAGTCGCGAAAACCGCGAAAGGATTGCGGTCGCGGCGAAGCGCCGGGCCAGCGCCAGAGTGATGCCGCGCGCCCCGACGTCCCATGCAATGTGCCGCCGCATGTCGTGTTCGCCCAGCCCGAGGTTGCCACCGCACACGTCGGGCGGTACACGGTTCGAGGCGTGATCGCAGACAAAAAGCAACCCCGACTGGCTGTCGGGATTGACGATTTCGTAGGCGTCGCCGCCGAGATCTGCCTCGGCGACAAGTGGCGAATGTTCGGTCATCCTGGCGCGATAGATAATGCCTCGCGCGGGCGTCGGCCAGACGGCAGGGAAAAAAAGAAGGAAAATGCCCCGGCTTTTGCCGGACAAGCGGCGCGCTGCGCGCCTATCAAGTGGCGAAAACTTGCAGACGGACGAAATAGCGAGGTGGGAAAGAGCGGCATGAGACGCAGGCGCAGTGTGAAGATCGTGGCGACACTCGGTCCGGCATCGGATTCCCGCGAAGTGATTCGGGGGTTGTTCAGGGCCGGGGCCGACGTGTTCCGGCTCAACATGAGCCACGGAACCCACGACGACATTTCAACGCGGCTGGCGAAAATACGCGAGGTGGAGGGCGAACTCGGACGCCCGATCGGGGTGCTGGCCGACCTGCAGGGACCGAAACTGCGTTGCGGCGCTCTTGCCGGCGGCAGCGCGATGCTGGCGGAAGGCGCGCAGTTCCGGTTCGACATGGACGCCGCACCGGGCGACGAGACCCGCGTCTGCCTGCCGCACCCGGAGATTTTCGCGGCCCTCGAACCGGGATCGACGCTCCTTGTCAATGACGGGAAAATCCGCCTGCAGGTTTCCGAATGTTCCGGCGAACACGCGGTGACGCAGGTCATGGTGGGCGGCGAGATCTCCGACCGCAAGGGCGTCAACGTGCCCGACGTTGTGCTGCCGCTGGCGGCGCTGTCGGCCAAGGACCGGGACGACCTTGAATTCGTCTGCAATCTGGAAATCGACTGGCTGGCGCTGTCCTTCGTGCAGCGGGCATCCGACGTCGACGAGGCGCGCAGGCTGGCGGGCGGGCGCGCCGCGATCCTGTCCAAGATCGAAAAGCCCGCCGCCGTCAAGGCCTTCGACGATATTCTCGCGGTGTCGGACGGCATCATGGTGGCGCGCGGCGATCTCGGCGTGGAACTGCCGGTGGAGGATGTGCCGCCGATCCAGAAACGGCTGGTGCGGCGCTGCCGGTCGGTCGGAAAGCCGGTAATCGTGGCGACACAGATGTTGGAGAGCATGATTTCCTCGCCGGTACCGACACGCGCCGAGGTCTCCGACGTCGCCACGGCGATCTACGAGGGCGCCGACGCGGTGATGCTGTCGGCCGAAAGCGCCGCCGGTGATTATCCGGTCGAGGCGGTGACGACGATGAACGCGGTGGCCGTGCGGGTGGAGCGGGACGACAACTACCGCCAGATCATCGAGGCCGCCCGCACGCCGTCGCGCGAGCGCGTTGCCGACGCCATCACCGTTGCCGCGCGCGAGGTGGCCGAGACCACGGACGTCAAGGCGATCTGCTGTTTCACGCATTCCGGAACCACCGCGACGCTGGCCTCGCGCGAACGACCGAAGGTGCCGATCATCGCGCTCACTCCCTTCGTGCGGACGGCGCGCAAGCTGGCGCTGACATGGGGCCTTCACTGCGCGCTGGTGCCAAAGGTGGACCGGTTCAAGTCGGCGGTCGTGCAGGCGGTGCGGGTGGCTAGGCTGGACGGCTTCGGCGGCGAGGACGACCGGGTGATCGTGACCGCCGGCATCCCCTTCAACACGCCGGGGTCGACCAATATCCTGCGCGTTGCGCCAGTGAGAGAAAGGCTTATATTCGAGGGCGAGCCGGAGTAGCGGCCGATGGCCGCGGAACTCCGGCCGTCAACTGGCTGGGCAGGTGCTGCGCTCTCATGTCTGACTACGAGGCCGTGCTGCTGATCGGGACCCTGTCGGGCGCCTTCGCCGTCGTGCGGATCTTCTCTGCCGCGGTAGACGGGCGCTCACCGAGGGCGTCGGTCCTGCTGCTGTTTTTCGCCATCGGAATGTTTCTTTATGCCGGCACGCTTGCGCCGACCGGCGGAATGTCGTGGCGCGACGTGCCGAACGCGGTGGTGTCGCTGATCAGCGAATTTCGCTGAGCGTGCGGCGGCGCGGGGCTTGCATCGCACTTCCGTTGCACCTATAGGCATCACCTTCACCGGGGCGTCCGGCCTGAACGGGCTGCCGAGTCGCCCCCGACGACCACTTCCCGAAGGAGATGGAAATGCCCAAGATGAAGACCAAGTCGGGCGCCAAGAAGCGCTTCAAGATGACGGCCTCGGGCCGCATCAAGGTCGCCCAGGCCGGCAAGCGGCACGGCATGATCAAACGCACGAAGAAATTCATCCGCAACGCCCGCGGCACCACGGTGCTCGGCAAGGCGGACGAAAAGATCGTGAAGACCTACATGCCCTACGCGCGCTGAAGGAGGCCTGAGAGATGTCCAGAGTCAAGGGAGGCGTGTCCTCGCACGCCCGCCACCGCAAGATCGTCAAGGCCGCCAAGGGTTACTACGGCGCCCGCAGCCGCAACTTCCGCACCGCGACGCAGGCCGTCGACAAGGCGCAGGAATACGCCACGCGCGACCGCAAGACGCGCAAGCGCAACTTCCGCGCCCTGTGGATCCAGCGCATCAACGCCGGGGTCCGGGCGCATGACGCCGAGATGACCTATTCGCGCTTTGTCAACGGGCTTTCCAACGCCGGCATCGAGGTTGACCGCAAAGTCCTCGCGGACCTCGCCGTGCATGAGCCCGCCACCTTCGCAGCTATCGTCGACAAGGCGAAGGCGGCGCTGGGCTGAAAGGCCCGGCAACCGAACTCACCGACCCCGGCCCCGGCCGGGGTTTTTCTTTGCGGGGCCTCGGATCGGCGGCGCGGAAGATGCGCGTGCGGCTGAAATCCAGAGCCGCCGGAACTTCTGAGTTCCGTAAATATCCAGGCTGAAGGCGGCCCGATGCCGGGCACGGCACGCGGCATGGCCGGCAGACCTTCCACCCTTGCATTCCCGACCGCATGTGCTACCCCTCGCGCCGGTTTCAGCTTGCAGGTTGGGTCACGGGTCAATGCACGGGTTGGTAGATCTCCGAACGAAATTTCTCGCCGAGATTTCCGCCGCCGCCGATGAGGCGGCGCTGGAATCGGTGCGCGTCCGGTCGCTCGGCAAGAAGGGCGAGGTCAGCCTGAAGATGCGCGAGCTCGGAGGCATGAGCCCCGAGCAGCGCAAGATCGCCGGACCGGCGCTGAACGCGCTGAAGGACGAGCTTGCCTCGGCGCTGGCGGCGCGCAAGGCGGCGCTGGCGGACGCGGCGCTGGAGGAACGCCTGAAGACCGAATGGCTGGATGTCACGCTGCCGGCCCGGCCGCGGCCGCGCGGCACCATCCATCCGGTCAGCCAGACCACCGAGGAAGTGGTGGCGATCTTCGCCGATCTCGGCTTCGCCGTCGCCGAGGGCCCGCAGATCGAAAGCGACTGGTACAATTTCGACGCGCTCAACATCCCGCCCGAGCACCCCGCAAGGCAGGAGCAGGACACCTTCTACATGCACCGCGCCGAGGGCGACGACCGGGTGCCGCACGTGCTGCGGACGCATACCTCGCCGGTGCAGATCCGCTATATGGAAGAACATGGCGTGCCGTGCCGGATCATCGCGCCGGGGCGGGTCTACCGCGCCGATTACGACCAGACCCCTACGCCGCTGTTCCACCAGTACGAGGGGCTGGCCATCGACCGCGACATTTCGATGGCCAACCTGAAATGGGTGCTGGAGGAGTTCTGCCGCGCCTATTTCGAAGTCGACGACGTGGAGCTGCGCTTCCGCGCCTCGCATTTCCCGTTCACCGAGCCGTCGGCGGAGGTCGATTTGCGCTGTTCGTGGGAAGGCGGGCAACTCAAGGTCGGCGAGGGCGACGACTGGATGGAAATTCTCGGCTCCGGCATGGTGCACCCCAAGGTATTGCGCTCCGCCGGTGTCGACCCTGAAAAATGGCAGGGTTTCGCCTTCGGCATGGGCATCGACCGTATCGCCATGCTGAAATACGGCATTCCCGATCTGCGCGCCTTCTTCGAATCCGACCTGCGCTGGCTGCGCCACTACGGCTTCGCGGCGCTGGATATGCCGACGCTGCATGGGGGAATATCCCGCTAAGGCGACGTTCCGGGCGGTCGATGACCGGCGATCCCCTTCAGCCGCGCCCGGGGGCTTCCGCCGTGGAGCACGATGGCGCCCCGGGCGGCGGGGCATCTCGCATGGGGAAAAATAGAGAGCATCGCAACCGGACCTGACGAGTTGCGATGCTCTGGCTGCAGGCCCGCGGCGCTCGCTGCCGCGAGAGCCCGGGGCCTACCAGTATTCGCTGGCGATGAACGTGGTTCCCGAATTGTGCACGAAGGTGCTGATCTGGTCGGACAGGCCGTTGGTTCCGCCCCAGATGGCGGTGGCGGCGATAAGTCCGGAAATGCTGATCGCGGCGGTCAGCACCACCCAGTCGGCCGTGATGGCACCATCTTCGTCGTCGAGGAAGTCTTTCAGTAGCTCGAGCAAGGCGCACCTCTTTGTCTGACGCAAATGCCGCCCCACTCCGGCTTGTATGCCAAGATTAGGTGCCGATCGTGGTCAAAATGTGTCTGAATATCGGCGAATCCTCCACAATTGGCGGGTTCCTGACACATTTCCCGGCGTGCCAGGCACGGGGCCGCATGACCCGCCGCCGCGGAACGCGCCGGCGACGCGGGCGGCGCCAACCACGAAAAAACCCCCCGGGAGTTTTCCCGGGGGGCGGAATGTTCTGACCCTGGTGCTACGCGAATGCGCGGTGATCAGTCGCCCTCGTCGCCATCGCCATGATCGTCGCCATCGCCATGGTCGTCGCCATCGCCATGATCGTCGCCGTCGTCGCCATCGCCATGATCGTCGCCGTCGTCGCCATCGCCATGGTCGTCGCCGTCGTCGCCATCGCCATGATCGTCGCCGTCGTCGCCTTCGTCGTCGTCGCCTTCGTCGTCGTCGCCTTCGTCGTCCTCGTCGTCGCCTTCCTCGTCGTCGTCCTCGTCGTCGTCCTCGTCGTCGTCCTCGTCGTCGTCCTCGTCGTCCTCGTCCTCGTCGCCTTCGTCGTCGCCCTCACCGTCGCCACTGGGATCCTCAAGGCTGGACTCCGTAATGCTCGCCATTGCCGCGACAATGGAATTAGCGGCATCGAGAGCGCCGAACCTTACCGCCACCATTGCGGAAAGAGCTATCGTTACGAATGTATTGAGAACGATCCACTCGACCGTCGAGGCGCCCTCTTCGTCGGACGCAAACTTGCGTAGGCACTTCAACATCACGCGACTCCGTGAACAGTGTGGGAAGCTAATAACGGTCGTACCCTCGCAGGGAATTTCGACGGGAGTGTGACGGATCAGGGGCATTTGTTTGGCGCGTTATTCCCCTTTTGGTTCACCGAGGGATTGGCTATTAGGGCGCAGAAAACCTGTACCGGTACCGAAAATGAAACTCACGATATCCTGGCTGAAAGAGCATCTGGCGACCGAAGCGCCGCTTGACGACATCGTTTACGCATTGACCGATCTGGGGCTGGAAGTCGAGGCCGTCGAAAACCCGGCCGAGCGGCTGGGGGCCTTTCGCATCTGCCGGGTGATCGAGGCGGTGCAGCATCCCAATGCCGACCGGCTTCGGCTGTGCCGGGTAGAGACCTGGCCGGACGGGCCGGACGGTTCGCCGCGCGAAGTCGAAGTGGTGTGCGGCGCGCCGAATGCACGGACCGGCCTTGTCGGCGTATTCGCGCCGGTCGGTACCCATATCCCCGGCACCGGCGTCGATCTGAAGCCGGGCGTCATCCGCGGCGTGCAATCGAACGGCATGCTGTGCTCGGAACGCGAACTGATGATTTCCGACGATCATGAGGGCATCATCGATCTGCCGCCGGATGCGCCGCTGGGCGCGCGCTATATCGACTATGCCGGGATGAACGACCCGGTCATCGAGATCGCGATCACCCCGAACCGGCCCGACGCGCTGGGCGTCCAGGGAATTGCCCGCGACCTTGCGGCGCGCGGACTTGGGCGGCTGGTGACGCCGTCGACCGAACCGGTGCCCGGCACGTTCAGGAGCCCGA
The DNA here is from genome assembly GCA_046757205.1 of Paracoccaceae bacterium. GTDB lineage: Bacteria > Pseudomonadota > Alphaproteobacteria > Rhodobacterales > Rhodobacteraceae > JBHHXR01. The sequence goes on from JBHHXR010000083.1 coordinate 8,420, forward strand.
TCTCGGTCACCCTGAACGCCGATGTGTCGGACACCGCCTGCCCGTTGTTTGTCGGGCGCTACATAAAAGGAGTGAGGAACGGCCCTTCCCCGCGCTGGTTGCAGGATCGGCTGCGGGCCATCGGGCTCAGGCCGATCTCGGCGCTGGTCGACGTCACCAACCTGTTGACCTACGACCGCAACCGCCCGCTGCACGTCTTCGACGCCGACAAAGTGTCCGGCGACATCGAGGTCCGCAAGGCGCGGCCGGGCGAGACGCTCCTGGCGCTGGACGAGAAGGAATACCGCTTTGACGGCGGCGAAACGCTGATAACCGACGCCTCGGGCCCGGAGGCCATCGGCGGGGTGATCGGCGGCCTTGCAACGGCCTGCACGTCGCAAACCGTGAACGTCTTTGTCGAGGCCGCTTATTTCGATCCCGTTGCCACCGCCCGCACCGGCCGCCGCCACCGCATCAATTCCGACGCCCGCTACCGCTTCGAGCGCGGCGTCGATCCGGCCTTCACGCCCGAAGGCATGGAGATCGCCACGCGGCTGATCCTCGATCTTTGCGGCGGCGCGGCGTCCGATCCGGTGGTTGCCGGGCAGGTGCCGGATACCGACAGGTCATACCGGCTGGATCCGGAGCGAGTGGTCAGCCTTGTCGGCATGCATATCGACAGCGACGAGCAGGTGCGCATCCTGACCGCCCTCGGTTTCGGTGTCGCGCACGAGCATTCCGGCATCGAGGTCTGGGTGCCGACCTGGCGCCCCGATGTGCAGGGCGAGGCCGACCTGGTGGAGGAGATCGCCCGCGTCACATCGTTGACCAGGCTCGAAGGCGTGCCCATGGCACGGCCGGCCGGCGTGGCAAAACCGATCCTGACGCCGATGCAGAAGCGCGAGAGCATCGCGCGGCGCACCATCGCGGCGCTCGGCTACAACGAATGCGTCACCTACTCCTTCATCGACAAGGCGTCGGCGGAGCTTTTCGGCGGCGGCACGGACGCGGTGATGCTGGGCAACCCGATTTCATCGGAAATGAGCCACATGCGGCCGAGCCTGCTGCCCGGCCTCCTGCAGGCCGCGGCGCGCAACCAGGCACGCGGCGTTTCCGATCTGGCGCTGTTCGAGGTGGGGCCGGTGTTCAGCGGTGGCGAGCCGGGAGAGCAGGCGATCGTGGCCAGCGGTGTGCGCGTCGGCCAGTCCGCGCCGCGCAATCCGCACCATGTGCGCCACGGCGTCGATCTCTACGATGCGAAGGCCGATGCGGAGGCCGCGCTCGATGCCATCGGTGCCCCGGCGCGCCGGATGCTGATGCGTACGGCGCCGGGCTGGTTCCACCCGGGACGTTCGGCATCGGTCAATCTCGGTCCGAAGAACGCGCTGGCGGTGTTCGGCGAACTGCACCCGAAGGTTCTGAACGCGCTCGACGTCAAGGGACCGGCGGTCGCCTTCAGCGTGTTCCTGGAAAACCCCCCGATGCCGCGCAGCAAGACCGCCACGCGCCCGGCGCTGGAGATTTCCGACTTCCAGGCAGTGGAACGGGATTTCGCTTTCGTGGTCAGGGCGGATGTCGAGGCGGACGCCCTCGTTCGCGCCGCGCAGGCCGCCGACAAGAAGCTGGTGGCCTCGGTCGGTGTGTTCGATGTGTTCGCTGGCCCCAAGGCCGAGGTGCAAATGGGCGGAGGCATGAAATCGGTGGCGATTTCGGTGCGGTTGCAGCCACAGGACAGGACCCTGACCGAAAAAGACATCGAAGCGGTCTCTCAAAGGATAGTGGCCGGCGTCGCCAAGGCGACGGGTGGCGTCTTGCGCAGTTAGGCCCCGGGTACCGGCGGGGCCCTGCCGCGCAGCGACTGGCGCAGGGCGGTGATGCGCGGCACCGCGAAGTCGATGAACGCCCGGACCTGTGCGGTGTTGCGCGCCTCTTCGGACATCAGCAGCCAGAATTCCGCCACCAGTTCGTCCGGCGGTTCGAAACAGCGGATCAGTTCGGGATCCGGATCGCCGACAAAACAGGGCAGGATGCCGACGCCGAGGCCGGTGCCGAGAACCGCGCGCATGTTGGGCACCGTGTTGCACCGGTTGGTGATGCGCGCCTCGTCGACATGGCACAGCAGCCAGCGGTATCCTGTCGAACCGCGGAGCACGCCGTCATAGCCGATGACGCTGTGACGCCTGACATGGTCCGGCGCCGCCGGAACGCCGTTCTTCTTCGCGTAGGACCGGCCGCAATATGCCGACCACCCCATGTCCGGCAGTCTTTGCGCCACAAGGCGCGCGTCATCGGGGCGCGACCCTGCCCGGAAAGCGATGTCGGCCTCGCCGTGCACGATGTCGAGATAGGTATCCGCAGCCACCTGCTCCACCTGGACACCGGGCTGCTGCTGCTGGAATTCCGCCACTATCGGGATGATTATCTGGTTGGCGATGCTCTCGGGCGCGGTCAGCCGGACGACGCCCGACACGGCGCGGCGCAGACGCTCGGCGGTATACTGGAGGTCTTGAGCCGAGCGGGCGACCGTTTCCGCTGCCGCCATCAGGGCCGTACCGTGTTCCGTGAGCGAGTAGCCGCGGTTGCGCCGGTCAAAAAGCGTAAGCCCCAGCGCGTGTTCAAGCGCCTGGATCCGACGGCTCACCGTGGAGTGGTTGACGCCGAGCGATCGCGCCGCGCGCAGCGCTGACCCGGCCCGCGCGACGGCCAGAAACATCCGCACATCGCTCCATTCGTACATCTTCCGACTTTGCATTATTGCAAAGCCACTGCGCAAGACGATGTCTGTCCACCGGCCATCGCGTCTGCGAGTCTTTCAGTGCTGCCGGTCACGGCGTCAGGGAACCATGATCCCGAGGCCGGCAGAGCGGAAGAATCAAGATAGGGAGAGATACCGATGGCAACGATGATGGTCAGGCACAAGGTTGCGGATTTCGATGGCTGGAAGGCGGTATTCGACGAGGTCCGGCCAATGCGTGAGGAGGCGGGCGAGAAATCGGCGACCTTGTATCGCGACGTGGACGACCCCAACACCATCACCGCGCTGTTCGAGTGGGACAGCCTCGAGAACGCGCAGGCCTACGCCGGCAGCGCACGGCTTCGAACGGCGATGGAAAGGGCCGGCGTCGCCGGCCCGCCGCAGATCGCGTTCCTCAACGGCGCGTGACGCCGTCGCCGGGGCCTTGAGCCCGATCCGGATGCTGCGGGAATGGCCGGCGCCCTCCACCGGGCGTCGGCCGGTGTTTTCGCCCCAGGGCAGATTTTCTGCTAGACTTGGCAATGCGGAGATATAACGACGTAGCGGGCGGGACCGAAAGACGCGCCGCCCGGCATTCAGGGGAGAAGAAGATGCCGTACATGCTGGTCAGGCACAAGGTTGTCGATTTCGTGAGCTGGAAAAAGGTGTTTGACGAGGTTGAACCGATGCGGAAGGAAGCCGGTGAAAAGTCCGCGCAACTGTTCCGCGATGCCGATGATCCGAACATGATCACCGCGGTGTTCGAATGGGACAGCCTCGACAATGCGCACAACTATGCCAGCAGCCCGCGTCTGAAGAGCGCCATGGAAAAAGCCGGCGTGGTCGGGCCGCCGCATATCTGGTTTGCCAACGCCGGATAGTGGCGGCCAAATCGGTCTCGAAACAGCAAAACGGAGGAGTGCCGCGTGACGCTGCAAGTCTATCTTTCCGGTGAAATCCATACCGGCTGGCGCGAGGAAATCGTCGAGGGCGCGCGGGCCGCGGGCCTCGACGTCGTCTTTTCGTCGCCGGTCACCGATCACGACGCGTCGGACGACTGCGGCGTCGCCATTCTGGGGGCGGAGCCGGACAGGTTCTGGCACGACAACAAGGGTGCGAAGCTGAACGCCATCCGGACCCGCAAGGCGATCGGAGACGCCGATATCGTGGTCGTGCGGTTTGGCGAAAAGTACCGGCAGTGGAACGCCGCCTTCGATGCCGGCTACGCCGCGGCGCTGGGCAAATCGCTGATCGTACTGCACGGGCCGGAGCACCAGCACCCGCTGAAAGAAGTCGACGCCGCGGCGCTGGCGGTTGCCGAGCATCCCGCGCAGGTGGTGCAGATGCTGGCATACGTGCTGAACGGGACGTTGCCCGGCTGAACGGGATCGCCCGCCCGCGCCGTCGATTCTCTTCGTGATCGGGAACCGGCACCGCTATAATGCCCGTATCCGACACAGAACGGAGCGGGAGCGGACAATGATCAGGGAATTCAAGGAGTTCATCGCGCGCGGCAATGTCATGGACATGGCCGTCGGGATCATCATCGGTGCGGCCTTTACGGCCATCGTCAAGTCGCTGGTGAGCGATCTGATCAACCCGATCATCGGGTTGTTCGTCGGCGGGCTGGATTTCTCGGCTCTGGGCATCAGGCTGGGCGAGGGCGAGGACGCCGGGGTCTTCGCCTATGGCAACTTCATCATGGCGGTGATCAACTTCCTGATCGTGGCCTGGGTCGTGTTCCTGCTGGTCAAGGGGGTGAACAGGGTGAAAGCCGCGGCAGCGAAGCCCGACGAGCCAGCGGCGCCCGAAGCCCCGAAAGGGCCGACGCAGGAGGAGCTTCTGGCCGAGATCAGGGATTTGCTGAAGAAGAAGTAGCGGCCTGCGGCAACGACGGGCCCGCCGGCAGGCGGCGTCGAAGCCCCGGATCCGCAGTCCTTTTCCGCCGCTGCGGTTGCTCGGCCGTATCAGAGCTGGTCACCGCGCGATGTGCAGGATGCCGGCGCGCTGCGGCTCGAACCGGAGCGTCACCGGCACCTCGACGCATGGCACCGGTACCGCACCGGTCAGCAGGAGCTTCCCGCGTGCAGGCTGCAGAAGGCGTGGCGGCGCCAACAGGGCGAGA
>JBHHXR010000084.1:0-13118 GCA_046757205.1 Paracoccaceae bacterium
GGCCGGTCCGGATCGGCGCTGATGCGGATCAGTTCGCGGATGGCACCGATCGACAGGCCGAGTTCGCGGGCGTGGCGGATGAAGGACAGCCGCTCCAGGTGTTGCCTGCCGTAGCGCCGCTGGTTGCCCTGCGAACGCTCCGGCGCGTCGATCAGGCCGAGTTGTTCGTAGTAGCGGATGGTCGGCACCTTCACACCGGTCTCCCGCGACAGCGCGCCAATGGAAATCATCGGTACTTCCCCTTGAACCTCTAGTAGCTATAGGTCGTATATATGCGCCCGGACAACAAAGGACAACGATTCCATGGGCGCCTGCTGCGATCACGACACGGTAACTTTCGAAGGGGTATCGCGGGACTACCGCCGCCGGCTCTGGATGGTGATCGCGATCAACGCCGCGATGTTCTTCGTGGAAATGGCGGCCGGCCGGCTGGCCGGATCGCAGGCGCTGCAGGCCGACGCGCTGGATTTTCTCGGCGACTCGCTGACCTACGGCATCTCGCTGGCGGTGATCGGCGCCAGCCTGCGGGTGCGCGCCACGGCGGCGCTGGCCAAGGGCGCCAGCCTGTTCGGCATGGGGCTCTGGGTGTTCGGCTCCACCGTCTACCGGGTGTTCTACCTCGGCGTGCCGGAGGCCGGCGTGATGGGGATGATCGGATTTCTCGCGCTGCTCGCCAATGTGGTCAGCGTGCTGCTGCTGGTGCGCTACAAGGACGGTGACGCGAACGTGCGGTCGGTGTGGCTGTGCTCGCGCAACGACGCCATCGGCAATGTCGCGGTGATGCTGGCCGCCCTCGGCGTGTGGGGATCGGCAACCGGCTGGCCCGACATCATCGTTGCCGGAATCATGGCCGGCCTGTTTCTGAACTCGTCGTTCCAGATCGTCACGCAGGGCTGGCGGGAATGGCGCGTGCAGCCCACTGCCGGCTGATCCGCTCGCCGCCGGCGGCCGGGTCCGGAGCGCGTGAACGACCGCGGCAAAGCTGCCTCATTCCCTGCCGCCGACGCCCGCAAATGGCCCCGGCGTGATTGTTTTTTCGACGCATTCGGATGGGAATGTGAAGGCCAGAAGGGGAAAGGAAGAGCTTGATCTATTGTGTGGGGCCGAGACCTGCTCTTCCTCCTTCCCCGACATCACTCAGACGCCCCGGATCATTCAGCAGGAAGTGTTCACGATGCGCGAACTGCTCCCTTCCCGCCCCAACCGGCGATCACTCACCGGAACACCGGCCGGCAAACGCGACGTTGACGTTCCGCTCGGATTCCTCTACGGCTCGCCGCGAACGACAGGCTTTCAATTCGGAAAGCCGGGCCGCGCGGTGACTGCGGCCGAAACATGGCTGCACAGCGACGGAAGTAAATGACGAGTTTTTCAGACTTGGCGCTGGACCCCAAGGTCCTGCAGGCCGTATCCGAAGCCGGATACGAAACCCCAACCCCGATCCAGGCTCAGGCGATCCCGCACGCGCTGGAGGGCCGCGACGTGCTCGGCATCGCCCAGACCGGCACCGGCAAGACGGCTTCTTTCGTGCTGCCGATGATCACGCATCTTCAAAAGGGCCGGGCGCGGGCGCGCATGCCGCGCAGTCTTGTCCTGTGCCCGACGCGCGAACTGGCCGCCCAGGTGGCGGAAAACTTCGAGATCTACGCCAAGCACGTGAAACTCTCGATGGCGCTCCTGATCGGCGGCGTCTCGTTCAAGGATCAGGATCGCCTGATCGACCGCGGCGTCGATGTGCTGATCGCCACGCCGGGCCGCCTCCTGGATCATTTCGAGCGCGGCAAGCTGATGCTCACCGGCGTGCAGATCATGGTGGTCGACGAGGCCGACCGGATGCTCGACATGGGCTTCATCCCCGACATCGAACGCATCTTCAAGCTCACCCCGTTCACCCGCCAGACGCTCTTTTTCTCCGCCACCATGGCGCCCGAGATCACCCGCATCACCGAGGAATTCCTGCACAACCCGATCCGCGTCGAGGTTGCCCGGCAGGCCACCACGGTAGACACGATTTCGCAGTTCGTCTGCGTGCACAAGCCCAGCCGCAAGGACCGCGGCGCCAAGGAGAAGCGCGAGGTACTGCGCCGCCTGATCACCGGACAGGGCGAAAAGCTCACCAACGCCATCATCTTCTGCAACCGCAAGCGCGACGTCGATATCGTCGCCAAGTCCCTGAAGCGGCACGGCTTCGACGCCGCGGCACTGCATGGCGACCTCGACCAGTCGGTTCGCACCAGGATCCTGACCAGTTTCCGCGACGGCGAGTTGAAACTGCTCGTGGCCTCCGACGTTGCGGCGCGCGGCCTCGACATTCCCAATGTCAGCCACATCTTCAATTTCGACGTGCCGATCCATTCGGAGGATTACGTCCACCGCATCGGACGCACCGCGCGCGCGGGCCGCGAGGGCACCTCGATCACCCTGTGCCTGCCGGCCGAGGGAAAATACCTCGAAAAGATCGAGGAGCTGACCGGCAAGGAAATCCCCCGCATCGCCTCGCCGCTCGACACCGGCGGGAAAATGCCCGCCGAAGACAAGCCCGCCCGCAAACCGCGCGCCGAGCGGAAGGACCGCAAGCCGCGCGCTCCGAAGAAAGAGGAAGGCGCGCCCGAAAGCACCGCCGCCTCAGCGGAAGCGGCCGAAAAAGCAACCGCGTCCCCCCCCCGCGCGCAGCGCCGCGACCGCCCGAAAGACAGCGGCGGACGCAAGGGCGGCGGCGGCCGCCGCGTCGTCGGCCTCGGCGACCACGTCCCCGCCTTCCTGATGCGCGAACTGCGCGCCGGAGCGAAACAAGACACCGTGGCCGGCGAAGGCGCACCCGAAGCCGCGGCCGAAGATGCCGAAGAGCCCCAAAAGAAACCGCCCCGCAAACGCCGGGCGCCAGCGAAAAAGCCCAAGCCCTCGGCCCCTGAGGCCCCGGCCCGGGAAGACAATCAGGGCTGACACCCGACCCGCCACGGAAACTGCGTGCCGCCGGCCGGCGCCGCGACACGGCGCCCCTTGGTTCTTCGCCAAGCGAAGCGTATGCTTCGGCGGGAAAGGCGGGGGAAAATGCGCCGGACAATAATCGCACTGGTGCTGGTTCTCGGCACTGCTTTCGGGCAATCCGCAAGAGCGCAGGCTCCGTTTCAGACGGAAATCGGGCGTCTTTGTCTCGAGGCCTGGATCACACGCGCCCTGCAACAGCTGAATTCATATAGCGGAACCACCAGCAACGGCGTGACGTCGGCGGACTATGGCGCATGGCAAGGCGCCATGGAGTTTCCCCGGTAATTCCGGGCGCCCGCCCTATTCCGGCTCCAGCCGGTTGATCAGCACCGTCGTTACCGGTTTCTTGCCCAGCAGATCCTTGCAGACGCGGTTGCAGCCGCGCAGGACAAGCTCCTCCACCGCCTTGTCGGACGCCAGGACCTTGCGCGTGGTCTTGGCCAGGTCGCTGTCGATGGCGCGTTCCAGCGCGCCGGAGACGCCGCCTTCGATTTCGCCCGCCTCCGCCAGTCCGCGCACTTCGGCCCAGGTGCCTTCCGCCGGGGTTCCGTCCTCTTCCAGTACCACCGAAATGGTGACGTGGCCGCGCATGGCCATGCGCAGACGTTCGCGGACTACCCCGTCCATCGCCCCGATGAGCCGTGTTCCGTCGAGATAGAGCCGCCCGGTCTCGATATTGCCGGCGATTTCCGGCTCCGGACCGCTCAGATCGACAAGCGTTCCGTTGGGCGCCACGACGGAGGCGAAACCGTTGGCCTGCGCCAGCGCCGCGTGTTCGCTGAGGTGCCGGTGCTCGCCGTGCATCGGGATCACCATGCCGGGCTGCAACAGCTCGTGCACCTCCGTCAGGTCCGGCCGGTTCGCGTGCCCCGAGACGTGGTAGCGCCCGTCCTCGCCGTCGACGACGCGCACCCCCTGTTCGCTCAGCTGGTTGTGGATGCGCGCCACCGGTATTTCGTTGCCCGGAATGGTCTTGGAGGAAAACAGGAACAGATCGCCGGGGCGGAGTTCCAGCCCCCGGTAGCCGTCGCCGGCCAGGAAAGCCGAGGCACCGCGCCGCTCCCCCTGGCTGCCGGTCGCCAGCACCATCAGGTCGCCGCGCGCCATGTCCATCGCCTCTTCGAGATCGACCAGCGCGGGAAAGCCGTCAAGCACGCCCGCCGCCTCGGCATGCGCCTTCATGGCGTTCATCGCCCGCCCGATCATCACCACCGACCGCCCCGCGGCGCGGCCGGCCTCGGCCAGCGTGCGCACCCGCGCCACGTTGGAAGCAAACGTCGTCGCCACCACCATGCCCTTGGCGCTCTTCACCAGATCGGCGATCTCGGAAATCAGCGTCGCCTCGGACCGCCCGAGGTGGTGCGAAAAGATGTTCGTCGAGTCGCAGACCAGCACGCGCACGCCCGGCTCCGCGACCTCGCGGAAGGCGCCGGCCCGGAACGGCTCGCCGACCAGCGGTGTCGGGTCGAGCTTCAGGTCGCCGGTATGCACGATGCGCCCGGCCGGCGTGTCGATGACCAGCGCCGAGGCTTCCGGGATCGAATGCGACACCGGCAGAAAGCCAACGCTGAACGGCCCGGCGTCGGTCTGCGCCGGCCACGCCGCCACCTCGCGCACCCGCGTCACGTCCTGCCCGGCGCGCTCCATCTTGTCGCGCGCGATCCGCGCGGTGAAGCGCCGCGCGTATACCGGCGCCCGCAGCTTCGGGTAAAGCGTGCCCAATGCGCCGACATGGTCCTCGTGCGCGTGGGTGATGAAAATCGCCTCCAGCCGTTCCGCGCGCTCGGCGACAAACTCCGGGTCAGCCATGATCAGATCGACGCCGGGCGAGCTTTCCATCTTCGGAAAGGTCACGCCGACATCGACGGCGATCCAGCGCTCGGCCCCGTCGCGGCCATAGCCGTAAAGGTACATGTTCATGCCGATCTCGCCGGCCCCGCCCAGCGGCAGGTAGACCAGCCTCTCGCCCCTTGCCATCAGCCGCCCTTCTTGTTGCGCGCGTGGATCAGCACCAGCCCGTGGATGGTCAGGTCGCCATCGATGGCGTCGAAAATGTCGGTGCCCTGTGCGAAAAGCGTCGACAGTCCGCCGGTGCCGATCACGGTCATCCTGGCGCCGCGTTCCGCCGAAACCCGGGCGCACACGCCCTCGATCAGGCTGACATAGCCCCAGAAGATACCCGACTGCATGCAGGCCCGTGTGTTGCGCCCCACCACGGTTTCGGGCTTGGTCACGTCGATATAGGGCAGTGCCGCGGCGGCGTCGCTCAGTGCCTTCAGCGACAGGTTGACGCCAGGTGCGATCACCCCGCCCACGTAGGCGCCGTCGGCAGCCACCACGTCGAATGTGGTGGCGGTGCCGAAATCGACGACAATCAGGTTGCCGCCGTAGCGCTCGTGCGCGCCGACCGTGTTGACCAGCCGGTCGGCGCCGACCAGCGTGTCGGGATCGACCCGCACCGGCACGCCAATGTCGACCTCCGGCTTGCCGACAACCATCGGGCGGCAGCCGAAATAGCGGTCCGACAGGACCCGCAGGTTGAACACCACCTCGGGCACCACCGAGGAGACGATTACATCGGTTATGTCCAGCTCGTGCCCGTTGAACTGCATGAGTTGCCGCAGCCAGACGAAATACTCGTCCGCCGTGCGCTTCCGGGCGGTCCGGCAGCGCCACTCGCCGGCGATCTTGTCGCCGTCATGCACCGCGAAAACGGTGTTCGTGTTGCCAACATCAATCGCCAGAAGCATCCGCCCGCCCCCCATCGAATTGCACGTCAGCCGCCGGCAGGTGCAGCGTGCCCTCGTCGGTCGTCAGCACCAGCGCGCCGGTCTCGTCGATCGCCTCGAAAACACCGCGATGCGTCGCGTTCGGCAGACGCGCCGTGATGGTCTCTCCGAGATGCGCCGCCAGGCTCTGCCAGACCGCCCGGACAGCGCCGAAACCGCCTTTCGCCATGACGTCTTCCCAGTCCGAATACGCCGGCGCCAGCAGGTCGAGGAACTCGCCCGGCGTCAGGCGCAGCCCGGTGGCCTGCGACAGCGCTATGGGCGCCAGAGAACCCGGTTCCAGCGCCGCCGCTTCCGGCACCTCCACGAGGTTGACGCCGATCCCGATGCACAGCGTCAGGCCGCCGCCGGGCGCGGCGCTGCTCTCAAGCAGTATTCCCGCCAGCTTGCGCCCGTCCAGCAGCACGTCGTTCGGCCATTTCAGCGCCAGCCGCCCGGGCTGCCCGATCGCTCCGGCCAGGGCATCATGGAGCGCCAGCGCCGCCACGAACGACCGCTGGGCCGCTTCGGCGGGCGGCGCATCGGTGTGCGTCAGCAACGTCGCCGCGAAATTCCCTTCCGGCGTCCGCCAGGGCCGGCCGCGCCGCCCCTTGCCGCCGGTCTGCCGGCCGGCCAGGATCCACACCGGCACGTCCTCGCCCTGCGCCGCGAAGCGCATCGCTTCGGCATTGGTGCTGCCGGCCTCTTCCAGATATATCCGCCCGACACCCTCGGGCCAGCCGGTCATGACCTACCGCAACAGTGTCTCGGCGGCGGCGGCGGCAAGACCGTCGATACCGAACAGGTTGATGACCCCCAGCACCATCGCCGCCGCACAGCCCGCCAGGATCGTGGAATGCACCAGCGGCATACGCCCGTTCAGCATCTCCGACGGCTCGCCGAAATACATGATGTAGACGATCCGGATGTAGTAGAAAGCGCCGATCACCGAGGCGATGACGCCGGCCACCGCCAGCCAGATGAGCCCGGCATCGACGGCCGCGATCAGGACGTAGAACTTGCCGAAAAAGCCGACCAGCGGCGGCACGCCGGCGAGGCTGAACAAGAGCACCGCCAGAGCCAGCGCGCGCGCCGGTTCCTGCCGCGAATAGAGCCCGAGCGAGTTGATCGAGGTGATCGCGCGGCCGTCCTTTTCCATGTTCAGGATGAAGGCGAAGACGCCGATATTCATGGTTACGTAGATCGCCAGATAGATCAACAGCGACTGCGCCCCCTGCTCGGTGCCGGCGGCCAGCCCCATCAGCGCGAAGCCCATGTGGGTGATCGAGGAATAGGCCATCAGCCGCTTGAAATTGGTCTGCCCGATCGCCGCCACCGCGCCGAGAAACATCGAGGCCACCGACAGGAAGGCCAGAATCTGCTGCCAGTCGGCAACCGCGTCGCCGAAGGCGTCGAACAGAAGCCGCGCCAGCATCGCCGCCGCGGCCGCCTTCGGCGCGGTGGCGAAGAACGCCGTCACCGGCGTCGGCGAGCCCTCGTAGACATCCGGCGTCCACATGTGGAACGGCACCGCCGAGACCTTGAAGGCGATGCCGGTGACCAGGAACACCAGCCCGAACAGCAGGCCCATCGAAATTTCCTCGCCGCCGACCACCGTGGCGATGTCGGCGAACACCGTGGTGCCCGAGTAGCCATAGACCAGCGAGGCGCCATAAAGCAGCAGCCCCGAAGACAGCGCCCCGAGCACGAAATACTTCAGCCCGGCCTCGGTCGAACGTTGCGAGTCGCGCCGGAACGCGGCGATCACGTAGAGCGACAGCGACTGCAGCTCCAGCCCCATGTAGAGCGCCATCAGGTCGCCGGCCGAGATCATCATCATCATGCCCAGCGTCGCCAGCGCCACCAGCACCGGGAACTCGAACTTCATCAGCGCGTTCCGCGTCAGGTATTCGCGTGACAAGAGGAGCACCAGCGCACCGCCCCACAGCACCATCACCTTGCAGAACCGGGCGAACCCGTCATTGACGAAGGCGCCGCCGAAAGCGGTCCGCGTGCCGACGTCCTCCAGACCGATCCAGAAGCCCAGCGCCGCCATCACGATCACGGTCAGCCACAGCATGTGGTCGTCGTTGCGCGCCCTGCCGAAGTAGACGCTCCACATCAGCACCAGCATCGACAATACCGCCAGCACCAGCTCGGGAAGGATCACGTTGATATCGTTTGCCAGCATCGGCGTCACATCCTAGTTCAGGGCCATCTGGTCGGCCGCAACCGCCAGAGCCGCGTGGTACTGGTCCAGAAGCGCATCGACCGACGGCCCGATCAGATCGAGCGCAAGCGCCGGATACACCCCCAGCAGAATCGTCATCACCGCCAGCGGCGCGAACAGATACTTCTCCCGCCGGTCCATGTCCCGGATCTGCTTCAGGCTTTCCTTGATCAGGTCGCCAAAGACCACCCGGCGATAGAGCCACAGCGCGTACGAGGCCGAAAGGATCACCCCCGTCGCCGCACCGAACGCCACCCAGGTATTCGCCTTGAAGGCGCCGATCAGCGTCAGGAATTCGCCGATGAACCCCGAGGTGCCCGGCAGCCCGACATTGCCCAGCGTGAACAGCATGAAGACCAGCGCGAAAACCGGCATGCGGATCACCAGCCCGCCATAGGCGTCGATGTCGCGGGTATGCATGCGGTCATAGATCACGCCGACGGTAAGGAACAACGCGCCAGAGATGAAGCCGTGGCTCAGCATCTGGAAAATGGCGCCGTCGACGCCTTGCTTGTTGGCGGCGAACAGTCCCATGGTGACAAAGCCCATATGGGCCACCGAGGAATAGGCGATCAGCTTCTTCATGTCCTCCTGCATCAGCGCCACCAGCGAGGTGTAGATGATGGCGATGACGCTCAGCGTGAAGACGAAATTCGCCATCAGGTCGCTGGCCACCGGGAACATCGGCAGGGAGAACCGCAGGAAACCGTAGCCGCCCATCTTCAGGAGAATGGCCGCCAGCACCACGGAACCGGCGGTCGGCGCCTGCACGTGGGCATCGGGCAGCCAGGTGTGCACCGGCCACATCGGCAGCTTCACCGCGAAGGAGGCGAAGAACGCCAGCCACATCAGCGTCTGCGCGCCGCCGACGATCTGCCAGCCCATCAGGGATATCGTCCCGGAACTGAACTCGTGGTTCAGCAGCCGCACCATGTCTGTGGTGCCCGCGTCCATGTACATCGCCACCATGGCGACCAGCATCAGTACCGAACCGAGGAATGTGTAGAGGAAGAACTTGAAGGCGGCGTAGATGCGTTCCCTGCCGCCCCAGATGCCGATGATCAGGAACATCGGTATCAGGCCGCCCTCGAAGAACAGGTAGAAGAGGATCAGATCCAGCGCGCAGAAGACGCCGATCATCAGCGTTTCCAGCACCAGAAACGCGATCATGAATTCCTTGACCCGCACCTCGACGTTCCAGCACGCCCCGATGGTGATCGGCATCAGGAAGGTGGTCAGCAGCACGAACAGGATCGACAGCCCGTCGACGCCCATCTTGTAGGTCAGCCCGCCCAGCCATTCGGCCTCCTCGACGAACTGGAAACCCGGGTTGGAGGGGTCGAAATCGACCAGCATCCCGACCGACAGCAGAAACGTCGCCAGCGTGGTAAACAGCGCCAGCAGCTTGGCGTTGCGCACCGCCATCTCGTCCTCGCCGCGCAGGAAGACCATCAGCACGGCGGCGCCGACCAGCGGCAGGAAGGTGATGAGCGAAAGAAGATTGTCCATGGCTCAGCCCCCCGTCACCGCAAACCAGGTGACGATGGCCGTCACCCCCAGGATCATCGCGAAGGCGTAGTGGAACAGATAACCCGACTGCGCCCGCCCGGCCATCCGGGTGAAGAACGGCACGATGCCCATGGCCACGCCATTGAGCGCGCCGTCGATGGTCGCGCCGTCGCCTTTCTTCCACAGGAACCGGCCCAGCCGCTTGGCCGGGTTGACGAAAACGGCGTCGTACAGCTCGTCGAAATACCACTTGTTGAGCAGGAACAGATAGAGGCCGCGATGCCGCCGCGCCAGCACTGCCGGCAGCTCCGGCTGCCTGATGTAGAAGAGCCACGCCAGCGCGAACCCGACGAGCATCGCGACGAACGGCGACACCTTCACCCAGGCCGCCACGTCGTGGGCGTGGTGCAGCACCTCGTTGTGCTCGCCAACGGCGACCGAGGGTCCGAACCATTCCTCGACGTTGTGGCCGAAGAAATCGCCGTACCAGACCATGCCCGCCAGCACCGAACCCACCGCCAGCACCGCCAGCGGGATCAGCATGTTCATCGGGCTTTCCTTGGCGTGCTCATGGGCGTGGTGATCGCCCTTTTCCTCGCCAAAGAAGGTCATGAACATCAGCCGCCACGAGTAGAAACTGGTCATCGCGGCGGCCAGAACCAGAAGCACGAAGGCGTATTCGCCGACGCCGCTGCCGGCCGCGAATGTCGTCTCGATGATCGCGTCCTTGGAGATGAACCCGGCAAAGCCGATATTGGTCAGCGGAATGCCGACCCCGGTGATCGCCAGCGTGCCGATCATCATGGCCCAGAACGTGTAGGGGATCTTCTCGCGCAGGTTGCCGTAGTGCCGCATGTCCTGCTCGTGGTGCATGGCGGTGATCACCGAGCCCGCGCCGAGAAACAGCATCGCCTTGAAGAAGGCATGCGTGAACAGGTGGAACATCGCCGCCTGATAGACGCCGACGCCGGCGGCGGCGAACATGTAGCCAAGCTGCGAACAGGTCGAATAGGCGATCACCCGCTTGATGTCGTTCTGCACCAGCGCGATGGTCGCGGTGAAGAACGCCGTCGTGGCGCCGACCACGGTGACCAGCCCCAGCGCCACCGGCGCGTACTCGTAGAGCGGCGACATGCGGCACACCAGGAACACCCCGGCCGTCACCATGGTGGCGGCGTGGATCAGGGCGGAGACCGGCGTCGGGCCCTCCATGGCGTCCGGCAGCCAGGTGTGCAGGAAGATCTGCGCCGACTTGCCCATGGCGCCGATGAACAGCAGAACGCCGAACAGTTCGGCGGCGTTCACCTGCCAGTTCAGGAAGGCGATATCGGTCTTTGCAATCTCCGGCACGTTGGCGAAGACGTCGGAGAAATTGATGCTGTCGGTGAGCATGAACAGCCCGAAAATCCCCAGTGCGAAGCCGAAATCGCCGATCCGGTTGACCACGAACGCCTTGATCGCCGCGGCGTTGGCCGACGGCTTGCGGTAATAGAACCCGATCAGGATGTAGGAGGCGAAGCCGACGCCTTCCCAGCCGAAGAACATCTGAACCAGATTGTCGGCGGTGACCAGCGACAGCATGGCGAAGGTGAACATGGAGAGGTAGGCGAAGAAGCGCGGCTTGTAGCTCTCGCCTTCCTTCCACTGCGGGTCGTCGTCCATGTAGCCGAAGCTGTAGAGGTGCACGAAGGAAGAAACCGTGGTCACCACCACCAGCATGATCTGGGTCAGCCGGTCCATGCGGATCGCCCAGTCGGTGCTGAGCGAGCCGCTTTCGATGAAGCGCAGGATGGGGATCGTTTCGACGTGCTCGTAATGCGAGAAGAAGACGATCCAGCTCAGCGCGAAGGACAGGAACAACAGGCCCGTGGAGATCACCAGGGCGGCGCGCTCGCCGATGATCCGCCAGCCGAAGCCGCAGATTATGGCGCCGACCAGCGGGGCAAAGAGGATAATGGTGGGCATTCTTACCCTTTCATCACGTTGACGTCCTCAACCGCGATGGACCCGCGGTTGCGGAAGAAACAGACCAGTATCGCCAGCCCGATGGCCGCCTCGGCGGCCGCCACGGTCAGCACGAAGAGCGCGAACACCTGCCCGACCAGATCGCCGAGATGGGCCGAGAAGGCGACGAAGTTGATGTTGACCGCCAGCAGCATCAGTTCGATCGACATCAGGATGACGATGACGTTCTTGCGGTTCAGGAAAATCCCGAAAACTCCGATGACGAACAGCATCGCCGAAACGGTGAGGTAGTGTTCGATGCCGATCATTGCGCCCTCCTACTGCGTGATGTCGATCGACCGCGTGCGCGCGCAGGCGAACGCGGCGATCTGGAAGCTGATCCGGTCGAGCCCTTCGTCTACCAGCGGCGCGGGCTCGAGCCCCGCGGCCACCGCCGCATCCGCTTCCGCCTGCACCGTCTCCAGCACGCGCCCGCCGGCGAGAATCGCCGTCCTGCGCCCGGCGCAGTCGACAGCGCGCACGGTGTAGGTCGATCCGACGATGTCGCTGTCGCGCCGGGTCGTTACCCTGATCCATGTCGCGTCGATATCGCCGCTCTCGATCAGGAAATGGGGCGCAAGCGTATCCGCCTCCACCGGAATCGGGGTCTCCGCCCGGGCGGAAGCGGCAATCAGCGCGGCAATGATGAGGGAAATCCAGCGCATCACAGACCCTGCCCCGGCTTGATGTCCTGCAACTCCACCGCCTTGGCCGGATCGCGGTAGATCTGGGTCAGGATGTCCTGCCGCTTGACGTCCGGGCGGTGGTGCAGCGTCAGCACGATGGCCCCCACCATGGCGACCAGAAGGATCAGCCCCGCCGCCTGGAACAGGTAGACGTACTTGGTGTAGATGAGCTGCCCCAGCGCCACGGTGTTTTCCACGTCAGTCGGCAACGGCGCCACGGCCTGGCGCAGCGCCGGCGCGCCGTCGGCGAAAACCCACGCGCCGACGACCAGCCCCAGCTGCATCAGCAGGATCACCCCGATCAGCAGGCCGAGCGGCATGTAACGCACCATCTCGCCCTTGAGTTCGGCGAAATCGACGTCCAGCATCATCACCACGAACAGGAACAGCACCGCCACCGCGCCGACATAGACGATCATCAAAAGCATGGCGACGAACTCGGCGCCCATCAGCACGAACAACCCGGCCGAAGAGATGAACGCCAGGATCAGCCACAGGACCGAATGCACCGGGTTCCTGGCCAGCACCACCAACAGCCCGGAAGCCACCGCGGTGATCGAAAACACGTAGAATACAAAGGCAGCAAAGCCCATCTTCCGTCCCTCTTGTTCACCCCCCGGACTTGATCCGGGGCCTCGTCGCTTTTCCTCGCGGCCCCGAATCACGTCCGGGGCGGTACCGCCTTGCCCCTACAGGTAGGGCGCGTCCAACTCCAGATTCCGCGCGATCTCCGCCTCCCAGCGCTCGCCGTTCTCCAAGAGTTTCTGCTTGTCGTAGAGCAGTTCTTCGTGGGTCTCGGTGGAGAACTCGAAATTCGGCCCCTCAACGATGGCATCCACCGGGCACGCCTCCTGGCAGAAGCCGCAATAGATGCACTTGGTCATGTCGATGTCGTAGCGCGTGGTGCGCCGCGAGCCGTCCTCGCGCGGCTCG
>JBHHXR010000085.1:0-13087 GCA_046757205.1 Paracoccaceae bacterium
CGGGGGCAATCCCCGATTTCGGTGGCCGGCCGGTGCCGCGCAAGGCGCTCGGTTCGGGCTTCATCTTCGATCCCGAGGGATACATCATCACCAACTTCCACGTGGTCGAAAAGGCGGACAGCGTCAAGGTGCGCCTGGCGGACGACCGGGAGTTCCCGGCCAGGGTCATCGGTTCGGACAAACAGACGGACCTGGCGCTGCTTCGCGTCGAAACCGATGACGAGCTGCCATTCGTGAAACTCGGCGATTCCGATGCGATGCGCGTCGGCGATGACGTCATGGCGGTCGGCAACCCGTTCGGGCTGGGCGGCACCGTGACCCGGGGCATCGTCTCGGCGAAGGGCCGCGACATCCAGGCCGGCCCGTATGTCGATTTCATCCAGACCGACGCCTCGATCAACCGCGGCAACTCCGGCGGCCCGCTGTTCAACATGAACGGCGAAGTGATCGGCGTGAACTCGGCCATCTATTCACCTTCGGGCGGATCTGTCGGGCTCGGGTTCGCGATTCCGTCGAATATCGTCAAGGACGTGGTGTCCGACCTGCGCAGCGGCGGCAAGGTGAAACGGGGGTGGCTGGGCGTGACCATCCAGAATGTCACGCCGGATATCGCCGAGGCCATCGGGATGGATGAACCGCACGGCGCGCTCGTTGCCGAAGTGGTGCCGGACGGGCCTTCGGCGGGTGTCCTGAAACCGGGTGACGTGATCGTGACCTTCGGCGGCAAGGACGTGGCCAGCAGCCGCGAGCTTCCGAAACTCGTCGCGCGCGCCGATTCGGGCAGCTCGGTCGACATCGGCATCCTCCGCAACGGTGACAGCAAGACGGTTACCGTCACGATCGGCACCTTCAAGGCGGCAGCCGGCACCGGCGAACGGATGCCGTCGGGATCGGGCGGCGCCGGCTCCGAAATGCTCGGCGCAACCGTCGCGCCGCTGACCGACACCGCGCGCGCCAGCCTCGGCCTGGACGAGAGCGTGAAGGGCGCGCTGGTGACGTCGCTGAAGCCGAACGGGGCAGCCGCCGAGGCCGGCGTTCAGGTCGGCGACGTGATCGTCAGGGTCGGCAGGAAGGAGATCGACGACCCAGCCGATCTCGATGCCGCCCTGGCGGCGCTGGACAAGGATACCGCCCTGCTGATGATCAACCGCCACGGACGTCCGTTCTTCATCGGCGTCAAAGTCGGAGCGTGAGAGCCGATGAGGGCGGTGACGCAGGCGAACGGCCGGAGGCACGCCTCCGGCCGACATTGAATTTCTGCCGCCGGCGGTCCCATATGTGCGAAATGGCCAAACCGGTTTCACGGAGCGCGAATTGTGACGCGGCATATCCTCATTGTGGAAGACGATGGCGAGACCGCCGCCTATCTGCGCCGGGGGCTGGAGGAGCTTGGCTATACCGTTGAGATTGCCGCTGACGGACGCGACGGGCTCTACCTGGCTACCGGCGGCGGTTTCGATGCGATCGTGCTTGACCGGATGTTGCCCGGTCTCGACGGGCTCTCGGTTCTAAAGTCGCTGCGTGCTGCGGATGTGGCGACGCCGGTCCTCATGCTGACCGCCATGAGCGCGGTTGACGAGCGCGTCCGCGGCCTGCGCGCCGGTGCCGACGACTATCTGGTCAAGCCGTTTTCCTTCGACGAGTTGCAGGCGAGAATCGAGGCGTTACTGCGCCGGCCGGCAGAGTCGCACGAGGAGACCAGATTGGTTTGCGGCGATCTGGAACTGGATCTGATTGCCCGTGTGACCCGCCGGGGCGGCAGGGAAATCCGGCTCCTGCCACGCGAATTCAAGATGCTGGAGTTCCTGATGCGCCGCCAGGGGCGCGTGGTGACGCGCACGATGCTGCTTGAAGGCGTCTGGGACTACCGGTTCGATCCTCAGACCAACGTCATCGACGTCCATATCAGCCGCCTGCGGAAAAAGCTCGGCGACGGCGACGGAACGCTGATCCGCACGGTGCGCGGGGCCGGTTACATGATGGCGAAAGACTGACGATGCGCCTGTTCCGCAATGCGACCAGCCGGTTCGTGGCTCTGTATCTGTTCCTCGCGGCAGCATCGACGTCGGCGGTGCTGGCGTTCGTCTACTGGTCGACGACGAAGCTCATCGACGCCCAGGTACGGCAGGTCGTCGAAACCGATCTGGAGGGGCTGGCCGACGATTACAGCAGGTTCGGCGTGATCGGCCTCAGCCGCGCCATCCAGAGGCGCCTGGCCGATACCTCCAGCCGCGATGCGGTGTATCTTCTGACCGACAGGCAGGGCCGGCGGATAACGGGCAACCTCGGCGCCTGGCCACCGACGGTTTCGGCCGGCCAGGGGTGGGTGAACCTTGAGCTTTTCAGGACCGACAGCGGCCAGGCTTCGCCGATTGCCGCGGCGTCGCTGAGCCTTGCGCAGGGCGAGCGGCTGTTGGTGGGCAGGGACGCGCAGGCCCGCATCGTCTTCGACCGCACGCTGTTGAGGGCCGTGGGTTGGGCGCTGGCGCTGACCGGCGTTCTCGGTGTCGCCACCGGCTGGTTCGCCACCCGTTTCATCCTCCGCCGCATCGACGACGTCACGACGACCGCCGGCGAGATCGTCGTCGGCGATCTTGCACGGCGGATTCCGGTGCGCGGCGGCAGCGACGAATTCACCAGGCTGGCGGAAACACTGAACCGCATGCTCGACCGCATCGAGGCGCTGGTTTCCGATCTGCGCATGGTGACCGACAGCGTGGCGCATGATCTGCGCAGTCCGCTGACCCGGCTGCACGGCCACTTGGACGAGGCGTTGCGCGGAGACTTTCCGGAGCAGAAGAGACGGGAACTCATCGCTCAGGCGAAAAGTGAGGCGGAATTCGTGCTCAGGGCCTTTACCGGTCTGGTCGACATCGCCCGGATAGAGGCCGGCGTTGGGCGCGATCAGTTCGAGCGCGTCGACCTGTCCGCGCTCGCCGCCGACCTGACGGAAATCTACGGCCCCGTTGCCGAGGAAAAGAACATCCGATTGCGCAGCGAGGGCGACCGCGCCGTGATACACGGCCACGCCCACCTGCTTGGCCAGGCGCTTACAAACCTGATCGAAAATGCGCTCAAGTTCGCCCCGGAAGGCTCAGATGTCACGATCGCGACAAGCCAGACCGCAAGCGGCGCGACGCTGAGCGTCACCGATGCCGGGCCGGGTATTCCCGCAGCAGACCGGGAACGGGTGCTGAAACGCTTCGAACGGCTCGACCGAAGCCGGTCAAAACCCGGCAGCGGCCTCGGCCTGTCGCTGGTCGATGCGGTGGCGCGGATGCACGGGGCGACGTTGCGTCTTGAGGACGCCAAGCCGGGCCTGAGAGTGCGCGTGGAATTCCCCTGCAGGTCGCAGGTTCCGCCGGCGGGCTGATTTCCATCGTCAGGTCACGGCCGCTCTTGCCCTGTAGGCGTCGCGGTCCCACAGACGCCCTGCCATGATCTCCTCCAGAACCTCCACGGCCGCCAGCACTTCGCCTTCGCCAAGATACAGCGGCGTGAAACCGAAGCGCATGACGTCAGGCGCGCGGAAATCGCCGATCACGCCGCGGTCGATCAGCGCCCGTATCGCCGCGTAACCCTCGGTAAACCGGAACGAGACCTGCGAGCCGCGCGCCTCGGGGGCACGCGGGCTGGCCAGTTCCAGTTCCGGGCAGCGCGCCTCGACCTCGCGGATGAACAGCTCGGACAACTCGATGGATCGTGCCCGGACATCGCGCATGTCGACGCCTTCCCAGACGTCGAGCGCGGCGTCGAGAATGCCGAGCGCGACGATCGGCGGCGTTCCGACGCGCATCCGCTCGATGCCGGTGGCCGGCCGGTAGGCGGGCTCGAAGGCGAACGGCGCGGCGTGGCCGAGCCAGCCGGAAAGCGCCGGCAGCGCGGTGTCGGAGCGTTCCGGCGCCACGTAGATGAAGGCCGGCGCGCCCGGCCCGCCGTTGAGATACTTGTAGGTGCAGCCGACGGCAAGATCGGCTTCCGCGGCCGCCAGGTCCACCTCCAGCGCACCGGCGGAATGCGCCAGGTCCCAGACCGTGATGACACCGTGGGCGCGCGCCTTGCGCGTCAGCGCCGCCATGTCGTGCAGCCGTCCGGTCCGGTAATCGACCTCGGTCAGCATCAGCACGGCGACCCGTTCGTCGATCATCGTTTCGACATCCCCGGGCGCCGGCGTCTTCAGCACGTGCCCCTTGCCGAGCGTTTGGACGAGTCCCTGTGCCATGTAGAGATCGGTCGGAAAATTGCCGTTGTCCGAAAGAATGATACGGCGTTCGGGATTCAGCGCCAGCGCGGCGGCGAGCGCCTGGTAGACCTTGACAGACAGCGTGTCACCGACGACCACCGTCCCCGGCGGGGCGCCGATCAGCCGCCCGATGCGTTCCCCGACCTCGCGCGGCCGCGCCATCCAGCCCCGGCTGTTCCAGGCGCGGATCAGGTCTTCGCCCCATTCCGCCTCGATAATGTGCGCCGCCCTCGCGGCGGCGTTCCTTGGCACGGGGCCGAGGGAGTTGCCGTCCAGATAGACGACGCCGTGCGGGATATGAAACTGCGCACGGGTGCGGGAAAAATCTGTCACCTGTCCTCCGGTGAGTGGGCCTTCATCGGCATTCTTCCCAGCCCCGACGGGGAAACGCAAGGAAGCTTCGCGCCGGCAGGCGGACGGCCCCGATCCCGCGCTTTTTCCATTGACGCGGCGAAGCGCCTGCGGCCTATTCCACCCGATTGGTGGAATCCCCCGGGGAGGTTTGAAAATGCGGTACCAGGCAGCCAGCGATGTGGCCGAAGCCGTGTCGCTTCTGGCGGCGGAAAAGGGCCTGTCGCGCGTTCTTGCAGGCGGAACGGATGTTCTCGTTCAATTGCGCTCAGGCGTTGTGGAACCCGATCTTGTCGTCGATATCAAGCGGATCCCGGGCATGAAGGACATCCGGCCCGAAGCCGGCGGCTTCAGGATCGGCGCCGCCGTGTCGGGCGCCGAGCTCGGCGAGCACGCCGGCGTGCGTGCCTTGTGTCCGGGCGTCGTGGAGGCGGCGGAACTGATAGGCTCCACGCAGATTCAGGGCCGCGCGACGATGGTCGGCAACCTGTGCAACGCCTCGCCCGCCGCAGACAGCGTGCCGGCCATGGCTGCCGCCCGTGCAACGGTACGCGTCGTCGGACCGGCGGGCGAAAGGGATGTTCCGGTTCTGGACATTCCATCGGGGCCGGGGCAGACGACGCTGCAACGCGGCGAACTCGTCACGTCGGTCTTTCTTCCGTCACGCCCCGACCGGTCCTCGGACGCCTTCCTGCGCTTCATTCCGCGCACCGAAATGGATATCGCGGTGGTATCGGCAGGCGTCAGCCTGACGCTCGACAAGGACAACCGCATTGCTTCGGCGCATGTCGCCCTCGGAGCCGTGGCGCCGACGGTTCTGCTGGTGGAAGAGGCCGGTGCGGCGCTGGTTGGCGCGTCGCCGGACGAGAGCACGCTCGCCAAGCTGGCAGCGGCATGTTCCGCAGCCGCGCGGCCGATCGACGACAAGCGCGGCACCGTCGCCTTTCGCAAGCACACCGCCGGCGTGCTGGCCGTCCGGGCCGCTAAGATCGCCTTTGAACGCGCGGGAGGCGCCAGATGAGCAAGATACATGTAACCACGACCATCAACGGCGACGCCGTCGAATATCTGTGCGAACCCGAAGAGACATTGCTCGACGTGCTGCGCGACCGCCTTGGCCTTACGGGCGCCAAGGAGGGATGCGGTACCGGCGACTGCGGCGCCTGCAGCGTGACGGTGGACGGCCGCCTGGTCTGCTCCTGTCTGGTGCTCGGTGCGGAGGCCGAGGGGCGCGACGTCGCCACGGTCGAGGGCATGGCCGAAGGCGAGGCGCTGCATCCGCTCCAGCGCAAGTTCCTGGAACACGCGGCGTTGCAGTGCGGGGTTTGCACGCCGGGTATCCTCGTTGCGACTAGGGCGCTGCTGGAAAGGAACCCCGATCCGACCGAAACCGAGGTGCGCTACTGGCTGGCCGGCAATCTGTGCCGCTGCACCGGATACGACAAGATCGTCAGCGCCGTGATGGATGCCGCTGCCGAGATGAGGGGGGCATAAGATGGCTCTGGCTGCTGAAAACAGACGGGAATTCAAACAGGTAGGAACCAGGCCGGTCCGGCCAGACGGGATCGACAAGGTTACCGGCCGCGCCCTCTTCGGGGCCGACTTGACCGCGCCCGGCATGCTCGTCGGCCGCATCCTGCGTTCGCCGCACGCGCATGCGCGTATCCGCTCGATAGACACGTCGAAGGCCGAGGCGCTGCGCGGTGTGCGGGCGGTGGTGACGGCGGCCGACTTTGCCACCGCGTCCGGCAGAACGGACCGGGACACGCTGGAAAACAGCATCGCCCACGATCGCGCGCTCTACGACGGTCATGCGGTGGCCGCGGTGGCTGCTTCCAGCGCTGCGGTCGCGCGTCAGGCGGTGAAACTGATCGAGGTCGATTACGAAGTCCTGCCGCATGTCATCGACGTTGACGAGGCGTTGAAGCCGGATGCTCCGGTGATCCACGACGACCGCAGCGACGAAAGCGTGCCCGAAGGCTCTTCGCCGAATGTCACGTCCTATTACGAATTCGGCCATGGCGATCTTGAGGCCGGCTTCGCGAAGGCCGACCACATCCTGGAGCGGACGTTCAGGACGGCAGCGACCCATCAGGGCTATATCGAGCCGCATGCGTGTCTTGCTTCGGTCGGTCCCGATGGCCGGGCCGATTTGTGGTGTTGCACGCAGGGCCACTACTATGTCCGCCAGCTCTGCGCCGACATGATGGGGATGGATGCCAGCCAGTTGCGCGTTACGGCTTCGGAAATCGGCGGCGGCTTCGGCGGCAAGACCACCGTGTTCATTGAACCGGTCGCGCTCGCGCTCTCGCGCAAGGCGGGGCGGCCGGTGAAGTTGGTGATGAGCCGCGAAGAGGTGTTTCGGGCCTCCGGTCCGACCGTTTCGTCCAGCATCGACGTCCGCATCGGGATCACCAATGACGGCCGCATCACGGCCGGCCACGCGAAACTGCGCTACCAGGGCGGGGCATACCCGAACATAACGGTGCTTTTCGGGTCGCAAGCCGCCTTTGCCGCCTATGATCTCGAAGCGGTCAAGACGCAGGGCTGGAACGTGCTGACCAACCGCCCGAAGCAGGCCGCCTATCGTGCCCCGGGCGCGCCAATGGCGATCTACGCGGTGGAAAGCGTGGTCGACGAGCTGGCGCAGAAGATCGGCATGGACCCGCTCGACCTGCGCATCAGGAACGCGGCGCGGAAAGGCACGAAGTCATCTTACGGGCCGACCTACAAGGACATCGGACTGCTGGCGACGCTGGAGGCGGCCAAGGCGCATCCGCACTATTCCGCCGCGCTGGGCGCGAATCAGGGGCGGGGGCTTTCGTGCGGTTTCTGGTTCAACTTCGGTGGCGAAACGAGCGTTTCCCTGGCGATCAACAAGGACGGCACGGTCAGCGTAACCGAGGGCAACCCGGACATCGGCGGAAGCCGGGCCTCGATCAGCCTGATGGCCGCCGAGGAATTCGGCATACCCTACGAGCAGGTACGGACCATCGTCGCCGACACGAGTTCTCTGGGCTACAACGAAGTGACCGACGGCAGCCGCGTCACCTTCGCGGTGGGTCTGGCGACCATCAAGGCCGCGCGGGCGGCCAAAAGGGAAATGTGCCGGCGCGTGGCGAAGATCTGGGGCATCGACGAGGAAGCCGTGGTTTGGGAGGACGGTTGCGTCAAGCCGTCCGGTCCGAACGCCGGCGAGTTTGAACCGATGTCGCTGGCGAAGATCGCCGCGATATCGCACAAGACCGGCGGGCCCATTGCCGGCCACAGCGAGGGCAATGCCGACGGCGCCGGCGTCAGCTTCGGCGTGCATCTCGTTGACGTGGAGGTGGACCCGGAAACCGGCGCCACCAAGGTTCTGCGCTACACGGTGTTTCAGGATGCCGGTCGGGCGGTGCATCCGGACTACGTGGAAGGCCAGATGCAGGGCGGCGCGGCGCAGGGTATTGGCTGGGCGCTCAACGAGGAATATATCTACGGCGAGGATGGCCGGATGCAGAACCCCGGCTTTCTGGATTACCGGGTACCGGTGGCTTCGGATCTGCCGAAGATCGAGACGGTGATCCTGGAAATTCCCAATCCCGGCCATCCGTACGGTGTAAGGGGGGTCGGCGAGACGTCGATCGTCCCGCCGCTGGCGGCGATTTCCAACGCGGTTTCGCGGGCGGTCGGGGTGCGGCTGGCGGAGCTGCCGATGTCGCCGCCGAAAATTCTGGCGGCGATTCAGGCCGCGAAAGGATAGGGAATGGTCAAGGTGGCGATCTGGGGGTCGCTCCTGCCGCTGACCGGCGGCAAGTCCGAGGTCGAGGTCGAGGCGGCCAATACGCGGGAACTTCTGCAGCAGCTTTCGCGCGACTACCCCGGTTTGAAGCCGAGAATCGAGCGTGGCGTGTCGCTGGCGATCGACGGCGCGATCTACAAGGAGTCGTGGTTTACCCCCATCAAACCCGACAGCGAGGTCGTGCTGATGCCGCTGATGGAGGGCGGATAGGGCAATTTGGGCCAAAATCCGGCAGATTTTGGCCAGAATGTGTCAAAATCCACAAGATATGTCTTGGCCGCATAGCAGATATGCATTATTTACCCTTCTGGATGCGGAGAATGAAGCCATATTTGGGCGTCCGACAGAAATACAAGAAGAAACGGAAAGGCGCGTAATGTTTGATTACGTCGACTCGACTGCCTTTGCCTATGATCAGGGTGCGCGGGCGCAGAAGCTTTTCGCCGCTGTGGTCCTGGCTGCGCTTGATGATGCGATCGCAGACGACAAGAAATACGGAAATGGCCCGGAGGTGATTGCCCGCTGGGCCCGGTCGCGTGACGGGCGCGAAGTGTTGATGTGCGCCGGTATCGATCCGAACGAGCGCACGGTCAAGGGCATGATGGAATTCGTCAGCCGCGGCGTCCGGACGTCGGTGGCGCTGTCCCGCGAGGAAAGCGAGCGGCAGGCGCAGGCCGCGGCCCAGGCCAGGGAAGCTGCCTGAACGGGCGCCTCCGGACATCTGACACATGCGATTGCGGGCCTTTCGGGGCCCGTTTTCGTTTCTTCCGGTTATGGGTCGAAAACCACCGGGGCGGCGCGTGAATCCGCCGCCCCGCCCCGGTTCGCTCGGTCACTCTTTACGCCGAAACCGATCCTGTGGCCTTTTGCCCCCACAATTGACCGCGCAGGACCGGCAGACCATCAACTGAATGTCGTAAATTCCCTCACATGTTGGGACTATTACCGCAATACCGACTAGATGTGGCCACGGAATCGCGATTCACGCATCGAAATGCGTATCTGTTGCGAATCGAACACGGGCGGAGAGGCCGGGATTTCAGGGCCCGGTTCCGGTGGCGGCCGGTCAGAACGTGATGAGCTTGCCGTCCAGCAGGGAGGAAATCGAGATACCGCCGTAAAAGAGGCCGTGGATACGGCAGCCGTTCGGGCCCTTGCGGCTCACGCGGAGAACGAAGGCCTGCCCGCCGGGCATCCGTCCGGTGATCTGGAAGCGCCCTTTCGGGCGGATCTCTTTTAGTGATCGGGGATTGAAAACCGGCCGCCAGCCGCTGCGGAAGAAGGCACGGTTTTTCAGGAACTGCTCGGTCATGACGCGCGAGGCGTGGGCCATCAGTTGCCGCTTGTTGGAGGCCCGGTTGAACCGTCGCGCGCCGTATTTCAGAGCCGCGATGCCGGCGAGGTCGAAATATTCCTTGACCATGTTCGAAACGGAGGCGCGGTCGGCGTCCGTCGCGGTGGCGTGGTCGAAACCCTCGATCAGGCAGGTGATGAATTCCGCCGCCACGCGCTCGCGCTCGCCGCCGGCAACCTGCGGCGCCCGCGCCGAAGCGGCGGAGGCGGCCAGAAGGAGTATGAGCAGAAGCCG
Source organism: Paracoccaceae bacterium (assembly GCA_046757205.1). Classification (GTDB taxonomy): domain Bacteria; phylum Pseudomonadota; class Alphaproteobacteria; order Rhodobacterales; family Rhodobacteraceae; genus JBHHXR01. The sequence goes on from JBHHXR010000085.1 coordinate 9,964, forward strand.
GACCATGCCGGAGATGTGTGGCTCCTGGCTCGGCCGGTCAACGATGCTCGCGCCGGGCTCACCGGGTTTTGACGGCCGGTGACGGGGCCGCCGGGGCGCCGCGGCCGTGGGGGCGGGCGGGTCAGAAGAGCGCCAGCAGGATGGCCAGCGCGACGACGATATGCACGACCGCCGAGATCGCCCGGTAGGCCATGAACGGGTTGGTCTGGGCGGCACGCCCGTAGGCGGTGGCCTTCATGTCGTCGGGCATGTCCTGCATCAGGTTGGAAAGGTCCTTCAGGGCGGCATCGCCGGCCAGCACGCCGTAAAGGGCGATGCCGATGGTCAGCACGGCGAGCGCCACGCCGGCGGCGTCGCCGGCGCCGGCGCCGATGATCCCGGCGATCGCTACCTGGGCCCAGAGGGAGGTCCGCATGATGTCGGCGTAGTTGCTGCTGCGGCCCTGCGAGACGGAACTGAGTACTGAACTGTCCATGGTCTTACCCCTTCCTGTGTTGTCGGTGGCAGGAGTATGCCCCCGGCGGCGGGATTTGCCAATCCGAGCGGCCGCAACGCGGTGAAGTGGTGGTGCGGGGGCGTGTGCACACGCGTGTGCAGGGGGGGTAAGTGATTGATATCGCGGAACAATCAGATCTTTAATTTTGCGTTAACGGATGTTCGCCGATGAAATGGGCGCTGGCCTGGTTCGCCGCAAGTGCGGCGATGTGTACCGGCCGGCGCCCGCCGGATGGCGCCGCTTCCGTGGTAATATCGGATCGACCCACGCCGAAGGAGGATGGTAAATGCACGCCCACAGAATCTGCCGCCGGGCCGCCGCAGCGCTGGTCGCGGCGGTCCTTTGCGCCGCCGCCGCCGCCGCGCAGGGCAACCGGAGCCCGGGCGACTATGTCGTGACCATGCCGGAGCTGAATATCTTCGACGAACCCACCGTGCTGTCGGCCGGGCCGGGGATGTTCTTCATGAACGACCGTGTGACGGTGAGCAGATTCACCGAGAACGGCGAGGGCGGCTGGGCCTGGGCCTGCGCCCGGCAGATCTGCGGCTGGGTTGGTACGGAATTCCTGCGGCCGGCCGGTGACGGGACCGCGCTCGGCGAGGGCGATGAGCGCGACAATGTCCGCATTCGGATCGGAGAGCCGCCAGCCCCGGCGGACGGCCGGACGGTGACGAAATACGCCGGACACGGCGAGATGACCATGAGCCTCTCGGTCAGCCCGCTGGCGTGCACGGCGCCGGTGACGCTGTTTGTCGAGTTCCACCCCGGCGGCGAGGTCAAGGGCAAGATGACCGGGCACCGCGTGAACCTTCTCAACTGCGCCGTGAAGGCCGACAGGAAGGATCTGTGGCTGTTCGGCAGCTATTCCGGCGGGCCGTCGGGCACGGTGACGCTGGGCACCAATGACGGCCAGGGCAACAGCCATCCCGGCTGGCTGACCGGCACCTACAACCGCATCGCCATCGACGTTTCGGGTATTCTGAAGGAAAACAATACCGGGATCGAGGGCCAGACGGAGGTGCGCGCGAAGCTTCGCCTGCGGTGATGCCCCCCGGCGGAGTGGGTGGCGCACGTTCACGCATACACGTTCTTGTGGTGCTCGTGAAATGTTGAGGTTTTTTTAACCTTGGTGCCCAACATGTAGTTGATCTGCGGCGCGGCGTGGTGTAACGGTGCGCCCACAGGTGCATGGACGCGGTGATGCATACCCTGACGGCGGGGCTCGTTTGCCAATGGCGGACGGGCCCCGTTTGCCGTCAGGGGTGCGCGTCGGGGTGTTCGGGAGGGCGGCCGGAACAGGAAAAGGCGCCAGGTGCTCGGACGCGGTCCTCGCGTAGTGCCTTGCGGCACACCCTGACGCCTTCCTGAACGTTCAGCCCCGAAGGGCATCCGGCTCAATGCTTCGGTTCCGAAGAACCTCCGCCGTCACGCCTGATCCGAAGACCATTTGTGACCCGCTCCGACCCCCAGGTCGCTGCCGTTTCGTTCCGGCTCCTAAGAACCTTCGCGATCCCGCCGCTTCCCTGAAACCTTCCCGGCACGTCGCGAAACCGAAGTCCCGTTCCGCCCCGCTCCGGCCTCCAGGGGCCTTCGCGCACCGCGCTGATTCCGAAGAGCCTTTGCGGTAACAAAAGATTTACAAATGGGGGTGAGTCGCGCAAGCGAAAAACGCAAGGCGGCGAAAATTTCTTGGGGATAAGTTCTTGAATTTACTGTGGAAACCCTGTGGATAAGTCGATTCGTCAAGGCGGAACAGGGGGTTGGAGGGCGGTGTTGGCAATGGGCGGTCGGAGCAGGTGGAGAGGGTTCGGGGGACGCGTGTGCGTGGGGGTGTGGTTGGGCGCGGAAGGCAGTGCCACGCAGCCCGCCGCGCCGCGCTTGTCATCCCCGCGAAAGCGGGGACCTCAGCGAGGGAATTCGACGTCGCTGGCTTGGGGGATATCTGAGGGGGGTCCCCGCTTGCGCGGGGATGACAGTGGTGAGGGGCGGCGGCGGGTCACTCAATTGCCGAGCGCTTCGGCGAGGTCATTCCAGCCCGGGTTCAGCGCCTCTATCATCGCCAGTTTCCAGGCGCGGTTCCACTTCTTGATGCGTTTTTCGCGGGTGATGGCTTCGTGAATATCCGTATGGGTTTCGAACCAGACCAGGCGGTGGCAGTTGTACTTGCGGGTGAATTTGCTGGCGAGGCCGGCGTGGTGCTGGTGGACGCGGCGCCGGAGGTCATTGGTGACGCCGGTGTAGAGCGTGCCGTTGGGGCGGTTGGTGACGATGTAGACGCAGTAGGTGTGCTCTCTCATTTCGAGAGGGGACGGCGGGGATGGTTAAGGTGGGGTTAATGGGGTTGGCAGGGTTGTGGGAGGTCCCCGCTTGCGCGGGGACGACAATAGCGCGCCGCCCGCTCCGCACCGCCTGTCATCCCCGCGCAAGCGGGGACCGCAGCGTCATTTCCCCGCCCGGCCCGCCAAAGGGCTCCGCCCGTTCGCGGGCGAAACGCTCCCCCGGAGCGTTTCCGGGGAGCCCGCTCACTCCATCTTCAACGCCGAAATAAACGCCTCCTGCGGTATCTCCACCCGCCCGAACTGGCGCATCTTCTTCTTGCCGGCCTTCTGCTTCTCCAGCAGCTTGCGC
>JBHHXR010000086.1:0-13006 GCA_046757205.1 Paracoccaceae bacterium
CATCCCGGCCAGTGTGCGACAAGTTCCGGATTTCGCGGCGTCGATACGGCACCCGCGCCATGAAGATCCCGATCGACGGAAGGACCACCGGTATCGCGACGCGGATCACGTCTGTGATCACGAACCCTTTACTGCCGGGTCCGACATGCCGCGGAATCGCGATTTGGCGCCGGGTGCGGTTGGCCGGCAGATTGGCCGGGTGCGAACGCAGGCTGCAATCATCGGTCCCGGCCCTGCCGGCCGGTTCCTCGGGCAACTCCGGCATCGCGCCGGTATCGAAAACGCGATTCCGGAAAGGGCCACGCAGGACCACGTGCCGGGTCGCGTTCGGGCAGGAGTTCCGGAGGAGGGAACGGTCCGGCTGGCCGAGAAGGCTGGCGCGGCGGCGCGCCTGCGCCGCGAAGGCCTGCGCCGCGGCGCAATCGAAATCGCCTTCGGCGGCGAACACGATTGCGTCGATCTGATGCGCCTGACCGGCGGCAGGCGGGTGACGGTCTACAGCCAGACCGAGATTACCGCCGACCTGATGGCGGCCCGCGAAGCCGCCGGGTTGCCGACCGCATACCAAGCGGCAGCGGTGCAGCCGGAGGGGTTCGACCGCGCCGCCGGCGACGTGCACTACCTGTTCGACGCGTTGCGCAAACACTGCGACGAGGGTTTGAGGGCCGGGCACGGCGGCCCTTCGGCGCGGGCGCTCTCGCGGGTCTGGAAGCCGGTGCGTTTTTCCTGGTCGATGACCGCGATGCTGCGCCGCTTCCCCGATACCGGCGCCTTCGGCCCGCGCATCCAGACCACGGAACCGGAGTATCTGACCGGTTCCGGCTTGGCCGCCGGCGCGCTGGCGGAAAACTGCGGGGGCCTGGCGTTCTGAGGCGGAGAGGCCGCTTTCCTCGGTTGTGAGGCGCAACCCGTTCCTCTATCGCTTGCGTGAACCAGACAGGAGCAGGAAGACATGGCCGCCCGCCCGATCATCATCGACACCGATCCCGGCCAGGACGACGCGGTGGCGATCCTCCTGGCGCTCGCCTCGCCGGAACTGGAGGTTCTGGGCGTCACCGCGGTGGCCGGCAACGTGCCGCTGCCGCTGACCCAGAAAAACGCCCGCAAGGTGGTGGAACTGGCCGGCCGCACCGACGTGCCGGTGTTCGCCGGGGCGTCCCGGCCGCTGGTGCGCAAGCTGGTGACGGCGGAAAACGTGCACGGCAAGACCGGGCTCGACGGCCCCGACCTGCCGGAGCCGACGATGCCCTTGCAGGCGCGGCACGCGGTGGACTTTATCGTCGATACGCTGCGCCAGCGCCCGCCAGGATCTGTCACGCTCTGCGCCCTCGGGCCACTGACGAATATCGCGCTGGCGCTTGTTCGCGCGCCCGACATCGCCGGGCGGATCGAACGGATCGTGCTGATGGGCGGCGGATTCTTCGAGGGCGGCAACACCACGCCGGCGGCCGAGTTCAACGTCTACGTCGATCCCCATGCGGCGAAAACCGTGTTCGCGTCGGGCGTGCCGATCACCGTCCTGCCGCTCGACGTCACGCATCGGGCGCTGACCACGCGGGTCCGCATAGAGAGGTTTCGCGGCATGGGCACCCCGGCGGGCATCGCCACGGCGGAACTGCTGGATTTCTTCGAGCGATTCGATGAGCAGAAATACGGCACCGAGGGCGGCCCGCTGCACGACCCCAACGTCATCGCCTGGCTCGTGAAGCCGGAAATCTATGGCGGCCGCGAGGTGAATGTCGAGATCGAGACGGGTTGCGAGCTTACCATGGGCATGACGGTCGTCGACTGGTGGCGCGTGACCACCCGTGAGCCTAACGCCCGCTGGATCAGAACGGTCGATGACGAAGGCTTTTTCGAGCTTCTGGCGGAGCGCATCGGACGGCTGTGAGCGCCATCGGCGGAGACGGTCCGTTTTGACCGGATTGTCACATCGCCGTCACGGCATGGTGGCATTGCCTTGAGGGGACTCGATACACATGTTAATTGTATCGAGTCCGGCGCCGGTTGGTGCGGCGCCCGTTGAAAGGAGGGAATCGTTCTGTCAGAACGTGTTTATGCGGCCGAGTTGTCCGCGAATCCCGCTGCGGCGAATGCCCCGGGCGGAACCCAGATACCGAGCAGCGAACTGCTCTCATTCATCCTGAAATCGCTGGAAGAAGACAAGGCCGAGGACGTGGTGGCAATTGACCTCCACGGCAAGTCGGAGTTGGCCGACTACATGGTCGTGGCCTCCGGCCGGTCCTCGCGGCAGGTCGGTTCGATAGCCGAGAAGCTGTCGGAGCGCCTGAAGGCGGATTTGCGCCTTCTGTGCAAGATGGAAGGAAAGAACCAGGGGGACTGGGTTCTGATCGACTGCGGTGACGCGGTTGTCCACGTTTTCCGCCCGGAAGTTCGCGAGTTCTATCAGCTCGAAAAGATGTGGCTGTCAGGCCCGGCCGGAAATTCGGCCGCCGCAGGCGCCGGCTAGGCCACCCGGCCGGCCACACCGATGCGGATCACCATATGCGCCGTCGGCCGCATGCGCGGCGGACCGGAGAAGGTTCTTGTCGACGACTATCTGCGGCGGCTGGAGCGCACCGGCCGGTCTGTTGGCGTCGGCCCGTGCAAGCTGTTCGAGGTCGAGGACCGAAAGGGCGGCAAACCGGCCGCCGAGGCCGAGCTGCTCGGACGGTCCATCCCGCAAGACGCGTACAGGATATTGCTGGACGAACGCGGGCGTGCGATGGGGTCGGCGGAATTCGCGCGGCAAATAGCGGGGCTGCGCGACCAGGGCCGGCGGGACGCCGCATTCGTCATCGGCGGCGCGGACGGGTTCGACCCGGAGTTTCGCTCAGAGGCCGATCTGCTTCTTTCGCTCGGCCCGATGGTTTGGCCGCACATGCTGGCACGGGTGATGCTTGCCGAACAGCTTTACCGGGCGACGACGATCCTGGCCGGTACGCCTTATCACCGTGCGTGAACTTCCCGGAGTGGAAATTTTTCGCGGGCCGCGCCGCCTGCGGCTATCGGAACTGGCAATTCCCTCCGCATCCGCCTAGTTTCACGCCCGGCCCCAGATTGCGGAGTTCCGAACATGTCTGCACCGAAGCCCGTTGTGTTGTGCGTCCTCGACGGCTGGGGCATGCGGCGGGAGACCGAAGCCAATGCGGTGGCGCTGGCTCGGACGCCGGCATTCGACCGGATGATGGCGGAGTGTCCGAACGCGACGCTGGCGCCCTCTGGCGAGTCGGTCGGCCTGCCGACGGGGCAGATGGGCAATTCCGAGGTCGGTCACATGAACATAGGAGCAGGACGCGTCGTCTGGATGGACCTGCCGCGCATCGACAAGGCGATCGGATCGGGCGAACTGGCCGGCAATGCCAGGCTCGCGGACTTCATGGAAACGCTCTCCGGCACGCGCGGAGTTGCGCATCTGGCCGGGCTCGCCTCGCCGGGTGGCGTGCATTCGCACCAGCGTCATATCGCGTTTCTGGCCAACGTCATCGCCTCCCGGGGAATCCCGGTCGCCGTCCACGCTTTTCTCGACGGCCGCGACGTGGCGCCGAAATCCGCTCTGGACCAGATCTCCGAACTGGAAGGGCAGCTTCCCCGAGGCGCGCGGATCGCCACTGTCTCGGGCCGGTTCTACGCCATGGACCGGGACCGGCGATGGGACCGCGTCGAACAGGCGTTCGACGTCATGGCCAGCGCCAGCGGTTTGCGCGCCGAATCCGCCGCCGAGGCGATTGCTCAGGCTTATGCGCGCGGCGAGACGGACGAATTCGTGACGCCGACGACGATCGGACCCTATCGCGGCATGATCGACGGGGACGGCCTGCTTTTCGCGAATTTCAGGGCGGACCGCGCACGCGAACTCCTGTCGGCGCTGGTTGATCCGGCTTTCGAGGATTTCGACCCGTCCGACCGGCCGAAATTCGCCGCCGTTTGCGGGATGGTCGAATATTCGAAGGAACTGGCGCGCCACGTGCCGCCGCTGTTTCCGCCCGTGGACATCGTCAATACCATCGGGGCGTGGCTGTCGGGCCGGGGAAAGAAGCAGTTGCGCCTGGCGGAGACGGAGAAATACCCGCACGTCACCTTCTTCATGAACGGCGGTGTCGAGGAGCCGTCCGAGGGCGAGGATCGCTACATGGCGCCCAGCCCCAAGGTGCGGACCTACGACCTGAAGCCGGAAATGTCCGCCGCCGAAGTGACCGAACGTCTGGTTGGCAGCATTCGCGGTCAGGACCACGACCTGATCATCGTGAATTTCGCCAATCCCGACATGGTCGGGCATACCGGCAATCTGAAAGCCGCGATAACCGCGTGCGAGACGGTCGACGGCGGTGTCGCGCGGGCGCTGGAAGCGCTCGACGCGGTTGGGGGCGCCATGATCTTGACCGCCGACCACGGCAATTGCGAGATGATGATCGATCCCGAAACCGGCGGTCCGCACACGTCGCACACGCTGAACCCGGTGCCGGTGGTGCTGATCGGCGGCCCTGCCGGAGCAAGCCTGCGCCAGGGCGGGAGACTGTCCGATCTTGCTCCGACGCTGCTCGAACTGATGCAGGTGCCGGTACCGCCTGAGATGACCGGGCAAAGCCTGATCGATACCTGATGCGTTTCCACGTCATGACGGCAGCCGCGCTGGCGGCTCTTTTCACAAACTGTCCGGCCCCTTCGGCGGACCCGCTGGAGGAGATCGAGGCCGCCATGGCGAGCATCGGCACGGCGCGCGCGCAACTGGCCGCCGCCGAGAAGCAGGGCGGCCGCGGCGCCGCGCGGGCCGCGGCGCTTGCCGCCTACGAGGAGGCTCTTGCCGCCCTGCGCGAAGGGCTGAGGGCCGGCAGTCGCGAACGCGACGCCCTGCGCGCGCGGATCCAGGCAGAAGAAAGGCGCGCCGGGCGCGTGATTCCGGTGCTCGAAATCCTTGGCCGTTTACCGAAAGAGGGACGTCTGAGCCATCCCGGCGGGCCGGCGGCGGCGGTACGATCGGAGATCATACTGGCGTCGGTACTGTCCGGCCTGAAGACCCGAACCGCCCGGCTGCGGTCCCGTCTTGACAAGATATCGCTGCTGGCCGCGACACAGGAGCAAGCCGTCGCCGTGCTTCGCGCCGGCATGCTGGCCACGGCGCGCAACAGGGAAAGCCCGGGCGCGGACGCCAAGGCTGGCGCCGCAGCGCCCGATCCCGAGACGACGGCGGCGGCCCTGCGGCAGGGGAGCGATGCGCTTGCCGCGCTTGCGCGGCTGATTTCCGCCTCTCCCCCGGGGCAGGAAACCGCGGCGGCAAAGAGCGGTGCGAAACTGCCCCTGCCGGTAGCCGGGCGCCTACGGCGGGCATTCTTTACCGAAGATGCGGGAGGGCATCGCCGGCCCGGGATCGTCCTCGCGGCGGAACCGGGCGCCTCGGTTACGTCTCCGGCTCTCGCGACGGTGCGGTTCGCCGGTGCGTTTTCGGGCTACGGACAGGTGGTTGTTCTGGAAATCCGTGCCGATTCGCTTATTGTTCTCGCCGGGCTGGCGGTGGCGCTGGTCACCGAGGGCGAGATAGTGCAGGCGGGTGAAATCGTCGGCCTGCTCGGTGGCGGCGAGGCCAGCGATGAAGAAAAATTGATTGCCGCCCCGAAAGGAACTGGCAGCAAACCCGAGGAAACGCTTTATATAGAGGCGAGACTTAATGGCGAACCGGTTGATCCCGCGGATTGGCTGGATCTGCCTGTGCAATAAGGAAGACATCGTATGAGAAAGTATCTTTTCGCGGCAGTCGGCGGCGCTCTGGCCGGGGTCGTCGCGACAATGCAATTCGCCGCGCCGATCGTTGCACAGGAAACCGACCGCAACCGGACGACCTACGAGCAACTGGATCTGTTCGGCGACATATTCGAACGAGTCCGGTCGAGCTATGTCGAGGAGGTCGACGAGGAGAAGCTGATCGAGAGCGCGATCAACGGAATGCTGTCGTCGCTCGATCCGCATTCGAACTACCTTCCGCCGGACGATTTCGAGGACATGCGCATCCAGACGCGCGGCGAGTTCGGCGGGCTTGGCATAGAAGTCACGCAGGAAAACGGATACGTGAAAGTCGTCTCGCCGATCGACGACACGCCGGCGGCACGCGCGGGCATTCAGGCGGGCGATCTGATCACCCATGTGGACGGCGAGCCGGTGCTCGGCCTGACCCTGAATGAGGCCATCGACAAGATGCGCGGCCCGGTTGGCTCGGAAATCGTGATCACGATCGTGCGCGAAAGTGTCGATGAGCCCTTTGACGTCACCATTATCCGCGACACGATCAAGATTTCGGCGGTGCGCTCGCGGATCGAGGGTGACGTTGTTTACCTCAGGATCACCACTTTCAACCGCCAAACGACGCCGGGGCTGGAGGAGAACCTGAGGAAAAAGGTCGAGGAACTCGGCGGCATTGACAAGGTTTCGGGCTTTGTCATCGACCTGCGCAACAATCCCGGCGGCCTGCTTACCGAGGCCATTGGCGTGGCGGACGCGTTCCTTGAAGCTGGTGAGATCGTCTCGACGCGCGGCCGGAACCCCGAAGACAGTGACCGCTACAACGCCACCAAGGGCGATCTGGCGCAGGGCAAGCCGCTGGTGGTGCTGATCAACGGCGGCTCTGCGTCGGCCTCTGAGATCGTCGCCGGTGCATTGCAGGACCATCGCCGGGCCGTCATCGTCGGCACGCGCAGCTTCGGCAAGGGATCGGTCCAGACCATCATGCCGCTGCAGGGAAACGGCGCCATGCGGCTGACGACGGCGCGCTATTACACCCCGTCGGGACGGTCCATCCAGTCGCTCGGCGTGCAGCCCGACGTCATCGTCGAATACCGCCCGCCCGAGGAAACCCCCGAGGAAGCCGAGCCGCCGCGCGGATTCCGCTCCGAGGCCGAGCTGCGCGGTTCGCTGAGCAACGACAGCCTGACGGAAGACGAACGCCGCCAGCTCGAGGAAGAGCGCAAGATGCAGGAGGAAGCGGTCAAGCGGCACAGTTCCGACAACCAGCTCGCCTATGCGCTGGATTTCATCAAGGGCCTGTCGGTTCTGGCGCAGGGCAGGTAGCGCCGCGCCGCCGGCAAGGCAACGGGAGAGCGGTTTGAGCGAAGCTGACATGGCGGCTCTGCCCTATCGGCGCAGCGCCGGGCTGGTGGTTGTCAACGGCGCCGGGCGGGTCTTCGCGGGCCGTCGCCTCGACAGCCCCGGTGACGCCTGGCAGATGCCGCAGGGAGGGATCGAGGAAGACGAGAACCCGCGCTGCGCCGCGTTGCGCGAACTGGAAGAAGAGACCGGCATCCCCCCTTCGGCGGTCGAGTACGTTGCCGAGACCGACGGCTGGATCAGCTACGATCTGCCGGCCGAACTGATCCCGCGGCTGTGGGGAGGCCGGTATCGCGGGCAGTCCCAGAAATGGTTTCTGCTCCGATTCACCGGCACCGACGACCTGATCTCGATCGACACGGAGCATCCCGAATTCAGCGATTGGGCATGGATGCGTCCGGCCGTACTGATAAGCAGGATCGTTCCTTTCAAGCGGGCGGCCTACGACCGCGTATTCGAGGAATTCGCCGAGTATCTTGGCGACAGGTGACGCGGGACGCCGGCACTTCGGGTCGGCGGGCGTTCAGCCCTCAAGCTCGGTTGCCGGGATGAACGGAAAGAACCTTCCGCCCGAGCGGACGCCGAACCAGTCGGCGCCGTCGAAGGGCTCCGTCACGCCGAGTTCGACCAGGCGGTAGAAACTCTTGCGGTCGATCAGAGCTTCCAGATCGGACCGGATCAGAATGTAGGGCGACGGCTCGCCGGTGTCGGGCGCGCGCGCCACGCGGATAGGATGGTCGGGCCCGGCCTCTGCCTCGTCACCGACCTGGGTCATGAATTTGATACGTTGGTCGGGACCGGGATTTTCAACCGTGAAATCGACCGCGACGAAGGGCGCATCGTCGACCGTGATGCCAACCTTCTCGACCGGCGTGACAAGAAAATACCTGTCGCCGTCCTTGCGGATGACGGACGAAAACAGCCTTACCAGCGGTTTCCGGCCAATTGGCGTGCCGAGATAATACCAGGTGCCGTCGCGGGCAATGCGGATATCGAGGTCGCCGCAATAGGGAGGATTCCACATGTGCACCGGCGGAAGCCCTTTCTTCGGGGATGCCGATCTGACGGCTTCCGCGATGCTTTCGGCGCCCGGGGTCACGAATTTATCAGTTTGATCGTTCATTGTGCTGTGCTTTCTTCGCGGTACCTTGATAGCATGCATCGGACCGGACCGCGACCCGGCGGCGCGGCCATGCGGGTATTTTAGGGAGTCGAGGATGAACGCCAGTTCCGACGAGTTGATCGGGGAAGTCGAAGCCACGGGCGAGCGCCTTGGCCGGGTCCAGGAGATGCTGCGCCGGCGGATCATCGGCCAGGACCAGGTGCTGGAACTGTCGCTGATCGCGCTTCTGTGCGGTGGCCACGGGCTGCTGGTAGGGGTTCCGGGGCTGGCGAAAACCCGGCTGGTGGAAACTCTCGGCACCGTGATGGGACTGAACACCCAGAGGATCCAGTTCACCCCCGACCTTATGCCCTCGGATATCCTGGGCGCCGAGGTTCTGGAGACCGGCTCGGACGGCAGCCGCGCTTTCCGGTTCATCGAAGGCCCGGTCTTCTGCCAGCTTCTGATGGCCGACGAGATCAACCGCGCCAGCCCGCGCACCCAGTCGGCGCTGTTGCAGGCGATGCAGGAAAAACAGGTTACCGTCGCCGGCAAGAATCGTCGCCTCGCCCGTCCGTTCCACGTTCTGGCGACCCAGAACCCCATCGAACAGGAAGGCACCTACCCGCTGCCGGAGGCGCAGCTCGACCGGTTTCTGCTCCAGATCGACGTCGACTATCCCGACCGGGACGCCGAACGCGCAATCATTCTGGCGACCACCGGCGTCGAGGAAGCTCAGGCGGAGCCGGTTTTCGACGCCGATGGGCTGATCGCGGCGCAGACGCTGATCCGCCGGCTGCCGGTCGGCGAGGCGGTGGTCGAGACCATCCTCGACCTGGTGCGCGCGGCGCGGCCGGGAACGGAGGCAGCCGATGAAGTCATTCGGACATCGGTGAGCTGGGGGCCAGGGCCGCGGGCGGCGCAGGCATTGATGCTCGCGGTGCGCGCAAGGACCCTGCTCCAGGGGCGGCTGGCGCCGTCGAAGGACGATGTGATCGCCCTGGCCAACCCGGTGCTGAAACACCGCATGGCGCTGGGTTACGCGGCGCGCGCCGAAGGGCGGACCCTTGAGGAAGTGATCGGTATTCTCGTGGACCATGTAACCGGAACCGAGGCCGCGGCGTGAACCACGCCCCCGACGACCGCCGCGCAGTATCTGCAAGGGCAGCTCTGCTTCGCCGGGACGCCGAGCGCATCGGCGGCACGCTTCCACCGTTGCTGGCCGAGGCCGAGCGGTTGGCCGCGACGGTGCAGATGGGCCTGCATGGCCGCAGGAAATCCGGCCCCGGCGAGACCTTCTGGCAATACCGCCGGGCGATGCCGGGCGACACGCTGTCCGATATCGACTGGCGGCGCTCGGCGCGGTCCGACAACCTCTATGTTCGCGAGATGGAATGGGATGCGGCGCAGACCGTCTCGATCTGGGCCGACGACGCGCGCGCGATGGATTATCGCGGCTCAGCGGCAGTGCGGACGAAGAGAGAGCGGGCGGAGCTGCTCGCGCTTGCGCTGGCGGTCCTGCTGATACGGGCGGGCGAACGCGTGGCGTTGCTGGGGACCGAGGCTTCGGTCGCGCGCCCCGGCGAATCCCAGCTCAGACGCATGGCGTTCGAGCTTGCCCGGGAGCGGGCGGACCGTCCGGAATACGGCGCACCGCCGTCGCAGCCGCCGTCGCGGGGCGGACGAGCGGTCTTTCTGTCCGACTTCCTGGGCGACAGCGGCGCGACCTCGGCCGCGCTTGAGCGGGCCGCGCGCCTCGCCGTGTCGGGATGCGCGGTGCAGGTGCTGGACGAGACGGAAGAGACCTTCCCGTTCGACGGGCGCGTGCTGTTCGAGAGCATGGGGGGCACCATCCGTTTCGAGACCGAGCGGGCGCGGGCTCTGCGCGAAGCCTATCAGGGGCGTCTGGCGGACAGCCGCGGCGCGCTGATGAAGGCGGTGCAGATGTCCGGCTGGCGCTGCCTTGTCCATCATACGTCCGAGAGCCCGCGAAAAGCGCTGCTGTGGCTATACATCGCGCTCGGGGGGCTGGCGTAGGTCATGTTCGCCATCGGCCCCGTTGCATTCCTGACGCCGTGGCTGCTGCTCGGTCTTCTGTTCCTGCCGGTGCTTTGGTGGCTGCTGCGCGCGATCCCGCCGCGCCCGGCGAGGCGGGCGTTTCCCGGTGTCCGGCTTCTGCTCGGCCTCAGCGATCCGGAGCGCATGCCCGAGCGCACGCCGCTTTGGCTGCTGCTGCTGCGCGTGGCGGCGGTTGCGGCCGCGATCCTCGCCTTCGCCGAGCCGGTCCTAAACCGCCAGGATCATGCGCCCGGCGCCGGTCCGCTGCTGGTGGTGATGGACGGAGGCTGGTCCAGCGCACCGAACTGGGCGGAGCGCCAGAAAAGGGCGCGTGAGTTTCTTCTGGGCGCGGCGGCCAACGGGCGTACGGCGGCGCTGATGCTGCTCACCGACCGGATCCCGGCCGGCGGCCGCATAACCTGGCGCGATCCGAAGCAGGAAGTCGAGCGCACGGCCGTTGTGCGGCCAAAGCCCTGGCAGCCCGACCGGGCGGGATTCGGGGACTGGATCGCCGGCCTCGGCGACGAGGAATTCGAAACCATCTGGCTCACCGACGGTCTGGACCACGGCGGCGCTGAGGCTCTCGTGACCGCGCTGGCGGAACGCGGACCGGTCAGCGTCGTGCTGACGTCGGGACCGTTCCCGGCGTTGAAATCCGTGCGCCTGAAAGACGGCAAGCTCGTCGCGACCTATCTGCGCCCCGAAGCCGGGCAGGCCGCGACCGTCGCCGTGAACGCGCTGGGGCCGGATCCGAACGGCGTCGAGCGGATCCTCGGGCGGGGCGAGGCCGTGATCGAACCGGAAGCCAAGACCACCGAGGTGGAAATCGACATGCCGATAGAGGCGCGCAACCGTGTCTCGCGGCTCGAGATAGCGGGTGTGCATTCCGCCGGCGCGGTGCTGCTGGCCGACGATGCGGTGCGGCGGCGCAAGGTCGCGCTGATCGCCGGACGCAAGCCGGAGGAGGGCGAGGAACTGGTCTCTCCGCTGTTCTACCTGCGCAAGGCGCTCGAGCCGTCGGCCGAAATCATCGAGGCGCCTCTCGCCGAAACGCTGCATGCGGCGCCCGACGTGCTGATCCTCGCCGATGTCGGTACGATGACGGAAAAGGAGAGCGAGGCGGTAAAGGACTGGGTGGACCGTGGCGGGCTGCTGCTGCGCTTCGCCGGACCGCGGCTGGCCCGGAGCGGTGTCGGCCAGCTGAACGACGACCCGCTGCTTCCGGTCCGGCTGCGCGCCGGCGGACGCAGCATCGGCGGCGCCATGTCATGGGGCGAGCCGAAGCGGCTCACGGATTTCCGACCGGAGAGCCCGTTTTCCGGCCTGCCCGTGCCGGGCGACGTCGAGATCGCGAAACAGGTCATGGCCCAGCCGGATCCCGACCTTCCGTCGCGCGTGCTGGCCACGCTCGAGGACGGAACGCCGCTGGTTACCGGCAGGAAACTGGGCGACGGGCAGGTAGTCCTCTTCCACGTGACGGCAAACGCCGAATGGTCGAACCTGCCCCTGTCGGGGCTGTTCGTCCAGATGCTCGAACGGCTCGCCGTTTCGGCCCGCGGCACGGCGCCGGGAGCGGTTGAACTCGCCGGCAGGAAGTGGCGTCCCGAACGGGTATTGACCGGTTTCGGCGAACTGGAGAAAACCGACGCCCTGCCCGTGGTCGCCGGCGAGGATCTGGTCGAGTTCCGGCCCGGACCGGAAACACCGCCGGGGCTCTACAGGTCGGGCAGCCGGCAGGTGGCCTTCAACGCGCTGGGGCCGGGCGACGTTCTGGAGCCGCTCGGAAATTTGCCTCCCGGTGTGGAAATCATCACCGACGGGCCACAGCCGGAAGCCGCGCTGAAACCGCTGCTGCTGGCGCTGGCGCTCGTGCTGCTGGCTGCCGACGTGTTTGCCACGATTGCCCTGAGCGGACGGTTGGCGCGCGGCGTTACCGCGGCGCTGGTGCCGGTCCTGGTCTTTTTCATGCCCGCGCCCGACGCCGTTGCCCAGTCGGGTGACGGAACCGCGATTCTGGCCGCCAACAACACGGTTCTTGCCTATGTCGAAACCGGCGACAGGCGGACCGACCGGATGAGCCTGGCCGGGCTTCGCGGCCTGACGCGGACGCTCAACCGCCGCACCGCCGTGGAACCGGTGGAACCCGTGGGCGTATCGCTGGAAACCGACGAACTGGCGCTGTTTCCGTTCCTTTACTGGCCCGTCAATGACGCGCAGCGCATGCCGTCGGAGGCGGCCTATGCGAGGCTGAACGACTACCTGCGCACCGGCGGCATGATCCTGTTCGATACCCAGGACGCCGGGCTCGGCGCTTCGTCGGGCGCCGACACGCCGAACCGCCGGATGCTGCGCAAGATCGCCGCGCCGCTCGATATCCCGCCGCTGGAGCCCATACCTCCCGACCACGTGCTTACCAGGACGTTCTATCTGCTCAAGGGTTTTCCGGGTCGCCATGCGCGCGGCACCGTCTGGGTCGAGGCATCGCCGGATGCGAAAGAGGTCGAGGGCTTGCCCTTCCGCAACCTCAACGATGGCGTGACACCGGTTATTTTCGGCAGCAATGACTGGGCGGCGGCCTGGGCGATCGGCAGCGACGGCGAATTCCTGTATCCGGTGGGCCGTGGCCGCGGCGGCGAGAGGCAGCGGGAGATGGCTCTGCGCTTCGGTGTCAACCTCATCATGTATGTGCTGACCGGAAACTACAAATCCGACCAGGTTCACGTTCCGGCGCTGCTCGAAAGGCTGGGCCAG
>JBHHXR010000087.1:0-12981 GCA_046757205.1 Paracoccaceae bacterium
AGGCGAAGGCGAGCAGGGCGAACAGGATGCCCGTTCCCGGTGTTCTTGTCATTGCGGAGCCTCGGTCGACGCCATGAACCGGCGTTCAAGCCCGACATCTACCACTTTGAAACCGCGTGTCCACGCCCGGAGGCGCATACCGGCCATTCGCTTGGGTCAGGACGGCAGCGCAGTGGCGCGCGCCCTGCCGTCCGTTCCCGGGGCGTCAGCCCCGGATTGCCCCCACCTCGGGACAGGCGCGATCCTGTGCAATTCGGCCGGAGGTTGCGGTTGGAACGTATCATGGCCCAATACGCGTTGGACCGCCGCTCCCGCTGCGCGACCTAACCGTTCACCCCCGTCAACACCGCCTCGAACCGCTCAAGCGCCCAGTCGACCTCGTCGCGCGTTATCACCAACGGCGGCGCGATGCGGATCGAGTGTTCGTGGGTGTCCTTGGCGAGGATGCCGCGGTCCTTGAGCGCGTCGCAGAAGCGCCGGGCGCCGCCGGCTTCCGGGTGCAGTTCGACGGCCAGCATCAGGCCGCGGCCGCGCACCTCCTTCACGGCGTTGGAGCGGATGTTCTCCAAACCGGCCTTGAAATAGGCCCCCTGCTCGGCGGAGTTCTCGATCATGCCCTCGCCGACCAGCACGTCGAGCGCGGCGCGGGCGATGGCGCAGGCCAGCGGGTTGCCGCCGAAAGTGGAGCCGTGCTGGCCCGGCCGCAGGACGCCGAGAACATCGGAGTTCGAGAGCACGGCGGAGACCGGGTAGAAGCCGCCCGACAGCGCCTTGCCGACAAGCGTCACGTCGGCCTCGATGGCCTCGTGTTCTTCCGCCAAGAGCTTGCCGGTGCGCCCCAGCCCGGTCTGGATTTCGTCGAGGATCAGGGTGATGCCGTGCTGGGTGCAAAGCTCGCGGACCCGGCGCAGATAGCCGTCGGGCGGGATGATAACGCCGGCCTCGCCCTGGATCGGTTCGACGAGGAAGCCCACCGTGTTGGGCGTGATCGCCTGCTCGAAAGCCTCCGCGTCGCCGAATTCCACCACCTTGAAGCCGGGCGCGAAGGGGCCGAAGCCGCCGCGCGCCACCGGGTCGGTGGAAAAGCCGACGATGCCCAGCGTGCGGCCGTGGAAATTGTTCTCGCAGACGATGATCTCGGCGGCGCCTTTCGGCACGCCCTTGTGCTCGTAGCCCCACTTGCGCACCGCCTTGACGGCGCTTTCCACGGCCTCGGCGCCGGAATTCATCGGCAGCACCTTGTGCGAGCCGGTGAGCCGCGCGATGTCCTCGTAGAAGGCCGCCAGCTGGTCGTTGTGAAAGGCGCGGCTGGTCAGCGTCAGCTTCTGCGCCTGTTCCACCATCGCCGCGAAGATCTTCGGGTGGCAGTGGCCCTGGTTGACCGCCGAATAGGCCGACAGGCAGTCGAGGTAGCGGCGGCCTTCCACGTCCCAGACCCACACGCCCTCACCGCGCGCCAGCACCACGTCGAGCGGTTTGTAGTTGTGCGCGCCGAGCCGGTACTCGGTGGAGATGAAGCTCAGCGGGTCGGAAGTGGTCATGGCGGGGACTCCCTGTCAGTACGAACGGGTCGGGCGGTCCATCACCCGCTTGCCGAACAGGCTGGAGACCAGATCGACCAGCAGTTTCGCGGTGCGCCCGCGGTCGTCGAGAAACGGGTTCAGCTCGACCAGATCGAGCGAGGTGACCAGCCCGCTGTCGTGCAGCATTTCCATCACCAGATGCGCCTCGCGGAAGGTGGCGCCGCCGGGCACCGTGGTGCCGACCGCCGGCGCGATCTCGGGTTCCAGAAAATCGACGTCGAGGCTGACGTGCAGCGCGCCGCCGGCCTCGGCCACGCGGTGCAGGAACGCCCGCAGAGGCCGCGCCACGCCGTGCTCGTCGAGCGCCCGCATGTCGTGGACCGCAACCCGGTGCGAGACCAGCCCGTCGCGTTCGGCGTCATCGACCGAGCGGATGCCGAGCATGCAGATGTTTTCCGGCTTCACCGGCGCGTCGACCGTGGGGAAAAAGCCCTCGAAGCCGCGCCGCCCGGTGAAATAGGCGACGGGCGTGCCGTGCAGGTTTCCGGTTTCGGTGGTCTCCAGCGTGTGAAAATCGGGATGGGCGTCGAGCCACAGGACGAACTGCTCGCGGCCCGTGCTGCGCGAATGCCGTGCCGCCGCCGCAACGCTGCCCAGCGAGATACTGTGATCACCACCCATGAAGACCGGCACCGCATCGTTGGCAAAGGCGTCCTGCGCCGTGTCCGACAACTGCTTCGCCAGTTCGATCGTCTCGCCAAGGCTGTGGATCGCGGCATTGGCGTGGTTCCTGGGCGCCGCCGGCGGGATTCGCACGTCGCCGAGGTCCCGCACCTTGTGGCCGAGCGCCGACAGCGCTTCCGCGATCCCGGCCGTGCGCAAGGCGGTCGGCCCCATGATGCACCCGCGCTGCGCCGCGCCGCATTCGACCGGCGCACCGACCAGCGAGCACAGCCGTGCTACACCCATGACAAATCTCCTTTTCCGGTCAGTCCCATGATCATGCAATGATCGGCGGAATAAATCATGATTTTTGTCGTATTTGATATATACTTTCTCAGATTGAGATACGGGATATATCATTTTGAAACGTGATGAAACCGATGAACGCCTGCTCGTCCTGCTTCGCCGCAACGGGCGCGCCACCGTGTCCGAGCTTGCCGAGACGCTCGGTGTGGCGCGCGCCACCGTCCGCGCCAGGATGGAGCGGCTGGCGGCCGGCGGCGAGATTCTGGGGTATTCCGTCGTCCTGAAAAGCGACGTCGTGGAGATGCCCGTTCGCGGTCTGACCATGATCGCCATCGCGGGGCGTGGCACCGAACGGGTGATCGGCCGTCTCGCCGGCATGGCGGAAGTGGCGGCGATTCACACGACAAGCGGCAAATGGGATCTCGTCGTCGAGGTCGGCGCCCGCACGCTGGCCGAACTCGACGACGTACTGCGCCGCATCCGCCTGATCGACGGCATCGCCACCAGCGAAACCAACCTGCTGATGGCGACCCGCAAGAGCGCCGATATCCGCCCCCGCGCGCGCCGCTAATGCATGATGCCCTTTGATGGAAACCGCTGTCCGGATTGACAAGGATCGCGCCTGTCCCGGGGCGGGCGCGATCCGGGGCAGCGCCCCGGGGCGGACGGCCGGGCGGGGCGAATCGTGGAAAGGGCATCATGATTCAGTGCAGCGCCTGCACATGTTGCAATCCCGCGGGCCTGAAGTCATATAGGCATCGCATCCGGAGCCGTACTGCATGAAAAACTACCTCGAATTCGAAAAGGGACTGGCCGAGATCGAGGGCAAGGCCGAGGAGCTGCGCGCCATGGCGAGGCAGAACGAGGGCATGGATGTCGAAGCCGAGGCGAAGGCGCTGGACAGGAAGGCGAAAGAGCTTCTCGACACCCTCTACAAGGGCCTCACGGCATGGCAGAAATGCCAGGTGGCACGGCACCCGGACCGGCCGCACAGCATCGACTACATCGAGGTGCTGTTCAAGGAGTACACACCCCTTGCCGGCGACCGGAATTTCGCCGACGATCACGCCGTGATGGGCGGGCTGGCCCGTTTCAACGACACGCCGGTGGTCGTCATCGGCCACGAAAAGGGCCATGACACCAAGACCCGGATCGAGCGCAATTTCGGAATGGCGCGCCCGGAGGGTTATCGCAAGGCGATCCGGCTGATGGACCTCGCCGACCGCTTCGGCCTGCCGGTCATCACGCTGGTCGACACGCCGGGCGCCTATCCCGGAAAGGGGGCGGAGGAACGCGGCCAGTCGGAAGCCATCGCGCGCTCTACCGAGAAATGCCTGCAGGTCGGGGTGCCGCTGATTTCGGTGATCATCGGCGAGGGCGGTTCGGGCGGCGCCGTGGCCTTTGCCACCGCCGACCGGCTGGCCATGCTGGAACACTCCATCTATTCGGTGATTTCGCCGGAGGGCTGCGCGTCGATCCTGTGGAAGGATGCCGAGAAGATGCGCGAAGCGGCCGACGCGCTGCGCCTGACGGCACAGGATCTCAAGAAACTCGGCGTCGCCGACAAGGTGATCGCCGAACCAAAGGGAGGCGCCCAGCGCCACCGCGAAAAAGTCATCGAACGGGTCGGCAAGGCGATCGGCGACATGCTGAAGGAACTGTCCGGAAAAGACCCCGACGAGTTGCGTTCGCAGCGGCGGAAGAAATACCTGTCGATCGGCGGCAAGGCGCTGGCCACCTGATTATCGCCGCGCGGGGCGGCCTGCGGCGCCGGGGGTCGACGGCTGATCCGGGCCGTTCAGGAAAAGGGCGGCAGCTCAAACGGACGGCAACGCATAAAATCCGGCCTCCGCCATCAGGCGGTTTGAATTTCCCTCGATCACCTTTTCGATCTTCTCCATGAACGCCTCGACGCTCAGGCCCTTTTCGATCGGGTCGAGAAACTCGACGACCGCCAGCCCCGGCTTGCGGTACGGGCTGCGCCGCGCCCAGAACACGCCGACATTGGTTGCCGCCGGAATGCAGGGCTGGCCAAGGCGCCTGTAAAGAACGCCGGCGCCGATCTTGTAGGGCCGGTACGCCCCGGGCAGCACCCTGGTTCCCTGAGGATAGATCACCGTCTGGCCGGGCGTCCGCGCCTGCGCCTCGGCGCCCTGGGTCATCTCCTTCATCGCCGCGGCCTTGCGCCCGCGGGCAACCGGCGTGGAGCCCATCCGCATCGCGTAGGCGCCGAGGATCGGTGCCCATTTCAGTTCCTTCTTCATGATGAACCGCGCCCGCGGCAAGGTCTTGGTGAGAATGAGGATATCGAGAAACGACTGGTGCTTGGAACAGACCAGCACCTCGCCTTCGGGAACCTTGCCGCGCACCTCGACACGCAGCCCGCAGATGACGTGCAGGAGCCAGATCGCCCAGCGGCAATACAGTTTCACGGCCCAGTATGCCCCGGCCCGCGACCAGATCGCCGCCGGCGACAGCACGATCCCCATGATCACCATGGATCCGTACATAAGGATATCGAAGATCATCGAGCGCAGGCGAAGCATTCCTTCTCCTCAGGGCAGGTGGCGCAGATTGGCAATGGTGGTGAGCCGCGCGGCGACGAAGGCGATCAGGACGGACGCCAGCGGCAGGGCCGCGGCCCACAGCCATTGCAGTCCGCGAAGCTCCGGTCCGACCACCGGGCCCCCGGGCGGCTGCCCCGCCGCGACGGCCAGTACCGCCACGGCGCCGGCAATGGCGCCGGCAGCCGAGCCCGCGGCGCAGCGCAGCGTGTACCGGCGCACGAAGGCGCGGATCACGTAGCTGTCTCTTGCGCCGATCAGGCGCAGCGTCTCGATCACCCGCCCGTTCGCCGACAGCGCCGCCTGCACCGCCAGCGCGACGGCCGCCGCCAGCACCGCCAGGGTCACGCCGAGCGAGGCCAGCGAGACCCATCGCAGCCGATCGGCGGCGGCGATCAGCGGCCGCCGCCAGCGGCTGTGGTCGTCGAACACCGCATCCGGCGCCTCGCCGGCCAGGCGCAGCACCAGACCTTCCCGGTCCGGCCCGTCCGCCGTCTCGGTGATTTCTATCAGCACCGGCAGGCGCAGGACATCGCCCGGCAGGTCGTCGCCCAGCCACGGCGCCAGCAGCGCCAGTTGCGCCTCCTCGCTGACGGCGCGCGCCGAGGCAATGCCCGGCGTCGTTTCCAGAACGCGCAGAACCGCCGATCTCTGCGCCTCCGGCGACGCGGCGGAGGCCGGTATCGTGACGGTGGAAGACGCCGCCAGCCCGGCCCGCCAGTCCTCGGCGAGCCGGGTGGCGGAGGCGGCGAACCCCAGCGCCACGACCGCCAGAAACGTCATGGCGGCGGCAGTCAGCCCGGTCAGCCAGGCCGTGAAGCCCGTTTGCGGAACCGTCCGCGCCGCTTCGCGGTCGCCGATGACAAGCCCGGCGACAACTTTGGCGAACCCGGTCACAGGTCGACCTCGGCCTTCCTGACGGCGCCCTTGTGCAGGCGGACCACACGCGCGGCGACACGGGATTTCGCGGCCCGGATCAGGCTCAGGTCATGGGTCGCCACCAGCACCGCCTTGCCGAGCCGGTTCAGTTCGATCATCAGGTCGAGCAACCGCACCGCCATTTCCCAGTCGACATTGCCGGTCGGCTCGTCGGCGATAAGCAGATCCGGCGAGTTGATGACCGCGCGCGCCAGCGCCGCGCGCTGCTTCTCGCCGCCGGACAGCTGCACCGGCAGCGCGTCGGCGCGGTCCTTCATGCCGACCCAGTCCAGAAGGTCGCGCATGTCCGCCTCGCTGCCCTTGTTGTACCGGCCGGAAACCCGCAGCGGCAGCGCGATATTCTCCGCCACGCTCAGGTGGTCGAGAAACTTGCCGTCCTGGTGGACCACGCCGATGCGCTGGCGCAGCCGCGCCACGGTGTCGCGGTCGGCGGACGAGACGTCCTCGCCGAACGCCAGAACCCTGCCGCTGGTCGGCCTGAGCGACAGGTAGCACAGGCGCAGCAGCGTCGTTTTGCCGGCGCCAGACGGCCCGGTGAGAAACAGGAAGCCGCCGGGCTCGATGTCGAGATCGACGCCCGACAATATCTCCCGTGCCTGGTAACTGAAGGTCGCCTGACGGAAACCGATCACGCCGCCGAATTCCCTTTTCTCGCCTGCCGGCGCGACACTCGCAGACGACGCCCGGAAACTCAAGCGCGGGGGCGTCCGAACCGGTGCTTGGAAAGCTGAACCGGCCCCGATAGAAATGGACCAAAGTGATTCGTTGAGCGGGTTGCCACAACACTATCGAGCGAGGTGCCGAATGCGACTTGTTTGCCCGTCCTGCGCCGCCCAGTACGAAGTCCCGGACGATGCGATCCCCGAGGACGGCCGCGATGTCCAGTGCGGCACCTGCGGCACCGTGTGGTTCCAGGAACACCCCGCGACCGAGCAGACCGGCGCCGCGCCCCCGCAGCCCGAACCGGCGCCGCAGGAGCGCGAGCACGAACCGGAGCCTCAGCCGGCATCGCCGGAGAACCATGGCGCCGAAACACGGCCCGATGTTTCGCAGCTCGACGAGCTTTTCGAGGGCGACAACGAGTTTTCCGACGAGGATTTCGAAACACCGCAGGAAGAGCCTTCCGGCGAACCCGCGGCCGAAGCGGCTGCCGCGCCGGCCGGAGGCCCCGCGCTTCACGAAGCCGGCCCCGGCGGCGACCGGGCAGAGCGCCCGGCCGGGCCCGCCGGAGAAGCCGCTCCGGAGCCGGAGAAAGGCCATTCGGCAGATCTCGATTTCACTTTCGACTATGACGAGGACGACGCCACGCCGGCGGCCGCCGAGCCCGCCGCGGCACCGGAACCGGTCACGCCCCGGTTCGACAAGTCACTGCATTCGAGACCGCCGGCCGGCCCGGCCAGCCGCCCCAGCTGGGTGCGCGAAACCGAACCGGAAGACCTCAGCGCGCCGACCGAACCCGAAGGACCCGGCGAACCGGCCGAACCGCCAGCCGGGGACGGGGACGGGGACGGGGACGATCTGCTGAAAGTGGTCCGCGACGAACTCGACAAACTGGACGAGGTTCAGGAAGAAGCACCAAGACCCGGCATTACCCGGCGCGCCAAGAGCGTCGAATCGGCGGCCGCGGCCAGCGGCATCGTGCTTGACGAAGAAGAGGAAGCGACCGAGACGGCGAATGTCGCCGACCTCGAGCAGTCGCTGGCGCCGCAAGACCTCGAGGACCTCAGCGCGCCCGTGGCAGCTTCGGGCAGCGGAAACTTCTCGATCGGATTCGCCACCGCCGTCGTGCTGTTCGCACTGGCGTATGCAACCTACATGCTGGGCCCGAAACTCGCCGCTACCTACCCGCCGGCGGCACCCTACCTGAACAGCTATACCAACGCCGTCAACGAGACGCGGCGGCTCGTCGAGGAATTTTCGGCCAACGCGTTCGGGTTCGCCGAAGACAAGATCAACGAGATCGGCGACGGGTCGTGAACGCTCAGAACCGGTCCAGCAGCCGCCTGAGATAGTCCAGTTCCAGCCGCGGGCGCGTGCGTTCGCCCGACCGGCGGCGGATCTCATCGAGAATTTCCTGCGCCCGCCGCAGAGCGTCGGCATCGGGAAGCAGCGATTCGTCGGTCCGGATGCCTCCGGTCGATCCCGACGGGCGGCCAAGGGGATCGCGCGCCTGCCGGTTGAGGCCCTGTCCGTTGCGCTCGTTGTTGCCAAGCCGCTGCTGCGCCCGTTGCAACTCCTGCGCCAGTTGCTCCAGACCCTGGCGCAGGTCGTCGATCGCCGCCGCCTGGTCGTCCAGCGCACCGCCGAGAGCGCCCTGGTCGAGGCCGTCGCGCGCCGCGCCCATGTCGCGGTCGGCATCCTCCCGCGCCAGCCGCCCGCCGTCGCCCTGGCCGGTCTGGCCGCCCGGCAGGCGTCCGCGCAGATCTTCCAGAAGCTGCCTGAGCGCTTCCTGGCGCCGGGCGAGGTCGCCCGGCGAGACGCCGCCCTGGTTTTCCTGATCCCCGCGCCCTTGCGGACGGCCCTCCTGGCCGCGCTGTCCCTGCTGCCCGGGCCGCCCCTGCTGGCCCTGCTGCCGGTCCTGCCCGCGGCGGCCTTCCTGGAACCGGCGCTGAAGTTCGCGGAAGGCCTCGTCGGCCAGATCCTGCTGCTGCCTGAGCGTGTCCTGAAGGTCTTCGAGAAGTTGCTGGCCCTGCTGGCCGCCCTGGCCCCGCTGGCCCTGTTGCAGCGTCATCCGCATGTTTTCCATCAGGCGGCGCAGTTCCTCCAGCAAGCGGCGTGCCTCCTCGCGCCTTCCCTGTTCCGACAATTGCTGGATCTGGTCCATCAGCTGCTGAAGCTGATCCTGCGAAAGCTGCTGCCCGTCAGGCAACTGCGATTGCTGCATTTCGCCGTTCTGAAGCGCCTGGCGCGCCATCTCGTCGAGGAAGTTCTGCATCGCCTGGCGCAACTCGTCCATGAGCTGGGCGATCTCCTCGTCGGAAGCGCCGTTCTCCAGCGCCTTGGAAAGCCGCTCCTGCGCCCGGCGCAATTGCTCGGCGGCATCGTTGAGGTTGCCTTCCTCGATCAGCAGCGCGGCGTGCCACAGCAACTCGGCCACGTCTTCCGTCTCCGCCGTGGTCACGCCATCCTCCGACGCGTATTGCAGCCGTCGCAACGCGACGCGGGTCACCAGATAACCGGGGTCGCTGGTGAAGATGTCCTCGGGCCGGTTGGTGATCGCCTTCAGGACCTGAATGACCCGCCGGAGATTCTCCGGCGACCACAACAGGTCGCGGCGTTGTTCGACAATGGCGGCGGCCAGCGGATCGTAGAACACGCGTCCGGGCAGTTGCGCGACGGCAATGCGGCTGCTTGCCGTCTGCTGCGCGTCGTCGGCGGCGAACAGTGTCAGCGTCACCGGCAGCCCGGCCCACACATGCTTGCTGAAATCCTCCAGCATGGTTTCGGCGACTTCCTGCGTGCCGCCGGAGATCGGAAGCGGAAGATCGACCGCGATGGTCTCGCGCGGGACCGGCGCTGCAGCCAGCCCGTGGCGTCGGTCGACGGACGCGAGGTCGAGTTCAATCTCCGCCCAGGCGGCGGCAACGCCGTAATCGTCGCTGGCGGAAAACTCCAGTTGCGTGGCGCCGGTCACGGCGCGCTCGACCGGCGACGTCGGCGCCACCTCGGGCGGCGCGTCCGCGATCACCTCGAACCGCCAGCGGCCCAGCGTCGAGCCGCCGTCCACAAGGCTGATCTCGCCCGATCGGGTCACGGTGAATTCCGCCGCCCTTATCCCGCCGGCGGTTTCGGTCAGCGCGGCGGAGTTCCCCGACAGGGTCTCGTTCAGTGTCGTTTGCTCGCCCGCGCCGTAGACCCTGAGCAGCACCGTCGAGCCCGCCGGCAGCGTCAGGCCCGGCTCGTCCGGCGTTTCGCCGAGATAGACGACGGGCAGTCCCGTGTAGTCCGGCGGCGACGCCCAGCCCTCGAACGCGGGGCCTGCGGCGACGGCTTCTCCGGCAGCCGGCCTGAGCGCCGCATCGAGCGTTCGCGCCGGATCGGTTCCGGCAAAAAACGCCGCCGCCACGAACGCGACCACAGCGCAGAGCCTCAGCGCCCACGGGTCGCGGCCGGAAAGGCGCAGGTCCGGCCGGCCGGCGCGCGCCGCTTTCGCCGCCTCGGCCATGCGCTCGACATGCAGCTCCCACAGGCGCCGCGACGCCGGGTCGTCACGCCCCGACGCCTGCCTGTCGGTCAAGGCTTCGATCGGCCGCCCCGGCAGCGCGGAATCGAGCCTTGCCGCCGCGTCGTCAAACGTCGGCCAGGTGAATTTCCGCATGCCGGCGACCGCCAGAACGACGCCGGCCAGCGCCATCGCGCCAAGCACCGGCAGCACCCCGCGGACCGGCAGCCACGACAGCCCGTCGAACAGAACGAAGGCGGCAGCGGCCAGCGAGAAAGCCCAGAACGGCCAGAAGCACCGGGCAAGCCGTTCGGCGCCGATCGACAGGCGCGTTCCCGCCACCGCGCGGCGCAGTGACGTCACCGCCGGGGGGCCGGCGGCCCGGCGCAAGCTGTTTCGTCGCCCGGTGCGGCGGAACATGTAACCTCCAGACAGGCCGACCCCGCCGAAAACCCGGTCAGGCCAGCCAGTCCGGGATACTATCGCGGTTTATCATTTCTTCAAAGCTCGGTCTTTTCCGCACCACGGCAAATTGATCGCCGCTGACCAGCACCTCGGGGATCAGCGGCCGCGTGTTGTACTCCGACGCCATGACCGCGCCGTAGGCGCCGGCCGAGCGGAAGGCCACCAGATCGGCGGCCGCCATGCGCGGCATCGCCCGCTGCCGGGCGAAGGTGTCGCCGGTTTCGCAGACCGGACCGACAATGTCGTAGACGCCGGTTGCCGCCCCCGGCTCGGGCTCACTGACCGGAACCACGTCGTGCCACGCCTCGTACATCGCCGGGCGCACGAGGTCGTTCATCGCGGCATCGAGAACGAGAAAGTCCCGAGCCTCGCCGCGTTTGACGTAAATCACCTGGGAGACCAGCAGACCGGCGTTCCCGGCGATCAGCCGCCCCGGCTCGATGTCGATCTCGCAGCCCAGATCGCCGACGGTGCGGCGGATCACCTCGCCGTATTCCAGCGGCAGCGGCGGCGCCTCGTTGGAGCGGGTGTAGGGAATTCCCAGCCCGCCGCCGAGGTCCAGCCGGCGGATGTCGTGGCCGTCGGCGCGCAGCGCCCCGGTCAGCCCGGCGACGATCTGGAACGCCTGCTCGTAGGGTTCCAGATCGGTGAGCTGCGAGCCGATGTGCACGTCGATGCCGACGACCTCGACGCCGGGCAGGCCTGCGGCCAGCGCGTAGACCTCGCGCGCGCGACTGGCCGGAATGCCGAACTTGTTCTCCGATTTCCCGGTGGCGATCTTGGCGTGGGTCCGGGCGTCAACGTCGGGGTTGACGCGCATCGCCACCGGCGCGGATACCCCGAGCGACAGGGCGACCCCGTTCAGCGCCAGCAGTTCCGCTTCGCTTTCAACGTTGAACTGGCGGATGCCGCCTTCCAGCGCCAGGCGCATTTCCCCGGCGGTCTTGCCGACGCCGGAAAACACGATGCGCTCGCCCGGCACGTCGGCGGCCCGCGCCCGCGCGTATTCGCCGCCCGAAACCACGTCCATGCCGGCGCCGCAGCCGGCGATCACCTTCAGCACCGCCATGTTGGAATTGGCCTTCACGGCATAGAAGATATGCGCGTCCATACCCTTCAGGGCGTCCCGGAAAAGCTGCACGTGGCGTTCCAGCGTGGCCGTCGAATAGACGTAGAACGGCGTTCCCACGGCGGCGGCCATGTCGGGCACCGGCACGTCCTCGGCGCACAGCACGCCTTCGCGGTACAGAAAATGATCCATTCCGGTCACTCCGCCAGAGAACGGCCATCCGCGGCGCAGCGCCGGATCGCGAGACCGGGTCTCGCCATGGCCGGGGTATTTCGGTTCGGTCGCTCACCGCGACTATCCCGGCCACGGCGGGGGATCAAGCCGTTCGATGCGGATATCGCAGACCGCCCGAAGCGCGGCACCCCTGCCCGCCAGACGGAATTCGCTCGTCCGGCGCACAGGTTTCCAGGTTCAGGACCAACTGAATCCGAAATTCGCGAAAGGCGGCTTTGCGGGACGAAACTTCGATTGGTCGCCGCACGCCGTCTGGCCCGGATTCAGATTCAGGGCATCGCGCCCGGGTATACAGCCCGCGTCCAGTTCCGATCACCATGAGCCGGGCGGGCGCCTGCCCGTGGGCTGGCGCCGCAACGGCGCCGCGGATCCGCTTTATGGTTGCCGGGTCTTCTGCCCTGAAAGCCCGGCGCGCCCTCCACCGTGACCGGCTCCGCCGCGACCTCGCGGAAATCCGGTTGAAACCACCTCTGGGCGATCAGCGTCGGTACCACGACGCGAACCGTGCAGACGACCCCGGCCACGGCGGAGGATCAAGCTATTCGACGTGGATATTGTAGATCGACCACACCCAGTTGTCGTCGCTCATCTCCGACAACTCGGGGCGTTCCTTGCGCGGAAACACGATCTGTGCCGGCCCGAAATCGCCGATGGCAAACGGTGTGCCGTCCCGCTTTACCGCCACGACCGCGCCCTTCGCCACCATCTCGCTGATCGGAGCCTCGATCAGGTAGCCGTCCAGCGCCCGCACCGTCAGCAGCTTGCCCTCGACGCCGGCGGCGGCCAGCACGTCCTTCAGCAGCGGGCCCTCGAAGACGTGAATGTCGCCGCCCTTGGGAAAGTCAGTGGTGACGGCGATCATGCCGAGTTTCTGCAATCCCTGGTAATCGAACTGCGTCCCGGCATCGAATGCGACCTCGCTGAACCCGAAGAACTTGTCGACATCCATGTCGAACGCTCCGCGGCTCGGGTTGGACAGGTTGCCGGTGACCGTCAGGATCGCCACGCCGCTGCCGCTGTACTCGCCGCCGGCCGCGGCCGGGCCAAGGGTGCCGA
>JBHHXR010000088.1:0-12832 GCA_046757205.1 Paracoccaceae bacterium
GCGCAAGGCGCAAGACGAAGAAAAGCCGGCGGATGCGTAAGTTCGCCAGCCGGATGAATTGCAGGAGAAAAATGTCATGAAACGAATACTTGCATCGGCACTGGGCGCGGCAATCTTCGTCGCCGCTGCGCCCTCCGGTTCGGCCGATCCGGCCGCCGGGCAGGCCGTTTTCGAAGCCAAGGGCTGCACCGAGTGCCACTACACCGATGGCCCCGCGCGCGAAAAGACCATCGACGACCAACTGGCCAAGACGGGGCCGGAGTTGTGGTATGCCGGATCCAAGTTCCAGGAGGAATGGCTGGCCGCGTGGCTGGCCGATCCCCAGCCGATCCGGCCGATGAAATTCAACTCTCTCACCGAGGAAAACCCGGGCGATCACCCGGCGCTTTCCGGCGACGAGGTGGCGTCGGTTTCCGAGTTTCTCATGAGCCTCACGTCCGACGAGGTGGAGGAGGGCGCGGTGAAACCGAAGAAGAGCCCGAAGGGCCGCCAGATATTCACCAAGAAGATGCCGTGCAGCGGCTGCCATCAGTACCCCGGGCGCAGGGGCAAGGTTACCGGCGGACGCTCCGGGCCGTCCCTGGTCAACGCCGGCGAAAGACTGAACCCGGACTGGATCCTCGCCTACCTGCAAAAGCCGAAGGTGTTCAAACCGGTCAAGATGATGCCGGTTTTCGTCGGTCTCCTGAGCGACAAGGACATGCTGAACGTCGCCAGGTACGTCGCCAACTTCAAGCCTAAGAAATAGCCGGACAGGAGGAGACCGACCATGAAAAAGCTGATAGCAATCGCCGCCTTAGCGGCTCTCGCCTCCCAGTTCGCGACGGCACCTGCCAATGCGGCGGATACCGAGAAGGTGTTCAAATTCTATTGTGCGCAATGCCACGGCCTGACCGGCAAGGGCGACGGGCCCAACGTGACCAAGGATTTTCCCGTCAGCCCGCGAAACTTCACCGATACGGTCGAAATGGACAAGCTGTCCGATGCCGACATCAAGAACGTCATCATGGACGGCGGTCCGTCGGTCAGCAAATCGCCGATGATGCCGCCATGGGGCAAGACCCTGACCGAAGAGCAGATAGACGGGCTGATCATCTACCTGCGCACGCTGTGCAATTGCAAAGGAAAGCAGGGATAACGGAGCCGGAACGCCGCCTAGAAAACGAAGTAGTAAAGGATCAGAAGAATGACCACCGCGTTCACCGCCATTCCGATGAAGATGACGATGTCGACGGGGCGTATCTTCGGCGGCGGCATGGCGGGACCCTGATTACCCAGTGGTGGCGGTTCCGGGCGAGCCTATTTCATAATCCGTTTCCGGTCCACCGATTTGGCTAGGGGCCACCGACAATACCGGGAGGTGAACGATGACCAAGAAGGCTGAAAAACGGGATCAACTCGCCCGCCTCGGGCCGGTGCTGTTCATCGTCGTGCTGATCCTGATCTTGGAGTTTTTCTGGTGGTTGGTGCGGCCCTGATCGTGAGCGGGAGATAGAAGACCGATGGACATCAAAGGTTACTTGCTGCCCTTCGTCGTGGCCCTGCTGGTCTTCGCGGTGGCCTTTCTGCTGCTCGATACCGCAGTCATGAACATGCAGGGCCTGAGCCTGATCTTCCACAGGTGAAGGAAGAAAGGTTGGCAGAGACATGAAAGCGTTTCGTCCGTTGAAAACCAGGGTGCTGCTGGCGACCGCCGGGCTTGTCGCGGCCGCCCTGGCGGTCGGACTGTCCGGTGCCGGTTTCGCCGCGACCGGGACCGAGAGTGCGGCGGCCGCGGTAACTGCCAGCCCCTACGGACCGGCGCCCGAACTGACGGCGGCCGATTATCCCGCGATCGCCGGCGTCAACGGCCGCGTCGCGGTCTGGATATTCGCCCAGCTTCACCTCTGGTTCGCGGCCTTCGTGCTCGCCGTGCCGATTTTCGTCTTCATCATCGAGGCCATCGGCATGAAGACCCGGGACGAGCGCTACGACGACATGGCCTACGAGTTCATCAAGGTCTCGATCACCGCCTATTCGCTCACCGCCATCCTCGGCGGGCTGCTGCTGTTCTCGCTGATCCTGTTCTACCCGCACCTGTTCGGCTATCTCTCGACCATTTTCAGCGACAGCATGTTCTATTACGCGCTGCTGTTCTTTGCCGAAAGCGCGGCGCTCTATGTCTATTACTACGGCTGGCACTGGCTGCAGGGCGGCTTCCGAAAATGGGTGCACCTGACGCTGGGCCTGGTTCTCAACGCCGTCGGCACGACGCTGATGCTGCTGGCCAATTCCTGGCTGACCTTCATGATGAGCCCGGCCGGCGTCGATGCGGCGGGCGTCTTCAGCGGCGATGGCTGGGCCGCCATGCACAACTTCCTGTGGAACCCGATCAACATCCACCGCTTCGTCGCCAATATCGCTTACGGCGGTTCCATCGTCGGCGCCTACGCGGCCTTCAAGTTCCTCACCGCGCCCTCGCAGCAGGAACGCGCGCATTATGACTGGATGGGCTACAACGCCAATTTCATCGCCATCTGCGCGCTCCTGCCGCTGCCGTTCGCCGGCTATTATCTGGCCGCCGAGATCTATTCCTACAGCCAGCAGATGGGTATCACGCTGATGGGCGGCATCTTCGCCTGGCTGTTCATCATTCAGGCGGTGCTGATCGGCACGCTTTTCCTGTCGGCCAACTATTACCTGTGGTGCGGCATGGGGCGCAGCGACGGCGCCAAGCGTTACACCCGCTACATCAAATACATCGCCATCATTCTGGTGGGCGCGTTTCTGGTCTGGTTCACGCCGCACACGCTGGTGCTGAGCAATGCGGAACTCAAGGCGCTGGGCGGGCCGCATCACAAGATACTCGGACCGCTCGGTATCATGCCGGCCAAGAACACCGCCGTTAACGCGATGATAATTTTCACGTATCTCAGTTTCCTGTTCTACCGGCGCTCCAACAGGATCGCCACCGTCAAGTGGGAAAGGGCCGGCAACGCCATCCAGGTGGCGCTGTTCACCGCCGGAATGGCCAACATCCTGTTTCTCGGCATCTACCACGGCTACTTCACCAACACCGTCTACAAGGTCGCCGCCTCGATCCCACAAGTGCTGACCACCTTCGTCGTCATCGTCGGCAGCCTGATCCTCGACGGTTTCATCTATCGCCGGTCAAGGGAGGTCGGGCCGCTCAAATGGGGGCGCATCCCCGATCGTGCGCAATACGCGCTGTTTCTGCTGGCCGTGGCGTTCACCTGGCTGATGGGTTTGATGGGTTACATCCGCTCCGGCATCCGCCAGCACTGGCACGTGGTCGGCATCATGCGCGACGCCTCACCGGACGCCTTCACGCCGACGCTGGGATATGCGGCAAACGTGGTGTCGATTGCGGCCATCCTGTTCATGGCGATGGTGATCTTCGTTTTCTGGATCGCCCAGGTCAGCAGCAGCAAGACGCTGCCCGCCGGCTACTGGAAGGAGTAGGCGGCCATGCGTCAGTTTCTTGCCGTCGTTGCTTTCGCGCTGGTGACCGTTGGCTTCTTCGCGGGATACTCCAATTTCGGCATCCCGCAGATCGAACCGGCGCCGCCGCCGAAGCAGGAGAAACTCGATCTCAGTTCGATGACCATGGACCAGTTCATCGCCCTGGGAGAAAGGATATTCAACGGCAAGGGCACCTGCACCCTGTGCCACAACTCGCTCGGCCGCGCGCCGATGCTGGACAAGGTCGGCGAAACCGCGCCGCAGCGCCTTGCCGATCCCCGCTACCAGGGCGAGGCCGCGAATATCGAGGAATACCTGCACGAGTCGCTGGTCGATCCTTCCGCCTACGTGGTCGCCGGGTTCGGCAAGACCGGCACCAACGACACCGAAAGCCCGATGCCGGTAATCACCGGCGGCAGCATCGGCCTGTCGGAGCCCGAACTGGCCGCGGTCATCGCCTTTCTGCAGGACAATGGCGGCGCCGAGGTGACGGTCGAGATACCCACCGATCTGGGCAGCGCCGAAGATACGGCAACGAGCGAGAGCGCCGGCGACGGCGAACCGCGCGCGGCCATTCTCGACCCCCGGGAGC
The DNA here is from genome assembly GCA_046757205.1 of Paracoccaceae bacterium. Classification (GTDB taxonomy): domain Bacteria; phylum Pseudomonadota; class Alphaproteobacteria; order Rhodobacterales; family Rhodobacteraceae; genus JBHHXR01. Next base: position 4,055 of record JBHHXR010000088.1, read on the forward strand.
TGATCGGCGAGTATTCCTGCGAAGCCTGCCACACCATAGGCGAGGAGGCCGGCGACGTCGGTCCGAACCTTTCGCATATCGGCGCCGCCCGCGACCGGGATTACCTCCGCCGCGCGCTACTCGATCCCAACGCCGATCTGGCGGAAGGTTTCGAGGCGGACCTCATGCCGGCCGATCTCGGTGAACAGTTGTATGCCGCGGAACTGGAAATCCTGGTCGATTTCCTGGCCGGGCTGAAGTGAGGAGGCGGCGATGAAGATACCCAGACTGCTGCAAGCCGCGCTGGTCCTCGCCGGGGTCTATTTCGGCCTGATCATCGTCTTCGACTACATCCTCGACGCGGTGATCCCCGCCAGCCTGCTGGCCATGTACATGTTCTTCGTCACCGCCGGCGTCTTCATGGTGTTCACCTATGACGAGGAGCAGACGGCGGAACTGGTGGCCCCGATAAAGGCAATGGTCGAGGACCCGTCAAAACGGGTCTGGCGCAACCTTGTTTTCATCGTCGTGCCGCTGGCCGTGGGCGGCGGCGTCTATACGAAGATGCTGCCAAGTTTCGAGGCTCCCGTTGAGCTTCGCACCATCCACCCGGCGCCGCCGGGAACCGCGAAGATATTCGGCAAGCGCGTCAACCTGCTGACCCTGGAAAACCCGTTTCGCAAATTCGAGAAGGAAGACCCCGAGCGGTTCCGCGAACTGGTTGGCGAGGGCGCCGCCATCTACATCCGGAACTGCCAGTATTGCCACGGCGACAAGCTCAACGGGCAGGGGCCGTATGCCGCCGGTCTGAACCCGACGCCGCTCAACTTCCAGGACGTCGGCACCATCGCCCAGCTTCAGGAGTCCTATCTGTTCTGGCGCATCTCGACCGGCGGGCCGGGGCTGCCGAAGGAAGCCGCCCCGTGGATTTCGTCGATGCCGGTGTGGCAGAATTTCCTCAAGGAAGAAGAGATTTGGAAGGTGATCCTGTTCCTCTACGACTACACGGGCCATCAACCGAGATCATGGGAGTAATGGTGATGGGCGGTGGTCTTTGCGGGAAAATCCTGCCGGCGATCTTCACTGCCGGATTGCTTGCGTTCTCTTGCGGGGCGGCCAAGGCGCAATCCGGTGACGAGACGAAAGGCGAGACAATCTATCTGAAGCGCTGCCAGCAGTGCCACGGCGAGGAGGGCGACGGCCTCGGCCCGGCGGCGGAGCGCCTCAATCCGCCGCCGCGCGATTTCACTTTCGGTCTCTTCAAGTTCAAGACTTCGGCCTTCGACGACGACCTGCCGAACGACGAGGACCTGCTCCGCATGATCCGCGACGGCATGCCCGGCACCGCCATGCCCGGGTGGAGCGATCTGCTGTCGGAACAGGACATGCTGGATGTGATCGCCTACATCAAGCTGTTCGCCGAACTGGAAGGAGAGCCGGAATCACAGGTGGATTACGGCACCCAGATCCCCTCGTCGCCGGAAAGCATCGCTGCCGGCAAGGAACTTTTTCACGCCAACGACCGCTGTTCGGAATGCCACGGCGCCGATGGCAAGGGCGATGGCATCAAGAAACTGAAGGACGACAACGGCGACCGGACCTGGCCGAGGAACCTGACCAAACCATGGACGTTCCGCGCCAGCAACGATCCAAAGGACATCTTCACCCGCATATCGGTCGGCATTCCGACGACGCAGATGCCATCCTTCGCCGACCCCAAGAGCAAGAAGAAGCTGACCATCGAGGAACGCTGGCACGTCGCCAACTACGTTGCCTCGCTGGCCAAGACCGACAAGGTGGTGCGGCCGGAAAACACCGTCATCCAGGCGGCCCCGGTGGCCGGCGATCTTCCCGCCTCGCCCGACGATCCGGCATGGGACGGTGCCCCGCCCTCGACCTTCTTCATGGTGCCGCAGATCGTCGGCAAGGAGCGTTTCTTTACCACCGCCAACGACACCGTCACCGTGCGGGCGCTGTTCAACGATGAACGCATCGCCATCCACCTGGAGTGGGATGACCGCACAAGGAGCATCCCCGGCGACGCCAAGGCCGCGAGCATAGCCGACGAGGAATTCCACGAGGACGCCATCGCCGTTCAGTTCCCCCAGGCAATCCCGAACGGCATGGAAAAGCCCTATTTCCTGATGGGCGACGCCGCCAAGCCGGTCAACCTCTGGCGCTGGTCCAGCGGCACTGCCGACGAGCCCGAAAGCGCCACCCTGATCGACGCTCGCGGGATCGGCGACCAGCAGCCGCGCGACGATGCTTCCGGGCTGACCGCCAGGGGCAGCTACAAGAACGGCACCTGGCGGGTCGTCATGACCCGGGCGCTGACGACGCAGGCGGACGAGGACCTTCAGTTCGAGGCGGGCCGCTTCGTGCCGATTGCGTTTTTCGCCTGGGACGGCTCCAACAGCGAGGCCGGCACGGCGCACGCGATGACTACCTGGTACTGGCTGTTGCTGAAGCCGGCGCCGAGCAACCGGCCACTGATCGTCGCCGTGATCGCCACCCTGCTGAGCGGCGGAGTTCTTCTCTGGTGGGGCCAGAGCGCGGCCTCGCGAACGCGGGGGGCGGGCTGATGACCGTCGGCCAGCGGCAAGACCTTCCCCGCAACACCCGCGGCGCCATCGTCAGGCTGTTTGGCGTCATCCTGATCATTCTCGGTGCGCTGAACACCATGCTGTCGTGGCGCGGCGGCTTCGAGGTATTGTCGCTGCCGGTGATCCTGATCGTGACCGGGCTGTTGTTGTGCCTGATCGGCGCCGTTCTCCGCGACCGCGGCGATTGACAAGGATCAAGGCGCCGCAGAGTCTGGACAGGAACACTGCGAGACCAACGCCACGGCCTGAAACGAAAGCAAGGACATGACCACATCGTTACCCACCCAGGTTGCCGAGACGCCGGAATCCGGCCGGCAGGCGACGGATACGGCGCCGGTGGCGCTGGCGCGGATTCTGGTGGCGCTGGACGCCTCCGAACACGCCAACAGGGCGCTTGAAGAGGCGATCCGCCTGGCGAAATCGGCGGATGGTGTCATTACCGGCATCCACGCCTACGCGGCGATGCTGCACGACCGCCGTTTCAAGATGATGGAAGGCGGCCTGCCGGAGCGCTATCTGGAAGAACAGGAGATGGGCTATCAGCGCGAGGTTCACGACGACCTGATAAGCCGTGGCCTCAACATCATCTCCGACAGTTACCATGACGCCGGCGGGGAGGCGTGCGGCCGGGCCGGGGTCGAGTTCAGGCGGCTGAGCCCCGAGGGCAAGAACTACGCCAAGGTGGCGCAGGCGGCCCGCAGCGGCGACTACGATGTCCTGGCGATGGGCGCGCTCGGCCTGGGCGCGGTGCCGGGAAGCACCGTCGGCACCGTCGCGGAGCGGGTTGTCCGCCGCTCGCCGATCGACACTCTTGTCATTCGCGACCCCGGCAAGGCGATCGGCGACGGCCCCATCGTCGTCGGCGTCGACGGCTCGCCGCTTTCCTACGGCGCCCTGATGACCGCGCTCGATCTGGCGGCGCGAACCGGCGCCGAGGTGCATGCGGTGGCCGCCTACGATCCCTATTACCACTACGTCGCCTTCAACAAGATCGCCGGCGTGCTCAGCGAAGAGGCCGGCAAGGTCTTCCGCTTCAAGGAGCAGGAGCAACTGCACGAGGAACTGATCGACGACGGCATCGCCAAGATCTACCAGTCGCATCTGGAGGTCGCCGAAAGCGTTGCCGGCGATCTCGGCGTGAAGATTTCCACCAAGCTTCTGGACGGCAAACCCTACAAGGCGATCATCGGCTATCTGGAAGAGGTCGGCGCCAGCCTTCTGGTGGTGGGCAAGACCGGGGTGCACGCCGACGACGAGCTGGATATCGGCGGCAACGCGGAAAACCTGCTGCGCCAGGCGCCCTGCCATCTGTGGCTCACGTTGACCACCTACACGCCGCCGCTCGACCTCGTCGCCGAGGAAACCGTGGCGTGGAGCGTCGAGGCGGAACGGAAGATTTCCAGGGCGCCCGAATTCGTCCGCGACATGGCCCGGCGCATGGTGCTGCGCCACACCCAGAAACTGGGCCACACCTTCGTCACCTCCGATATCGTCGACGAGGTCATGGGTAAGGCCATGCCCGGGTATTCCGGCGATGATGCCGCTGAAAAACAGGACCTTGCCTGGAGCGCGGCGGCCGAAAAGCTGCTGGCCACGGTTACCGATGCCGCCGTCGGCGACAACATCAGGCTTCGCGCGATAAAACGCGCCCGGCGCGACAAGAGCGGCAAGGTCATGCCGAAACACGTGACGCCGTTTCTCGACCTGGCCGAAAGCGACCAGCCGAGATGGACGGCCGCCGCGCTGGCGCGGGTCAACAAGGTGCCGAAGATGGTTCGTGCATCGGTGCGGGCGGGCATCGACGATCTGGCGCTGGAACGCGGGGTCGGTGAAATATCACTGGAGCTGGCGGAGGCGGGCATAGCGGAGTCGCGCAGGAACATGTGCCCGGTGCCGCCGCGCGAGGACGAGGCGGCGCCGGCCCCCCCGGCGGGAGGGGACGCCGGGGCACCGCGTGCGTTGGCCGCCCGCGCCACGGGCCGGCGCGCCCGTGTGCCTGAGGGCTTCATCCGCGAAATGACCCGCAGCCGCATCGAATCCTTCGCCCGCAAGTCCGGCGCCGGAACCGTGACGCTGGATCTGGTCGAGGAAAAATACGCCGGCTGGGCAGAGGGATCGGCGAAGCGGAAATCGACCATGCACTGGGACGATGACGCAAGCGCGCGCGTCGCGCGCATCCCCGACTTCATCCGCCCGATGGTGGCTCTGGAGATCGAACGCTGCGCCCGGGAAATGGGGCTGGACAAGGTCACGGCGGCGGCCATCGACAAGGCCGGCGATGCCTGGGAAAACATGGGCGCCTTTCACTCCGAAACCGCCCCCGGGCAGTACAAGGACTGATCGGTGACGGCGGATGTCATCATCATCGGCGGCGGGGTCTCCGGCCTCGCGGCGGCCTACTATCTGAAGCAGGCCGGCCACGATGTCGTGGTTCTGGAGCGCCAGCAATTCGCCGGCGGCAACGCGGTTTCCGAGCGCCTGTCAGGTTTCCTGATGGAACACGGGCCGAGCACGATGAACGCCCATGTGCCGGTTGCGGAGGAAATCTCGCGCGATCTCCGCCTTGACGATCTGCGGTGCGACCTTGGTGAAGGGATCCAGCGCCGCTACCTCGTGTCCGGCGGGAAGCTTTCATCGATTTCAATGGGTCCGGCCGGTTTCCTGACCTCGCGTTATCTGTCGGCCAGGGCAAGAATGCGCATGCTGGCGGAGTTCATCCTGCCCCACAAGAACGGTGGCGAGGAGGAAACGGTGCTGAGCTTTTGTTCCCGCCGCTTCGGCAGGGAGTTCGCCGAGCGCGTCATGGATCCGATGGTCGCGGGCATCTACGGCGGCCGCGCGGCCGACCTTTCGGTGTCGGCGATATTTCCCAAACTGGCGGCGCTGGAGGCGAAATACGGGTCGGTAACGCTGGGCATGATGCACCGGCGCCGCGAGGGCGGCAAGATGCCGGGAAGCCGGTTGTTTTCCTGGCGCGACGGCATGGCGACGCTGCCCGCGGCGCTTGCCCGCCGGCTCGGCGACAGTATCAAAACGGGGGTGGCGGTCAGGCGCGTTTCGCGGAACCGCAACGGCTTCAGTGTCCAGATCGGCGCCGGCGAGGAAACCTTGCGGGCGAAATCGGTAGTCATCGCCACCCAGCCCCACGTGGCGGCCCGCCTGATATCGGGTATCGACCCGCCAGGAGCGGAGGCAGCGGGACGGATCCACGCGCCGCCGCTGGCCGTTGTGTTCCTCGGCTTTCCCCGCAACAGGGTCGCCCACCCACTGGACGGCCTTGGGTTTCTAACGCCCGAGGCGGAAAACCGCGGCATCCTCGGTGCCCAGTTCTGTTCCACCATGTTCCCCGACCGCGCGCCGGAAGGGCACGTCGCCGTCTCCGCCTATGTCGGCGGTGTACGGTCGCCCGATCTGGCCCGCCTCGAAGCGCCCGAACTGGTGGCGCTGGTTCGTGCGGAGTTTCGCGATCTTATCGGCGCGACGGGCGAGCCGGTGGTGGCGAAGGTGCGCCACTGGCCGGTCGGGCTTCCGCAATACGGGCTCGGCCACAGCGGGCTGCTGGCTGCCCTGGGGACCACGCAGGAACGCCAGCCGGGCCTGTTCCTGACGGGCAATTACTTCGCCGGCCCCTCTGTCGCGGCCTGCCTGAGCGTCGCCAGGAAAACCGCGGCGGCGGCGGACGGATTTCTTGACAGCGATACCGCCATCCGCGTCCGGCAGCCCGTTTCGGGATAGTCTTTCTCGGTCGGCCCGCATGGCATGGCAAACGGATCGAAGAGAAGGGAAAACCGGCCCGCTGCCCGGGAGTTCGTATTCCCGGCCCGGCACATGGGGGCAGGCGGTCGCCGTCAGAGCGGCGAGATTTCCAGCCCGTCGCCGCCCCGCGATACCCGCAGGACCCGGTTGGTTCCTACCTCCCGCCACGCCGACGCCGCGCCGTCCGGCCAGATCACCCGCAGTTCCGCGCGGCCGGCGCCGCCGAGGCCGAAATGGATCACCGTCGCGGCGCCACTGGCGTGCCCGCCGCCGACGGTGATTTCCCGCGACCAGGTCCTGCCGGATGCCCGGACCTCGATCCAGGCGCCCACTGCATCGGGGTTCGGCGCCGGCTGCGACACGTCGAGCAGCAGCCAGTTTCCCGCGCCCTCGGTGATGTTTTCGTAGATCTCCAGCGGCGCCCGGCGGTTTACCACGACGAGATCGAGCAGCCCGTCGAGATTGAGATCCTCCAGCGCCGCGCCGCGGCCGCGGGCCGCCGAGTCGATATCGGCCTCGGCGCCGGCTTCGGAGAACCTGCCGTCGTCCTGCTGTATCAGCAGGTTGTTGGGGTCCTTCATGGCGCTCGAGGGCATTTGATCGACATTGCCCTTGGCGATGAAGATGTCGTCCAGCCCGTCGTTCTGCACGTCGCCGAACTGGGCGTGCCAGCCGGTCGAGGGGCGACCGTCGTCGCCCTCGTAGGGCCGGTGCGCGGTCGTGCCCCGCACGAAGCGGGCGTCGGCGAAACGCGGCCCGTCCGCGCCATCCTCCAGATGCTGCAGCTTCTGGTCGCCCATGCTGGTCAGGAACACCTCCGGCACGCCGTCGCCGGAAATGTCGCGGCTGGCGATGCCCATGCCCCAGATCATCTGCTCCGCCCAGCCGTCGGCGGCGGTGTACAGCCTCGGCGCCGCCTCCATCGCCCACATCTGCTCGGAGCCGTCCTTGACGTAGTAGTGCCGGTCATTGCTGACGCGCAGGTCCTGCCGCCCTTTGCGGCCCCAGTCGGAAAACAGCATCGACAGCGCGCAGTAGCCCGGTTCGAGGGGCAGGGGATCGGCGTATGCCCCGCCGTCCGGGCGATAGAGCATGCTGGCGTCGCAGGCCCCGAACGGGCCGTCCGGATCGTCGCGGTCGACGTAGTTCCCGAAGGCCAGCGTGGGCAAGGCATTTCCCGCTTCCCATGTCGCCGAGAAGGCCGTTGTCCACTTCTTCGTGCTGCGGAATCCCAGCGAATCGGGGAATTCCGCAAAGGAACAGCCGGCACCGCCCTTGAACAGCATGTTCGTCCCGGCCCGAAGGACGGCGAGGTCCAAGCGCCCGTCCCCGTCGATGTCGAGCGGGTATGCGCCGGTGACGCCGGACAGTCGCAGCGTGTCCGGCGTGTCCTCGCGGAACTTCACCTCGCCGCCGCGTTGCCCCGAATTCCGCAGCAGCGCCGCCGGCGTCTCGCCGCCCGCGACGAAAAGCTCGGGCATGAGATCGCCGTCGCAATCGAACGTCGCCACGCCGCCGCCGACGAAATGCTCCCAGCCGCCGGTGTACTGTTGCGTCACGCCGAGCGCCCTGCCGCGCTCCTCGAACGCCGGTCTGGCGCCGGCCACGGCCGGCCCGGCGGCAAGAAGAAGAACCAGAACCGGAATACTAATCCGCATCGCCGGACACCTCCTGGATTGCGAGTGTCGAAACGCCTTCCATGGCGTAGGCCGCCGCACCCCTTGCCCACATCAGGTCGCCCCATTTGTGGATGCGCACCTCCGGTGGCGGCGCGCCGGTCTGCATGACATAGCTTTTCACTCTGTCGATCACGTCGTCGGCGTACAGGTGGTCGAGCTGCATCCGTTCGCCGGTCAGGATGATGAGTTCCGGATCGAAGATGTTGACGACGTTTGCCAGCCCCATCGCCAGCATGCGCCCGGCGCGCTGGAAAATGGTGAGCGCCGTGCCGTCGCCGGACTTCGCCGCGTCGCAGAGCGCCGTCAGCCGCTTCTCGGGCGGCGCGTCGCCGGAAAACTCCGCCACGATGCCGGCTTCGCGCAGCAGCGCGTAGTCGGCCACGTAGGCTTCCAGACAGCCGCGCTGGCCGCAGCGGCAGAGCGCGCCGTCGAGTTGCACCTTGGTGTGCCCGAATTCCGCCCCGCGCCCGCGCGTGCCCCGGTATATGCGGTTGTCGATGACGATGCCCATGCCGACGCCATGTTCTATGGTGACGACGATGAAGTCGCTGACATTGCGGCCGTAGCCGTACAACTGCTCGGCCTTGGCGACCAGATTGACGTCATTGTCGATAAACAGCGGAGCCCGCACCGCCTCGGCAAGAACCGATCCGAGCGCGACATTCCGGTCGGCAAGCGACGGCGACCAGTACACGAAGCCGCGCGGTGCATCGACCATCCCCGGGAGGCCGAGATCGACGCCGGACAGTTCGTGCTTGCCG
>JBHHXR010000089.1:0-12711 GCA_046757205.1 Paracoccaceae bacterium
CCACGGGTTGGAGGCCTCGTCGATGACGGCCAGAAGCTTGGTATTGATCGCATCGCGGTTCGACAGCGACTCGTCGAGGTCCATCGCGCCGATCACCGCGCGGATGTTGGTCTGGCTCAGGTTGGACAGCGCGCGCTCAAGGTTACGCACTTCGTAAGCCGCCTGCGCGGCGTCTACCACCTGGTAGAAAGCCACGGCATCGGCGACCACAATGGCGTTGTCGCGTGTGATCACCTCCTGTTGCTCGATGTCCAGAACGGTTTCCATCATGTTGATGCGGGAACCGACCTTGTCCATCAGCGGGATCAGGAACCGCAACCCGGGTTTGAGCGTTCTGGTGTAACGGCCGAACCGCTCGACGGTCCATTCCTCCCCTTGCGGGACGGACTTGACCATCATGAAGATCATGACGACGGCGAACGCCAGAATGGCAAGTGCCGGGGCGCCGAATTGTTCGAACATGGGGAACCTCGTTGTCTGTTTTTTCAGATTATGCCGGAACCGGGCGGCGCCTGCATTACGAAAGCTAATAGGAACTTACATTTAAGCCATGGGCGATATAGGCTTGCCACAGTGGCTGCAGTGCTGGAAAAGTACGGCGAATTCAAGAAAAGCACACCAATGGGCAGGTCAGCGGATGCGCCTTGAGCAAACTCACGAGCCGGAATTCTCGCAACCGATCCGGCAGATCGCGCTGATGCTGTTCGTGCTGCTGATGGCCGGTGTCGGGAGTTTTGTCGCCTACCCGTCGGTCTCGCCGATCTTTCTTGCCTCGCCCTACCTGAACGGCATCATCCTGGTCGTATTCGCCTTCGGCGTCGGCGCCTGCTTCCGGCAGGTCTTCACGCTGATATCCTCGGTAAGCTGGATCGAGGGGTTCGCGCTCGACCGGCCCGGCCACGAATTCATCAGGTCGCCGCGGCTGCTTGCCTCGCTGGCCGCGTTGCTGCGCGAGACGCGGGCGCGGCGCGCGCTTACCTCGACGTCGTCGCGCTCGATTCTCGATTCCGTCGCGACACGGCTCGACGAAGCGAGAGACATAACTCGGTATATCGTTAACCTGCTGATTTTCCTTGGACTTCTCGGAACCTTCTATGGTCTTGCGACGACGGTGCCGGCGGTCGTGGATACCATAAGGTCGCTGGAGCCCAAGGAAGGCCAGACGGCAATCGAGAGCTTCGAAAACCTGATGACGGGCCTCGAGAGGCAGCTTGGCGGCATGGGTACGGCATTTTCGTCTTCGCTTCTGGGCCTCGCCGGTTCGCTTGTCGTCGGGCTGCTGGAGCTGTTCGCGGGGCACGGGCAGAACCGGTTCTACCGCGAGCTTGAGGAATGGCTGTCCTCGATCACGCAGATCGGATTGGCGTCGCGCGATGGCGAGGAAGGCGCGTCTTCCACCTCGGGCCTGTCGGAACTGATGGAGCAGAGCACCGTCCGGCTGGAAACGCTGAGCGATCTTTTCGCCCGGTCCGAAGAGGACCGCCTGAAAAACGATCACCGTCTGGAGGCCCTGTCGGAATCCGTCAACAGCCTGGTCGGACAGCTTGCAGCGCAGCTGCAGACCGAGCCGGCCGCCGCCGATCAGGAAATCCTGCAAAGAATCGTTGACGCGCAGGAGCAGATTGCCGCAGGCAACCGCCAGCTTGTCGAGGCGCAAGGGCGCGTCGTCGCCGAGCAGGAACGCGGCCTGAACGCGCAGGCGCAAAATGCCGCCGCGCAGGAACGGCTGATCGAGGTGCAGGAACGGATGGCGCAGCTTCTGCAGGAAAACCTCGAAGAGGGCGGCGGCCTCGATTCAGAGGCGCGCATGCGGCTGCGGAACATCGATGTCCAGCTTCTCAGGATACTCGAGGAAATGGCGGCGGGACGCCAGGATACCATGGCGGAGCTTCGCCAGGACCTCGCGGCATTGGTACAGAGCATCCGCGACGTCGCGATGCGCCAGGGAAGATAACCGATGGCTCTGATCCGCCGCGGCGGCAGCCGATTTCAGAACAACATCTGGCCGGGATTCGTCGACGCGATGACGGCGCTGCTGCTGATTCTCATGTTCGTGCTGTCGATCTTCATGGTCATCCAATTCGTGCTGCGCGAGACCATCACCGGCAAGGACAAGGAACTGAGCGATCTCGCCGGTCAGGTTGCGAGCCTCGCGGAGGCGCTCGGGCTGGAACAGCAGCGCAGCGACAAGCTGGAGACCGAAGTCGGCTTTCTCGGGGAGGAACTCGACCGCGCGGAAGTCACCGCGCAGGCGCGCGAGGCGATCATCGCGAGCCTGACCAGCGAGAAACAGGCCGCCGCCGCCAGGATCGCCAGTTTCGAAGAGCAGGTGGCGAGCCTGATAGCGCAGAACACCGACCTGCAATCGCGCAACGCCTCGCTGACGTCGTCGCTGAGCGAGACGCAGGCCAATCTGGATGAGCAGTCCGGCAAGCTGTCGGCGGCTGTCGCCCGGATAGACGATCTCGAGGCCGCCAACGCAACGGTGATCTCGCAGAAGGAAGCGCTGCAACTGGCGCTGGCGCAGGCGCGCGACGAAATAGACGCCTCGGCGGAAGCGGCCCGGCTGGCGGCGGCGAAACGCGAGGCGCTCGAAGCCCTGATCGCCGATCTGCGTTCCAGAAGCGCTTCGGATCAGGAATCCCTGAAATCCGTGCGCGCCGAACTGAATACGGCGCAAGCCAAGCTGACGGAGGCCGAAAAGACGCGGCTTGCCGAAGCCGCGGCGGCGGAGGAACTGCGCAGAAGACTCAAGGATTCCTCGGCGGAGCTGACCGCCATGACGCTGAAGCTGGAGGCGGAGCGCAAGAAGGCAGAGGATACGCTGACACTGCTGTCGGCCGCCCAGGCCGCGCAACGCGACCTCAAGGCCGCCAAGGATGACCTGCTCGCCCAGCTTGCACTGGCCGTCAGCGCGCGCGAGGCCATCGCCAAGGCCAACGCCGAGTTGCAGAAACGGCTGGCGGCGGAACAGACGGCGGCGGAAGAGGTAACCGCCTCGAAGGAGGAGGCGTTGGCGCGTCTCGCCGCGGCGCTCGCCGCGAAAAAGGAAGCGGAGGCGGCGAAACTGGCGCTGGAAGCGGAATTGTCGGCCGGCAGGGAAAACCAGGCGGCGCTGACGGCGTCGCGCGACGAGGCGCTGGCCAGGCTCGCGGCGGCGATGGCGGATGCAGAGGCGGCAAAATCGGCCAGGGCCGATATCGGCGAAAAACTGAAAGAGGAGACCAGAACGAAGCAGGAAATTGCCGCTGACCGCGACGCGGCGCTGCAGAAGCTGGCGCTGGCGCTGGCGGCGGCCGAGGCGGCGGAGGATGCCAGGGCCAAACTGAGCAGCCAGCTCGAAGACGAAAGGAAAAGCCGCGCCGCCACCGAAGCCGAGCGCGATGCCGCGTTGCGGAAACTGGCGCTCGCCCTCGCCGATGCAAAGGACGCCAGGTCCGCCGAGGCCAGGCTCAGCGAGCGTCTCGAGGAAGAGAAGAAGAGCCAGGCCGAGATAGAGGCGGCGCGCGACGAGGCCCTTCGGAAACTGGCGCTGGCGCTGTCCGAGAACAAGGATCTGGTCTCTCGGAGCGAGCGGAGCGTTTCCGAGGCAGACCGGCAGAAGGCATTGCTGGCGCAGGCCAACGACTTGCTGGCGCGGGAGAAGGATATTTCGGCGGAAAGCAAGCGGCAGATCGCGCTTCTCAACCAGCAGACCGCTTCGCTGCGCGCCCAGTTGCAGAACCTGCAGGCCATCCTCGACGAATCGGCGGCCCGCGACGCGGCGGCGAAGGTGCAGATCGACAGCCTGGGCTCCAACCTCAACGCGGCGCTGGCGCGGGTCGCCGAAGAACAGCGCAAGGTTGCCGAGGAACAGCGCAAGCTCGCCGAGGAACAGCGCAAGCGCGCCGAACTGGAAGAGCGCGAACGCAAACGCCTGCAGGAGGAGGCGCAGGACCTGCGCAAGTTCCGCTCAGAATTCTTCGGCAGGCTGCGCGACATCCTCGCCAGCCGCGAAGGCGTGAAGATCGTCGGCGACCGGTTTGTGTTCTCCTCCGAGGTGCTGTTCGAGCCCGGCTCCGCCGTACTCGGCGCGGAGGGCCGAAGGCAATTGGCGCAGATAGCGGGGGTCATCCGCGAAATCGGCAACGAGATCCCCGAAGGCATCGACTGGGTCCTGCGCGTTGACGGGCACACCGACAAGACGCCGATCGGCGGCGGTGGCGAGTACAGGGACAACTGGGAGCTGAGCCAGGCGCGGGCGCTTTCGGTGGTGAAATACCTGATCGATTTTCAGGGCATTCCGGCCGACCGGCTGGCCGCCACCGGCTTTGGCGAATTCCAGCCGGTGGATACCGGCGACTCGCCCGAGGCACTGGCGAAGAACCGGCGGATCGAGCTGAAGCTGACGGAAAAGTAGCGCCTCCGGATTTCGCCGGGAAACCCGCTCGGGCCGCGACACGCGTGAGAGCGAAAGGAGCCGGGAGAACCCGGCCCCGTTCTAATCCGCCGTCAGAAGCGGCGGTTTCTTCGACGTGATGCGCGGTCGCCGCGGCTGTTCGATCTTCAGATCGAGCGCGCCGCGCTTGACGCCGACACGCACGACGCCGCCTTTGGCCAGCTTGCCGAACAGCAGTTCCTCGGCCAGCGGTTTCTTGATGTTTTCCTGGATGGTACGGGCCAGCGGCCTGGCGCCCATCCGGTCGTCATAGCCCTTGTCGGCCAGCCATTCCGCCGCTTCGGGGCTGAGTTCGATCGAGACGTTGCGGTCCAGCAACTGCGCTTCCAGTTGCAGGACGAATTTCTCGACCACCCGAAGGATGACCTTGGGCGAAAGCGCGCTGAAACTGATCACCGCGTCCAGACGGTTGCGGAACTCAGGGCTGAACATCTTCTCGATGGCGGCGAGGTCCTCGCCCTCCGGACGGTCGCGGCCGAAGCCGATCGCCGTTTTCGCCTGTTCGGCGGCGCCGGCGTTCGACGTCATGATCAGGATCACGTTGCGGAAATCCACCTGGCGGCCGTTGTGGTCGGTCAGCTTGCCGTGGTCCATCACCTGCAACAGGATGTTGAACACGTCCGGATGCGCCTTTTCGATCTCGTCGAGCAGCAGCACGCAATGCGGGTGCTGGTCGACGCCGTCGGTCAGAAGGCCGCCCTGATCGAATCCGACATAACCCGGGGGTGCGCCGATCAGCCGCGAAACCGCGTGTTTCTCCATGTACTCCGACATGTCGAAACGCAGAAGTTCGACGCCCATCGTGTCGGCAAGCTGCCTGGCGACCTCGGTCTTGCCGACGCCGGTCGGCCCGGCGAACAGGTAATTGCCGATCGGTTTTTCCGGTTCCCGCAGTCCGGCGCGCGACAGCTTGATCGCCGATGCCAGCGCCTCGATCGCCTCGTCCTGGCCGAACACGACCCGTTTCAGCGATTTCTCCAGATCCTTCAGCACGATCGAATCGTCTTTCGAGACGCTCTTCGGCGGGATGCGGGCGATCTTGGCGACCACGGCCTCTATCTCTTTCGGTCCGATGGTCTTGCGGCGTTTTGATTCGGCCACCAGCATCTGTGCTGCGCCGGCCTCGTCGATCACGTCGATGGCCTTGTCCGGCAGCTTTCGGTCGTGGATGTAGCGCGCCGACAGATCGACCGCCGACTTGATCGCGTCGTTGGTGTAGCGGATCAGGTGATGCTCCTCGAAATAGGGTTTCAGCCCCATCAGGATCTTGATCGTGTCATCGACCGACGGTTCGTTGATATCGATCTTCTGGAACCGGCGCGAGAGCGCGCGGTCCTTTTCGAAATGCTGGCGGTATTCCTTGTAGGTCGTGGAACCCATGCAGCGCAGCTTGCCGCCCTGCAATGCCGGTTTCAGAAGGTTCGACGCGTCCATCGCGCCACCGGATGTCGCGCCGGCGCCGATGACGGTGTGAATCTCGTCGATGAACAGCACGGCGTCGGGGTGGTTCTCCAGCTCTTTCATCACCGCCTTGAGCCGTTCCTCGAAATCGCCGCGGTAACGCGTGCCGGCCAGAAGCGCGCCCATGTCGAGCGAGAAAATCGTGGTGTGTTCCAGAACGCTCGGCGTTTCGCCGTCGACGATCTTGCGCGCCAGTCCCTCGGCGATGGCGGTCTTGCCGACGCCGGGGTCGCCGACCAGAACCGGATTGTTCTTGCGCCGCCGGCACAACACCTGGATGCAGCGCTCGACCTCGTGTTCGCGGCCGATCAGCGGATCGACATCGCCGATCCGCGCCTTGGCGTTCAAATCGACGCAGTATTTCTGCAGCGCGCTGTCCTCGCCGCCCTTTTCGCCGTCGCCTTCCCTTGCGTCCTGCACGTTTTCGGTGCCGGTCACCGGCTTCGACTCGCCGTAGCTCGGATCCTTGGCGACGCCGTGCGAGATGTAGTTGACGGCGTCGTATCGCGTCATGTCCTGCTCCTGCAGGAAATAGGCGGCGTGGCTTTCGCGCTCCGCGAACATGGCGACGAGAACGTTGGCGCCGGTGACTTCCGAGCGGCCTGAACTCTGGACATGGATGGCGGCGCGCTGGATCACGCGCTGGAAACTGGTGGTCGGCGCGGCCTCTGAGCCGTCGATGTCGGAGATCAGCGACTGCAGGTCCTCGTCGATGAATTTCGTCAGTGCGCCGCGCAACTGCTCCAGGTCCACGCCGCAGGCCGTCATCACACGAGCCGCATCCGGCTCGTCGATCAGGGCGAGAAGGAGATGTTCAAGCGTTGCCAGCTCGTGGTGCCGTTCATTGGCATGGCCGAGCGCCGCGTGAATGGCCGTTTCCAGCGTGTTTGAAAAAGATGGCATGACGCGCCTTTCGTTTTACACCGTCCCCTGGGCAAGCTTCGCCATGGGTACGACAAAGAGGTTACACCAGAATTTCGACTTTCATGTGTCTTGTTCAAGTCCAATCACACTAAATTCGACCCGGGATGCAACGCAGACACGCCCATTTGAGAATCCGAAACATAGTCTCGCCTCTTTCCGGCCATGCGTCAGAACCTGTCCTTGCGGCCGCGGATTTCCGCAAACACTTCGGCGTCCGCCTTTTCCGCCATGCCGAGGGCCGCTTTCATGTCAGCGTCACGCGCCCTCAGGAAAGGATTTGTCGCCAATTCCTCCGCCAACACAGAGGGTACCGTGGGTTCGGCCGCGGCGCGCGCCGATTCGATCCCGGCGATGCGCTCCGCCAGCCGCGGATTCGCCGAATCGACGGTCACAGCGAAACGCGCATTCGCCGCCGCGTATTCGTGGCCCGAGTATACCAGAGTGTCGGGCGGAAGGTCCATGAGTTTGCGCAGGCTCCGCCACATCTGGCCAGGCGTTCCCTCGAACACCCGGCCGCACCCCATCGCCATCAGGCTGTCGCCGGTGAATACCGCCCGGCTGTCGGGAAAATGGAACGCGATATGTCCCAGCGTGTGCCCCGACACGTCGATGACCACGCCCGCGCTTTCGCCGACAGGCACCTGATCGCCTTCGGCGACAGCGGTGTCGAGCCGGGGCAAACGGTGCGTATCGGCCTTCGCGCCGACCACGCGGGCGCCCTGGCTTTCGCGGAGCTCCGCCACGCCGCCGACATGATCATGGTGATGGTGCGTAAGTAATATGAGGTCAAGGGTCCAGCCGCGGCGCGACAGCGCCGCCTGAACGGGGCCGGCTTCCGGGGCATCGACAAGCGCCACCGTGCCGGTGGCGGGATCATGCGCGAGAAAGGCGTAGTTGTCCGACAGACACGGGATCGTCAAAATTTCCAGCGCCATGGTTCAAACCTCCCCCGCTGCGCTACATTTGTTGAAAGTGTCAGTCATATGATACGGCGATGCAATGCATTTGGACGTTGTCGAACTGCGGGCCTTCTACTACCGGACGGCGCTTGGCCGCTCGGCGCAGGTGGCGTTGCGCGACGCTCTGGCCGAACTGATCGGTTCCACCCGGGGCAAGACGCTGTGCGGCTTCGGCTTCGCGGCGCCCTTCCTGCAACCGGTCATGGCCGAGGCCCGTCGGGTCATTTGTCTGATGCCGGGTCAGCAGGGGGTGATGCCGTGGCCGGTGAGCCTGCCGAACGCATCGGTTCTCGTGCACGAGAACCAATGGCCGCTCGCCACCGGTTCGGTGGACACGATTATCGTTGCCCACGGGCTGGAGACCTGCGAACAGCCCGGCGATCTTCTCGACGAGATCTGGCGGGTGACCTCGCCCGGCGGAAAGGCGATCTTCATCGTTCCCAACCGCGCCGGCGCCTGGGCGCGGCGGGAGACCACGCCGTTCGGTTTCGGACGGCCGTACAGTTTCGGTCAGCTTGAAACCCAGCTCAAGCAGCACCGGTTCCTTCCCGAAAGGCACGCGGCCGCACTCTACGCGCCGCCGAGCCGCCGTCGATTCTGGCTGCGTTCCGCCGCCATATGGGAGCGGATCGGCCGCCGGCTCGATCTTCAGCTCATGGCCGGGGCGCTGCTTGTCGAGGCGAGCAAGCAGGTCTATGTGCCGCCGCAGCATGGTTCGCCCGAGCGTGTGCGCAGGCCGCTCCGCGTTCTGGAGGGCCTGACGCGGCCGGTGCCGAAGCCGGCGACGGGACGCACCCGGATCTAGATCCGGCGGTCAGGATTACTCCGTGTGTGTTACCGGCGGGACCGTTGCCGGGGCCGGCCGGAACCGGCCGCGCCGGCAATCCCCGAGAAGACCATCCGCCGCGGCAAGCATCCTATTGCTACGCGGGAACGCCTCTGTTATCACCGCGCCGATTTCGTTGCCAGGCTGGCGGTCTGGTGGGGATAACGTCTTGCCGGGCTGTTCGCGCCCGGGGTGCTTCAACGGAAGGCTGTTCGTGGCTGACAACGCTTCTCTGACATCCGGAATCGCGGGCCGGTACGCCCAGGCTCTTTTCGAACTGGCGAATGAAGCCGGAAAGGCGAAAGAGGTCGAAAGCGATCTCGATTCGCTGGCCCAGGCGATTGCCGACAGTCCTGACCTGCGCGGCGCCATCTACTCGCCGGTTTATTCCAGGGCCGACAAGGTCGCGGCGATGTCGGCGGTCTGCAGGAAAATGGGGCTGGGCGCCGAGGTCGCAAACACGGTCGGGCTGATGGCCCTGAAGCGGCGCCTCTTCGTGCTGCCGCAGATGATCAAGGCGGTCAAGGCGCTGCTGGCCGCGGACCGCGGCGAGGTCAGCGCCGAGGTGACGGCCGCGCGGAAGTTGTCATCGGCGCAGAGCAAGGCGCTGGCCGCGGCTCTGAAGAAATCCTTCGGCAAGGATGTGTCAATGAATGTTGCCGTCGATGAGGATCTCATTGGCGGCCTTGTCGTCAAAGTAGGCTCGAAGATGATCGACACGTCGATCCGCTCGAAGCTCAGCAAACTCCAGAATGCAATGAAAGAGGTCGGATAATGACGATCCAAGCTGCGGAAATTTCCGCGATCCTCAAGGACCAGATCAAGAATTTCGGTCAGGAAGCGGAAGTGGCCGAGGTCGGCCGTGTGCTTTCGGTGGGCGACGGTATCGCCCGCGTGCACGGACTGGACAACGTCCTGGCCGGCGAAATGGTGGAATTCCCCGGCGGCATTCGCGGCATGGCGCTGAACCTCGAGATCGACAATGTCGGCGTGGTCATTTTCGGGTCCGACCGCGACATCAAGGAAGGCGACACGGTCAAGCGAACCAGCGCGATCGTCGATGTCCCGGTCGGCAAGGGCCTGCTCGGGCGCGTCGTCGACGGCCTGGGGAACCCCATTGACGGCAAGGGAGAGATCAAGGCCGAAGAGCGCCGCGTCGTCGACGTGAAGGCGCCCGGCATCATCCCGCGCCGGTCGGTTCACGAACCGATGGCGACCGGACTCAAGGCCATCGATTCGCTGATCCCGATCGGCCGCGGCCAGCGTGAGCTGATCATCGGCGATCGCCAGACCGGCAAGTCCGCACTGGCGCTGGACGCCATCCTGAACCAGAAATCGGTCAACGAGAGTGACGACGAGAGCAAGCGTCTCTATTGCGTGTACGTCGCCGTCGGCCAGAAGCGTTCGACGGTGGCCCAGCTTGTCCGCAAGCTGGAGGAATCGGGCGCGATCGAGTATTCGATCGTCGTTGCCTCCACGGCGTCGGAACCGGCGCCGATGCAGTATCTTGCACCGTACTCGGCCTGCGCCATCGCCGAATATTTCCGCGATAACGGAATGCATGCGCTGATCATCTACGACGACCTGTCGAAACAGGCCGTGGCCTACCGCCAGATGTCGCTCCTGCTGCGCCGTCCGCCGGGGCGCGAAGCCTATCCGGGCGACGTCTTCTACCTGCATTCGCGGCTGCTGGAGCGCGCCGCCAAGCTGAACGAGGATCACGGCGCCGGGTCGCTGACCGCAATGCCGATAATCGAAACGCAGGCGGGCGACGTGTCGGCCTATATCCCGACCAACGTGATCTCGATCACCGACGGTCAGATCTTCCTTGAAACGGAGCTTTTCTATCAGGGTATCCGCCCCGCCGTTAACACCGGCCTCTCGGTGAGCCGCGTGGGTTCGTCGGCGCAGACCAAGGCGATGAAGTCGGTGGCCGGTTCGATCAAGCTGGAACTGGCGCAGTACCGCGAAATGGCGGCATTTGCACAGTTCGGCTCGGACCTCGATGCCGCGACGCAGCGTCTTCTCAATCGCGGTGCCAGGCTGACTGAGCTTCTGAAGCAGCCGCAGTATTCGCCGCTGACCAACGCCGAGCAGGTGGTTGTCATTTACTCGGGCACCAGCGGTTTTCTGGACAAGCTCGAAGTCGCCGATATCAACCGGTTCGAAAAAGGGTTGCTGATGCATCTCCATGCCAATCACCAGGACCTGCTCGATGATATCGAGGCCAATGACCGCAAGGTCAGCGGGGATCTGGAGGCGTCCGTCCGCTCCGCCATCGAGGCCTACGCCAACAGCTTTGCGTAAGGCCGCCTGACGGAAAAGGAGAGACTGGCCGATGCCAAGCCTCAAGGACCTGAAAAACCGGATCGAGAGCGTCAAGTCGACGCGCAAGATCACCAAGGCCATGCAAATGGTCGCGGCCGCGAAGCTGCGCCGCGCCCAGGAATCCGCCGAGGCCGCCAGGCCCTATGCCGAGCGCATGAACGTCGTGCTGGGCAACATCGCGCGCGCGGCCAAGGACAATTCGGCGGCACCAAAGCTGCTCACCGGCACCGGTTCCGACCAGACGCACCTGCTGATCGTGGCGACGGCCGAACGCGGGCTGTGCGGCGGCTTCAACTCGTCGATCGTCAAGCTGGCGCGCGCCCATGCCGAAAAGCTTGAGGCCGAGGGCAAGACGGTGAAGATCCTGACCGTCGGCAAGAAGGGCCGCGAGCAATTGCGCCGCGACATGCAGGACAAGTTCGTCGAGCACAAGAGCCTGGCCGCGGTGAAGCAGGTCGGCTATCCGAATGCGCAGGAGATCGCGCGGGACGTGATGCACCGCTACGATGTCGGCGAGTTCGACGTCGCGACGATCTTCTACAACCGCTTCCAGAGCGTAATCAGCCAGATACCGACGGCGCAGCAGCTCATTCCGGCGAAATTCGAAATCGGCGAGGAAGAGGTCAGCGGCGCCTATTACGAATACGAACCCGACGAGGATGAAATTCTTGCCGATCTCCTGCCGCGTTCGGTGGCGACGCAGGTCTTCACGGCGCTGCTGGAAAACGCGGCGTCCGAACAGGGCGCCCGCATGAGCGCCATGGACAGCGCGACCCGCAACGCGGGCGAAATGATCGACAAACTGACAATCGTCTACAACCGGTCGCGCCAGGCCGCGATCACCAAAGAGCTTATCGAGATCATTTCGGGCGCCGAGGCGCTCTGAGAACCGGAGAAAGAGAAATGGCAAATGCTGTCGGAAAAATCCAGCAGGTGATCGGCGCCGTGGTCGACGTTCAGTTCGAGGACCACCTTCCCGAAATCCTCAACGCGCTGGAGACGGACAACAAGGGAAACCGCCTGATTCTCGAGGTGGCGCAGCATCTCGGCGAAAGCACGGTGCGCACCATCGCGATGGACGCGACCGAGGGTCTCGTGCGCGGCGGCAAGGTGACCGATACCGGCGGGCCGATCATGGTCCCTGTCGGGGACGGAACGTTAGGCCGCATCCTCAACGTCGTCGGTGAATCGATCGACGAGAAGGGCGAAGTAGAAGCCACCGAGCGGCGCCCGATCCACGCCGATGCGCCGGAGTTCGTGGCGCAGTCCACGGAGACCGAAATCCTTGTCACCGGCATCAAGGTGGTCGACCTTCTGGCGCCCTATTCCAAGGGCGGCAAGATCGGCCTGTTCGGCGGCGCCGGCGTCGGCAAGACGGTGCTGATCCAGGAGCTGATCAACAACATTGCCAAGGTGCACGCCGGCTACTCGGTGTTTGCCGGTGTCGGCGAGCGGACGCGCGAGGGCAACGACCTCTACCACGAGTTCATCGAATCCGGCGTCATCAACATCGACGAGCTGGAGAAATCCAAGGTGGCGCTGGTCTTCGGCCAGATGAACGAGCCGCCGGGCGCTCGCGCCCGTGTCGGCCTCACCGGCCTGACCCTGGCAGAACAGTTCCGCGACCAGTCCGGCGCCGACGTGCTGTTCTTCGTCGACAACATCTTCCGCTTCACGCAGGCGGGCTCCGAGGTGTCGGCGCTGCTGGGCCGTATTCCGTCTGCGGTGGGTTACCAGCCGACGCTGGCCACTGACATGGGTGCCCTACAGGAACG
>JBHHXR010000090.1:0-12692 GCA_046757205.1 Paracoccaceae bacterium
TGGTTCTGGTGGAAGGCCAGGAGCGCGCGCGCATCAAGAGATTTCTCATGAACGAGGAGTTCTTCGAGGCCGAAGCCGAACAGGTTGCCGAGACACAGAAGGACCCCGACGCGATCAAGGCTCTTTCCCGGTCGGTCGCCCGGGAATTCGAGCGCTACGCCAAGATGAACAAATCCGTACCCGAAGAAGCGGTGGCGGCAGTGATCGAGGCCAAGGAGTCGGCCGGGCTGGCCGACACCGTCGCCGGGCATCTGGGCGTCAGCGTCGAAGAAAAACAGGCCTTGCTGGAGATCGCCGACATCGGCGAGCGGCTGGAAAAGATCTACGGGCTGATGCAGGGAGAAATGTCGGTGCTCAAGGTCGAGAAGAAGATCAAGAGCCGCGTCAAGACGCAGATGGAAAAGACCCAGCGCGAGTACTATCTGAACGAGCAGATGAAGGCCATTCAGAGAGAGCTGGGCGACGGCGACACCGCCACCGACGAAGCGAACGAGTACGAAAAGAAAATCCGGGAAACCAAGCTTTCCAAGGAGGCCCGCGAAAAGGCCGAGGCGGAGTTGAAGAAACTGCGCTCGATGTCGCCGATGTCGGCCGAGGCGACGGTGGTCCGCAACTACCTCGACTGGATGCTGTCGATCCCGTGGGGCAAGCGCAGCCGGATCAAGAAGGATCTCAACCGTGCCCAGGAAATCCTCGACGCCGACCATTACGGCCTGACCAAGGTCAAGGAACGCATCGTCGAGTATCTGGCGGTCCAGCAGCGCAGCCGCAAGCTGCACGGCCCGATACTGTGCCTCGTCGGTCCGCCGGGCGTCGGCAAGACCTCGCTGGGCCAGTCGGTGGCGCGGGCGACGGGGCGCGAGTTCATCCGCATCTCGCTCGGCGGCGTGCGCGACGAGGCGGAAATCCGCGGCCACCGGCGGACCTATATCGGCTCGATGCCGGGCAAGATCGTCCAGTCGATGAAAAAGGCCAAGACCAACAATCCGCTCATCCTCCTCGACGAGATCGACAAGATGGGCCAGGATTTCCGGGGCGATCCGGCCTCGGCCATGTTGGAGGTGCTCGATCCGGAACAGAACTCGACCTTCATCGACCACTATCTGGAGGTCGAGTACGACCTGTCGAACGTCATGTTCATCACCACCGCGAACAGCTACACCATGCCGCGGCCGCTTCTCGACCGGATGGAAGTCATCACGCTGGCCGGCTACACCGAGCAGGAAAAGACCGAGATCGCCAAGCGGCACCTGTTCGCCAAGCAGTTGAAGGGCCACGGGCTGAAGGAAGGCGAACTGGTGATCGAGGATGCGGCCCTCAGCGAGATCATCCGGCTCTACACGCGGGAGGCCGGCGTGCGGAACCTTGAGCGCGAGATCGCCAAGCTGTGCCGCAAGGCGGTTACCGAGATCGTCAGGGACAAGGTGCAATCGGTCACGATAACACCGGAGAGCCTTGAGAAATATCTCGGCGTCAAACGCTTCAAGTACGGACTGGCGGAAGAGAAGGACAGCATCGGCGTCACCACCGGCCTCGCCTGGACCGAGGTTGGCGGCGATCTGCTTTCCATCGAGGCGCTGAAACTGCCGGGCAAGGGCCGGATGAAGACCACCGGCAAGCTTGGCGACGTGATGAAGGAGTCGATCGAGGCGGCGTCGAGCTATGTCCGCTCCAAGTCGGTCGACCTCGGCATCAAGCCGCCGGAATTCGAGAAGATCGATATTCACGTGCACGTGCCGGAAGGCGCCACGCCGAAGGACGGCCCGTCGGCCGGGGTAGCGATGGTGACGTCCATCGTCTCGGTGCTGACGGGAATTCCCGTGCGCCGCGATGTGGCGATGACCGGCGAAGTGACGCTGCGGGGCAATGTGCTTCCCATCGGCGGGCTGAAGGAAAAACTGCTCGCCGCGCTTCGGGGCGGCATCACGTCGGTGCTCATTCCGAAGGACAACGTGAAGGATTTGGCGGAAATTCCCGACAACGTGAAGAACGGTTTGGAATTGATTCCTGTCGGCAACGTCTCCGACGTGCTCAAGACGGCGCTGGTGGAGCAACCGCAGCCGATAGAATGGGAACCGGAGCCTGACGGGGACGCGGCCGGCGTTTCGTCCAAGCCCGGCGCCGATCCGGGCGCGGTTGCAACAGCACACTGAGCAATAACGAAGGGCGCTGGAATATGCCGTTCGTTTTGTTATGGTGCGGCAACAAGAAAATTGCCGGGGCAGGAGAGGGCAGTGATCCGAAAAAAGGAACTGGTGGAGCATGTTTCCGCCAGGAGCGGCCTGAAAAAGAGCGACGTACGCAACGCATTGCATCAGGCGTTTGACTTCATCCGGGAAAACCTTCTGGCCGGTCGGGAAATCGACTGTCCGCCGCTCGGCAAGATCAAGGTGCAGGTACAGCGGCCGAACAGCCCAAATCCGAAACTGAGGTTTCGCGTGGTTCCGCGCAAGGATTTGGCGGAATTGTCCGACGGAGCGACCCATGCGGGCGGGGAAACGACAATTCGCCATCCTTCTCTTGAAGCGGCGGAGAAATAGCGCTAACACGCGTGCCCGAACTCGGGTGATTAGCTCAGTGGTAGAGCGCTTCGTTCACATCGAAGATGTCGGGAGTTCAAATCTCTCATCACCCACCACCCTTTCCACCCCGCTCAGTTTCCCGTCCGATCCGCGATGACCGCCTATCCCGAAATCTATGTGCTGCGCCACGGACAGACCGAATGGAACGTCGCCGGCCGCCACCAGGGCCGCAGCGATTCCCCGCTTACCGAGGTCGGGCGGGCGCAGGCGCGACGGCAGGGCGCGATCCTGAAATCGGCCGGTGTCGGCGGGCGCGGGCTGCCGGCCTATTGCAGCCCGCAGGGCAGGGCGGCCGCGACCGCCGATCTCGCGCTGGCGCCGATCGCCGCTGTGCCGACCCTCGACGACCGGCTGCGCGAGGTATCCATGGGCGCGTGGGAAGGCCTGACGATGGAAGAGATCGAGGCACGCCGCCCGGAGCTGTTTTTCGCTGGCATTGACCCTCTGATGCGCCATTTCGAGGCGCCCGGCGGCGAAAGCTTCGATGCCACGTGCGCCCGCTGCCTGGATTTTCTGGAAAGCCTGACGGCACCGTCCGTCATCGTCACCCACGGCATCACGTCGCGGGTCCTGCGCGGCCTCTGGCTGGGGTTGGGGGCCGACGGCATGTGCGACATGCCCGGCGGCCAGGGCTGCGTCTATCACCTCTGCGAAGGCCGCCAGACGCGGCTGTCCGCCTGACGGCGGGCAACTCGACGAACAACGACTATGGCGGCTTGCGGCAGCGGTGGCGAACACGCTAAACAGTGCCCGGTCCGGGTGATTAGCTCAGTTGGTAGAGCGCTTCGTTTACACCGAAGATGTCGGGAGTTCGAGTCTCTCATCACCCACCAGCGCCCTCGGCCCGTTGATACGCCGGTCGCCATCCTTCGCGCCATCGGCGCGCGGGGCAGTGCGCAACCGCACATCCACGAAACCCAGCCCGTTCGTCAGCCGCAATACTGGCAGGCCGAATAGCTGCCGCAGTCGAAACCGGTTCCGTCGTAGCAGATGCAATCGCAATGATTCAGATAAGGAAATCCCGGCGGACAGCATGTTTGCCCGACATTGTTGCAGAAATGCGTGATGCAATCGTAGTATCCGGCGCCAAAGGTCGCGGCGCAGTCGCCGCACGCCGCGCGGGCCATTCTGGGCAGTCCGGCCGAGGCGGCAGCGGCGATGGCGGCGTTGCCAAGAAGTGCCCGGAAGACCTGTCTGCGCGACATCCGCTCCGGCGGGTTGCGGGGCCTGACTATGGGCAGCGCGCGATGCGGGCCAAGCTTCACGGTCTGCGGGTTCCCCGGCATTCCGCCACCGGTCGAACGGCGCCACGCGAAAACCAGGATGTGCACGGCTGCGTGGACCGTCAGAAGCATGGCGAGCATCACTGTCGCGAGGAAAACGCCGCGCCCGGTTCCAAGCCAGTCTGCGAATATCACGGCTGACCACCCCAGGACGGACACCCGAAACGCCAGACGCATGCATGTCGTGCATCTGCCGTATCTGGCGTCGATAAACCTGCCCAGCCGGTGGGCCACGTGTTTCACGGCTTGCCCCACATCAAGAACCCAAGGCCATGGATGCCGCGTGCCTGCGGACTTCCGTGTTTTTTCCGCAGATCGGCCTGATGGTAACCGATACAATCGTTCCGGAGCAATGGGATGTGGTGATACCTTACGCCGCAGATGCCCGTGTCCGGGAACGACACGCCGCTGCGCCAAACGGACTGGTGGCTACAGGCTCCAGTACCGCCGTGCCCCGACATCGCCCGGCGCCAGCGCGCCGCGCAGGTCCATCACCGTTCCGCTTTCGCGAACCCGTCCGCAAAGCGCCGCCGCGGGCATGTCCCGGTAGGCCCGGTGGGGCACCGCCAGGATCATCAGGTCGAGCCGCCGCATGTCCTTGAGCGGCGTCCAGCGCAGGCGGTTGCCGGTGCGGTGCACCGTGGCCGGATCGGCCAGCGGATCGTGGACCATCGGCGACACACCGTAGCCCTGCAACTCCTCGATGATGTCGAAGGCGCGCGAATTGCGCAGGTCGGGCACGTTTTCCTTGAATGTCAGGCCCAGAAGCCCGACCCGCGCCGTCGCCATCCCGCATTTCATGGTGCTGAGAAAGCGGATCGCCTTCTGCGCCACGAACCGCCCCATGCCGTCGTTCACCCGCCGCCCCGACAGGATGACCTGCGGATGATAACCCAGTTCCTCCGCCTTCGCGGTCAGATAATAGGGGTCGACCCCGATGCAGTGGCCGCCCACCAGACCTGGCGAGAATTCCAGGAAATTCCACTTGCTCGCCGCCGCCTCGATAACGTCTGTGGTGCGGATGCCTATCCGGTCGCAGATCATCGCGAGTTCGTTCATCAAAGCGATATTCACGTCTCGCTGGGTATTTTCGATGACCTTCGCGGCTTCGGCCACCCGGATCGATGGCGCCCGGTGGATGCCGGCCCGGACGATCCGGCCGTAGACAGCCGCGACGCGCTCGAGCGTTTCGGCGTCCTGGCCGGATACCACCTTTACGACGCGCTCCAGCGGATGTTCGGGGTCGCCGGGATTTATCCGCTCGGGCGAATAGGCGAGCTTGAAATCACGTCCCGCCTTCAGGCCCGAGAGCGATTCCAGAAGCGGACCGCACAGTTCTTCCGTGGCGCCGGGGTAGACCGTGCTCTCAAACACCACCACCGACCCGGGTTTCAGGTGCCCGGCGATTGTCCGGCACGCCGACTTCAGCGGGAAGAGATCGGGTCTGAGCCCCTTGTTGATGGGCGTCGGGACCGTGACGACGAAAAAATTCGCGCCACTCAGATCGCACGCGTCGGCCGTCACGCGCACCGACGAGGCGGCAACCTGCGCGTCCGTCAGTTCATTGGTCAGGTCGCGCCCGTCGCGCAGGGACCTTACGCGGTCGGTATCGGTGTCGAACCCGATGACGCCATCGAACGCGCCGGCGAGCGCCACGGAAACCGGGTATCCGACATAGCCAAGGCCGATGACGGCTATGCGTTCCCCGCCCTGTGCATCGAAAGGCATGCTTTCCCCTCGTTTCGTGCCGGGCCCGCCGCGCCGCAAATGGGCAAGCCCCGAGCTGACGCGGTCAGCGACCGGAAGCGTGATGTCGCAAGCTTGTGGCCAGTATGGTTAAGAAGACGTAAATCCCCGCCAGCACCAGGAATACCAGAGCCGTGGATTCCGCGATTCTCGGCGTCGCTGGCGTGCGCGCCGCGTGCGGCGGCACGACGATGGACATGACGGGCCGGTCGCGGGTGGCGGAGACCCGTGTCGCCTCTTCGCTGCGCAACCTTTCCTGCCATGTGGTCTTTGCCAGCTCCACATCGAGCCGCGCCTGATCGAAGCTCGCGGTGCGGGCGGCCAGCGAAGGACCGGCGCCGCCGCCGTTCAGCACCGCCCGGTATTCATCGAGTTTCGCCCGGACCATTTCCACTTCCTCCGCCCGGCGCCTGACCAGGATATTCCCGTCGCCGTAGCGCAGCCGCAGCAGCGCAAGCTCCTGTTCGGCCTTCTGCCGGTCGCGTTCGAGTTGGAAGATCATCTCGTAGGTCACCGCGATCCGGGCATAGGGGTCGGTCTCGCCGATCTTCACCTGCGCGGCGGCAAGCGCGCCAAGGGCCGCCCGCAGCGCTTCACGCGCAACTTCGGTTTCGCGCCTCGCGTCGTTGATGGCGCCGGAATAACGTTCTTCGCCGTAGCTCTCCACGCGCGCCGCCGCGAGCGTCAGGATCCGCCGGGTCCACTCCTCGGCCAGCGCGGGTTCCGGGGCGCGGACGCGCAGCGTCGTCAGACCTTCCTGGATGTCGACGTCGACCGAAACGAAACGGTGAAATACGTCAAGCGGTGCCCCCGGCGACATGAACGGCAACCGCCGGGCGCTGAGAGGATCGACGTCAGCGCCGGAAAGTGCTCCGATCACGTTCTTTTCAGCCTGCAGCTTACGGAAAACCTCGGGCGACAGGACATAGGCCCGGGCCAGAAATGCATCCTGAAGGCCGCCCGACCTTGCCGTTGAAAAGAGGGCATTGCCGGCGCTGCCCGGTCTTGAGCTCTCGTCGGGGGCGGAGATGACGAAAGTGGCACGGGCCTCGTAGAACGGTGTGGCGACCGCGGACAGGTAATAGGCGGCGGCCAGCGTCGGCGCGACGACGCAAACGGCAAACCGCGCGGTGCTCCGGCGGCGCGCCGATTTCCGCTTTCTTGCCAGTTGCCGCGCAGCCTGGGCAACGTCCTCGAATCCCGCCAGTTTGTCTCGGGCGCCGGCAAGCCGGGCGTCTTCGGCCCTGCGCAATTCGGCGTCGCGCTCGGCGCGCGCGCGTTCCAATCTGGCGGCGCGATCCTTGGCAAATTGCTCCAGCCGCTCCTGTCTTGAAGGTGCCGCCGGCTCGGCCTGAACCGGTACACGGCGAAGAGTGCGATGAATTTCAGGCATCCGGGGTCTCGCTCCTCTGCTGTTCGCGGTGCGCGGCCGCCGCCACCAGGGCGCCGGCCTCCTCGGGGTCCCGGCACGGCACGAGTCTGCCTTTGACCAGCGCGAAGAACCGGTTGCAGTGGCGTCCCAGCGCGGCGGCGCGCCGCGCCACCAGTATCAGACCCGCTTTCTTCAACCTTGCCGCAAGCATGGCGTCGCACAGCGCGCGGAACGCGTCGTCGCCGGTGCCGGTCACCTCGTCTGCGAGATAGCAGTCGAAGGGCGCGGCAAGGCTGAAGGCCATGCCGAGCCGCGCCCGCATGGCCGGCGTGTAACTTCGCACCGGCAGGCCGCCGTCGATCTGCGCAAAAGAGGTCGCGAAGGCAACGGCGAAATCCGGATCGAGGCCGACGACGGGCGAAAGGTGGGAAATGTTTTCCGCACCGCTCAGCGCCGGATGGAAAGCCGCGGCAAGCCCGAGCGGCCATGAAACGCGCCCGCCGATCCGTATCCGGCCTGAATCCGGTCGCTCGGCCCCGGCGATGAGGCGGATCAGCGTCGACTTGCCCGATCCCGCCGCGCCGAGAATGCCGACGCGGTCGCCGGGCCGGAACCGCGCCGAAACCCCGTTCAGTACCGGCAGCCCGTTGTTGGCCCGCTCTACCTCCAGCAACTCGATCACGCGGGAAACTCCCGTCCCCTCCGGTCCCGGAGCCAGAGCTGGAGCGCATGTGACGAGAAGTAGAAAGCGGCGACATACGCCAGCGGAATTCTCGCATCGGCGATCGGGCTCAGATATGCCCGGAAATATCCCTGTCGAAGAAATTCGGTCGCGTGCAGCAGCGGGTTGAATGTCAGCCAGTCGAGAATTGCCGGCGGAAGCTCCCGGGCAGTGAAAAAGATGCCCGACAGCCAGAACATGGGCCGCAAGGCAAGCGGGATGATCCGCTGCGCAAAATCGCTGGCGGTGATCAGAATGGCCGCCAGACGCCCGAAACTTGCCCCGACGGCCCACGCCAGGCAGACGCCCGAAGCGACGTATCCCAGATCGCCCGAAGGTCTGGTTCCGGTCCAGGCCGCGACGGCGCCCATGATAACGGCGAACAGCACCAGCCCGGTAAACAGCTCCAGCAGCGCCGTGGCGGCCAGGACATCGTTCAGCCGGACGCCGGGAAATAGCGCAAGGCCGCGATTGGCCGCGGGGGTCCGGCTCATCGCCGTGATCGTCTGGCGGAAGATCACGTAAGGCAGCATGCCGGAGGCGACGAAACTGGGAACGTCCACCGGCAGGGTCGGGGAGCGGCCGAGATAGGCGAACGACGCGACCAACCCGCCGATCCACGCCATCGGCACGATGTAGGCCCAAAGATAACCGACGCTGCCGCCGGCAAACCGCGTCCGCATCTCGCGCGCCATCAGCGCGGCAATGACTTCCAAGCCGGTCGCAAACCCGGAGAAAGCTGACGGTTTTCGTTCTGTTTCAACTGGCTGCATTCTGTTTCCATCCACCGGCGAGGCCTGCCCTCAGCGCTTGTTGTAATCGCGGTACCAATCGACAAAGGCGCGCACGCCGTCACGGATGGCGGTCTGCGGGCGGTACCCGGTCAACTGCCGCAACAGATTGCAGTCGGCCCAGGTTTCCGGAACGTCGCCCTTCTGCATGTCCATGTAATTGCGTGCCGCCTTGCGCCCGGTCGCCGCCTCGATCTCCTCGATGAACCGCGACAGGCTGACCTTGTCGGAGTTTCCGATATTGACGATGCGAAAGGGCGCGACCGGGCTCAGCGTGTCGCCGTCGGCGATATCCTGTGGCGTCTCCGGCTCCTGCGGCGGCGTGTCGATCAGCAGGCGGATGCCGCGCACCAGATCGCCGACATAGGTGAAATCCCGCGCCATGTTGCCGTGGTTGTAGACGTCGATCGGGCGGTCGTTGAGAATCGCCTCCGTGAACCGGAAGAGCGCCATGTCAGGGCGCCCCCAGGGGCCGTAAACCGTGAAAAACCGGAACATCGTGGTCGGCTGTTTCCAAAGATGCGCATAGGCGTGCCCCATGCTCTCGGTGGCCTTCTTGGTCGCCGAATAGAGCGTGAGCTGCGTGTCGGCCTGATCGGTCTCGACGAACGGCATCTTTTCGTTGGCGCCATAGACCGATGACGTGGAGGCCATCAGCAGATGCTCGACAGGCGCCTCGCGCACGCATTCCAGCACGTTGAACGTGCCGATCAGGTTGGAGTTGACATAGGCGCGCGGGTTTTCCAGCGAATACCGCACGCCGGCCTGCGCCGCGAGATGCACCACGACCTGCGGCTCGTTGCCGGCAAAGGCCTCCGCCAGCGCCGCCTCGTCCTCCAGCATCGCCTCGGTTGCCGAGAAATGCTCGTGCTGCATCAGCATCTGGTGGCGGCGGCGTTTCAGCGTCACGTCGTAATAGTCGGTCATGCCGTCATATCCGACGACGCGAAATCCCTCTTCCAGCAGAAGCCGGCAGAGGTGGTATCCGATGAATCCTGCCGATCCGGTGACAAAAACGGTGCGCATTCCGTGCTTTCCCCGCCGCTGCCCGCCGCTGTTCCGGGCGGTTGGCATCAGGCGGTCCTTTCCAGTTTGACCGGCCTGTCGCGCGCGGGCGAGGGCCCGTGCAATTCCTGGCCTTTGAAATGAGCAACCGTATGCGCGAGAACGCGCCCGACCGCAAACAGTTCCTCTGCCCGGGTGCTCGCAGCGAGTTTCATGCGGGCGAGGTCGCGCGGGTCGCGCGTAATCGTCCCGAGTTTCTGTGCATAGTCGGCGAACCGCGGTGCCTCGGCGCTGTCCAACAGCATTCCGGTCCGCCCGGCATCGAGCGCCTCCGTCGCGCCGCCGGCCGGTGTCGCCACGACCGGCACCCCCGTGGCCTGGGCTTCCAGCAGCACGTTTGGCAGCCCCTCATGCTCGGAGAGCAGGCTCAGGACATCCATTTTTCCGAGCCAGAACCCGACATTGTGCGAATGACCGACAAACAGGATACGGCCCGCCACGCCGAGACGGGCGGCAAGTTCTCGGCACTCGGAGAACTGGCGTCCTCCGCCGACGAGCACGAACCGCCAGCGAGGATCCGCGCTCAGCAAACGCGCCGCGAATTCGATCCACAGCCGGGGCCGCTTGTTCGGCTCGAAGCGGAAGACGCCGCCCAGCGTAAACCCGGCGCCGCGGGTCCGGGCATCGAAATCGTTCCACAGGTCGATCTCGTGCTGCGCCGCGTCCGTTGGGGGCCGCTCGATCGCGTTGGGGATGACGGTAAACGCGCTCCACGGCAAATCCAGCCATCTGCAGTAGGCGCGCGCCGCCGCCCGGTTGTTGGCCGTGAAACTGACCCCGGGCACGCGGGCCAGCGCCGCATACATGTCACGAAACTCCTGTTTGGCGATATTCGTCCGCAGGTTTGGCGGCATCCCGCGCAGGCTGAGGACGATGCGGGGAACGCCCGCGGCGAGGGCTGCAAGCGCCGCCATCAGGACGGCACCGTCCTGCCAGACGTAGACGACCTCCGGACGCCGACGCTTGATGACCGGCAGCAGCCGTTCCAGGCCGAACACGGCTGGTTTGGGAATGATCGGCAAAAGATCGGTCAGGATTTCGTACCTGCCGGGGAAGGCCGGCTCTGCCGGCGTCGCGCGGGAGAGGTCCGTCAGCCGAAGTCCGCACGCCTCGGTCTCGGTCACATGAAAGGCGTTACCGGCAACCTTGGACGCGTTGGAGACGGATATTTCGATTGGGCCCTCCACCGCAACTCCCGCGATCGGTTGTCCCGACCGCGCACGCTCCGACAGCGCTCGGGCGATCCGCACCAGTTGTCTTTCGGCGCCGCCCGCGCCGAGCGAACCGGTTACCATCAGCACACCTTCCAGGCTTTGAGGCCGGCACTGTCGCGGCTCTCGGTCCTCGAACATGAGAAGCGCGCTCTTGAGGGCCGCCGCGGTGGTGCAGGCGGCATCGCGCGCCCGCGGGGCGATCGCGGCCATGGCCTGCCGCGCTCGCGCCACCTGGGCAACGATTTCGCGGGCCGAGGCCGACAGGCGTTCATCCTCGATGTCAGACAGCACCTCGGCGGCCTCGAGGAACTCACCGCGGGTCTTCAGCCGCCTGGCGTACAGAACCCTTGGCCTCGTGGCAGAGGGATCCTTGCCGATCGCCGCACGAAAACACCGGTCGGCCGTAACATCGAATGACAGTTCACTCCACAGCTCGGCAACGCGCAGCAAATCCTCGGCGTCGGAGTTTTCGTTGACGCCGAGCTGCTCCACCAGCCGGCCGCCCTCGCCGGCCTTTCCGGCCCGGCGCAGCCAGCGCAGGTGCAGCCGGAACGCGATCGGGTTTCGCGGAAACCGCCGGTGCAGGGCGGCCCAGGTCTCCGGCAATCCGTCACGCCGTCGCGTCAGTTCCAGAAGCCGCGCGGCGATCACCTGGCGCTCTTCGCTTTCCGGTTCTTCGGCGACCAGTCCCAGGGCCCGGGGCAGGCGGGCGGCGGCGTCCTCGGGCGATGCCGCGCCGTCAAGGAGACTTTCGCAGGGCACTGCGGCGAAATCCCCCGGATCGGGCATTGCGCCGCCGCGCAGATAGGGCGCCAGAAGGTCCATCAGACCGCGCCCGCCAGCACGGCGCCGGCGTGACGGGCCTTTCGCCCGCGTTGCGGTTTCGCGAAGCGCTCGAAGTACCGCTCGTTCCAGATTTCCAGAAGCCTGTTTTCGAATTCCGGCGCGTAGTGGGAAAGCGAGCCCCTCTCGTCCTTCAGGGCGCGGGCCTGCCCGAAACGCTCCATTTCTTCCGTGGGATCGAAATACTCGGCACCGAGATCTTCCAGAACCCAGCGGAGCACCGAAATGAATGCCGCCCGGGAGGGAATTCGCTCGCCGTTCGCCATGGCCGCGTTGCAATGCGTGACGAACACGCAGCGCGGCAGCAATTCCACAATCTCGCCGATATCGCGGTGCAGCCACGCCGCGTCGCAGTGGCGCAGGGTCATGTTCTGAAGAAGCCAGCGATCGGTAGCACTCAGGCGTCTGAAGACCCGGCTGGCAGACAGGAATCGCCGCTTCTCCTCCTCGGTCTCGCCCGAAGCCAGGGCCCAGAACTTTCGGGCTCTTTCACGGTCGCAAAGGAAGGCGGCGAAGTGGCGGGCCACGTGGTTCCACTGCACATGCGTGTCGGCCACCATTGCGATCTTGGCCGAAGAAATCTCGACAAAGTAGAGATCGGACGGTGCGTGAAGCAGCCGCCTGTTTTGGGCTTCGTCGATGTTGGGCATCAACAGCGGGCGCACCGCCTCGATCGGCGCGAAGGCGCGTTTGAGGTAGCGGATCTGCTGCAGCGCCTCGGCGCTTGAATGGGTGTAGCCGTAAATCCTGCTGGAATTGACCCGGTAGCGGTATCTTTTCGCACCCAACCTGATCGGGTTGGCGATGCGGCAGGAACCGATCGGCGTGATGGTCAGCATGTCCTCCCCACTCGCTCGAGGCAGGCGCACCGTGCGCACTGCTTGTGGGTAAGGATTTGATTAATCGGTTAATGAATCGTGAAGATCGCCACGCAATATGCCAAACGCCTCAAAAACTGCCGGTAAGCTATTTAAAAGACGAGGAAAATTAGAACGAGTGGTGATCGGTGTCGCCGGCCGGCCTCGGCGCCGGAACCGTCCTTTTCCACCAGATATTTGCCCACAGCCGTGGATAG
>JBHHXR010000091.1:0-12617 GCA_046757205.1 Paracoccaceae bacterium
GCGCGGCGTCACCCGCTCGGCCAGGAAGAGGACGGCCAGCGGCAGCACGAACAGATGAGCATCATCGCCGGCATGCTGAGCGATGAGGACATCGAGAACCTGGCGGACTGGTATTCGGCCATCAAGGTGACCATCGAGGTGCCGGAATAGGAGTGTGCCGGTCCGGCCCGGAAAGAGCCGCCCGATGCGATAACCAAGCGCCGCAACCGCTTGGCGGTTAAGGTTCTTTTCACGAAGGCGCCGGTGTAGTATTGATGCCGGTGTTACAAGTGTATCCGAAGGTATCGGAGCGTGCGGCAATCGGCACCTGACTCCACGATGAAAATGCAAGGCAACGTTGCCCAAGAGACGGGCACGGTCCAGAGCGTCTGCGGCATCTGCCCGGCTGGCTGCGGGGTCAACGTCCATCTTCGCGACGGGCGCATCGAACGCCTGACGCCGATAAAGGACCATCCGCTGGGCATCGTCTGCCCGCGCGGCGGGCGTGCGGCGGAGATCGTGCACTCCGACGACCGCCTGTTGTATCCGCAGCGGCGGGTCGGCGGCCGCCTGCAACGCATCGGATGGGACGAAGCCTTTGAAATCTGGGTCGGTGCTCTGAGGAAAGTCGCCGAGGCGCACGGGCCGGAAGCGGTCTGCCACTACACCGGGCGCGGCAATTTCGAATTCGGGCTGAACGAGCTTTTCGCACCGGGCGGGACCTCGGAATCGTCGGCCAACGCCGTCCTTTTCCCGTTCGGGTCGCCGAATGTCACCGGCGTGGGGTCGCTGTGCTATGCGGCCCAGGGCATGATCGCGCCGCAGGCGACCTTTGGCCGCCACATGCGCGGCATGCATGAGGACCTGGAACACGCCGACCTGATCCTTGTCTGGGGCGCCAACCCGGCCACGGATTCGCCGCCGATCAACTTGCGGCGCGTCAAGAACGCCGGACGCCGCGGCGCCCGGGTGATCGTCATCGATCACCGGCGAAGCGAAACGGTGCGCGCTACCGGCGCAGAATGGATCGGCATCCGCCCCGGCACGGATGGCGCTCTGGCGCTGGGTGCGCTCAACGTGCTGATCGGCGACAAGCTTTACGACCGGGACTTCGCGGAAAACTGGACACACGGGTTCAGCGAACTGCGCAAGTATGTTCGGAAATTCTCGCCGGAGCGGGTGGCCGCGATCACCGGTGTTCCGGCCCCGCGCATCCGCGACCTCGCCCGCGCCGTCGGCGCTGCCAGGGGGTGTTCGATCCTCATGTATACCGGGCTGGAATATTCCAACAGCGGGGTTCAGGCGATCCGCGCCGTCTGGGTATTGCAGGCACTGGCCGGGCATCTCGACGTGCCGGGCGGCAAGCAGTTCAGGATGAACGATCGCCTGACGTTGGAGCGGCTGGTCACCGACCCGCCGGCGAACCGCCGCAGGCCGATCGGGGCCGACGAGTATCCGCTGTATTACCAGGCACGGAAGGAAGCTCATGCCTCGCTCCTGCCGAGAGCGATCCTGGAGGACCGGCCGTACCCGGTTCGCGCGATGATAATCAGCGGGGCCTCGATCATAACTTCGTGGCCAAACCCGGCGCGCTGGCGCAAGGCGCTTGCGGCTCTCGATTTTCTTGTCGTTGTCGACCGGTTCCCGACCGCGGATGCGCAGTATGCCGATCTGATCCTGCCTGCCACGACGATGTTCGAAAACGAATCCTACGCCGTGCACGACGGCTTTGTTCAGCTCCGCTCGCGCGTTGTGCCGCCGCTGGGCGAGGCGCGCAACGATTACCTGATCTTCGCCGAACTGGCGGGCCGGCTGGGGTTCGGCGATCGGTGGCCGAAGACCGAAGAGTCCAAGATCGCCTGGGCGCTTCGGCGGAGCGGAATCCTGCTCGACGATCTGCGGCGCCACCCGTGCGGCGTCGAGTTCCCGGTGCCGAAGATGCAGTACCGGAAATACCGGTCCGGCCAGATCCGGCCTGACGGAAGGCCGGGATTCGCCACCCCGACCGGAAAATTCGAGATCGCGTCGGAATGGTTTCGCGAATACGGCTACGAGCCGCTGCCGGTCTATACCGAGCCGACCGAGGGGCCGCTGGCCAGCCCGGAGCTGGCGAAACGCTATCCGCTGGTGTTCAATTCCGGGGCCCGGACCCAGTTCGCCTTTCGCTCGCAGCATCACAACATGCCGTCGCTCGTCATGCGGGAACCGAAACCGCAGGTTCACATTCACCCCGGCGACGCGGCACGGCGCGGCATTGCCGACGGCGACGCCGTTGACGTAGTCTCGCCGCGCGGCCACGTGCGGTTCTGGGCGCACGTTACCGACGACATCGTGCCGGGCGCGGTCGAGGTCAATATGGGCGGCGGCGGCGCGGTCGGCCCCCGGGATTGGCGGAATTCCAACGTGAACGAGCTGACGGACGAGAATAACCGCGATCCGATTTCGGGGTTTCCGGTCTTCAAGGCGCTGCTTTGCGACGTCGAAAAGGTGCCGCGGGGCAAGCAGTGACGGCCGGCGTCAGGCACCTTCGTCTTCGTCGATCAACCGTTCCAGCCTTTGCCAGTCGTCCTCGGCGACGTGCCCGAAGGTTTCCATCCATCGCGCGGCGGCCCGAAGGCTTTCGATTTCGAGCCGGCACCAGCGTTCGCGGCCACGGCGTGTCTGCGTCACCAGACCGGCGCGGGTGAGGATGGCGATATGCTTGGAAACCGCCGGCAGCGACATGTCGAACGGCCGGGCAAGCTCGGTCACCGTCAGGTCGCCTTCCAGTAGGCGCGCGACGATGGCGCGCCGTGTCGGGTCGGCGAGGGCGGCGAAGGTCCGGTCCAGCGAGGCGTCGGCTTCGGCGGTCATGGCGCCACTTATCGCCTCGCCGCGTGAATCGTCAACCGATCGGTTAAATGAGAATATTGCGCCGCGCGGTGAGCCGGCCGGCTCTCCCCGCCGGTGCGCTGATGCGACGCTGTCAATAAAATATGTTAAATATCAATATGTTACCCAGACAAGATTTCAAGGCTGGAAAGGTTGACAGGACCCGTCACCGCACCTAGTGTCCGCCGGAATTCGACGGGCGGCAAATCTGGCCGGACATGCGCGAACAGGTGGGGCTGAAGTGACCGAAACACCTGATCCCGACAGGCTGAAAAAGCTGGAGGAGCGTATCCGGAAGGCGCAGAAAGCGCAGGGGCCGGAGCCTCCCGTCGAAAACGTCGTCACCAACGCCGCGATGGCGTGGCGGATGGTGGTGGAGCTGGTGGTCGGCGTGGCCATCGGCTTTGGCATCGGATACGGGCTCGACAGCCTGTTCGGCACAATGCCGGTCTTTCTGGTGCTGTTCATATTGGCGGGTTTCGCTGCCGGGGTCCGCACCATGTTGCGATCGGTGCAGGAAATCCAGCGGGAGAACGCCAAGCGGACCGGCGGTCCGGCGGCAGGGGACAATGGCCCGCAAGGGGCCAAGAAGAGCGAGGGCAATCGTGGCGGCGACGGAAACGGCTGAACACGTGGCGGAAGGCGGCGGCTTCAATATTCACCCGATGGACCAGTTCGTCATCGGCAAGCTTTTCGGACACGGCGATCTGCATTTCTATTCGATAACCAACCAGACTTTGTGGCTGGCGGTGGGAATACTGGCCATATCGGCACTTTTCATCTGGGGCGTGCGGGGCCGGGCGCTGGTGCCGACGCGGGCGCAGTCGGTCGCCGAGGTGATTTACGGCTTCGTGCGCAAGATGGTCGAGGACGTCAACGGCAAGGAAGGCCTGAAGTACTTCCCCTGGGTGATGACCATATTCGTCTTCATCCTGTTCTCCAACGCGCTCGGGCTGCTGCCCTACAGTTTCACGACGACTTCGCATTTCGCCCTGACCGGAACCCTGGCGCTGGCGATCTTCGTGTCGGTGACGGTGATCGGTCTGGTCCGCAACGGGGTCGGTTTTCTGAAGGTGTTCTGGATCACCAGCGCGCCTCTGGCTCTCCGACCCTTTCTGCTGCTGGTCGAAGTTATCTCGTACTTTCTGCGCCCGGTCAGCCACTGTGTCCGGCTTTCGGGCAACATGATGGCCGGGCACTCGGTCATCAAGGTGTTCGCCGGTTTTGCCGGGGCGCTGGGCGTTGGCGCGGTTGCGCCGATCTTCGCCATCGTCGCCGTTTACGGCCTGGAAATGCTCGTCGCGGTGATCCAGGCTTATATTTTCGCAATCCTGACCTGCGTCTATCTGAACGACGCCCTGCATCCGGGGCACTGACGCGGGATCAATCCATCCAGCCATTCCAACCAAAGGAGCATCTATCATGGAAGGCGATATCGAAACCATGGGCCGTCTTATCGGCGCGGGTCTTGCGTGTACCGGCATGGGCGGCGCCGCCGTCGGTGTGGGCCACGTGGTCGGCAACTATCTGGCCGGCGCGCTGCGCAACCCGGCCGCGGCAGGCGGCCAGACCGCGACGATGTTCATCGGCATCGCGTTCTCCGAGGCGCTGGGGATCTTCTCGTTCCTCGTCGCGCTTCTGCTGATGTACGCCTTCTGAACCGGCCACTTGAAGCGGAACGGGCAGCCGCGAAGCGGCGGCTGCCGGAACCAGTCTGACGGGCCGCTCACGACGGCCCGGCGCCGCTATCGGAGGATGCCATGGCAACCGAACACGCAGCCGCGGAACATGCCACGGGCATGCCACAGCTCGATTTCTCGACTTACCCGAACCAGATATTCTGGTTCGTGGTCGCCTTCTTTACGCTCTATTTCATACTGAGCCGTGTGGCGATGCCGCGCATCGCCTCGGTGCTGGAGGATCGCCACAACAAGATCCAGAACGATCTGGAAAAGGCGGCCGATCTTCGCGCGGCGGCCGAGCGTGCCGACGCGGCCTACCAGCAGGCGCTGGCCGACGCCAAGGCGGAATCGCTGCGTATCGCCGCCGAGGCGAAGGCAGCGATCCAGAAGGACATAGAAGCGGCCATCGGCAAGGCCGACGCCGAGATCGCCGCGCAGGCGGCGGAGTCGGAGAAACGCATCGCCGAGGTGCGGGCCAGCGCGCTGAAGAGCATCGAGGAAGTTGCGCGCGATACCGCCGGAGCCATCGTCGCCGCGCTGATGCCGGCGGCGGCCGACGACGCTGCGGTGTCCAGCGCCGTCGCCGGGCGGCTGAAGGGATAAGGCCATGAATTCTGTTTCCATGTTCGCACTGGCGGGTGGCGGCTTCAGTCTCAACAACACCAATGTCGTCGTCTCCATCGCCTTCATCATCTTTATCGGTGTGCTGATCTATTTCGGCGTGCACAAGAAGGTGTCGCGCCTTCTCGACGACCGGGCAAACAACATCCGCAGTGAACTGGACGAGGCGCAGGCGCTTCGCGACGAGGCGCGGGCGCTTCTTGCCAGCTACGAGCGCAAGCAGGGTGAGGTCAACGCGCAGTCTGAAGCGATCAAGGAACAGGCGCGCAGGGATGCCGAGGCTGCGGCGGAACGGGCGAAGGAAGATCTGAAAGCCTCGATCGCCCGGCGCCTGCAGGCGGCGAAGGACCAGAGCGCCTCGGCCGAGGCGATGCGCGAAGTCAAGGATCGCGCCGTGGCCATCGCCGTCGCCGCCGCCGGAGACGTGATACGCGGCGGCATGAGCGAAAAGGACGCCGCGAACCTGATCGACGGCGCCATAAAGGAAGTCGGGGCAAAACTGCACTGACTTCGCACAGGGACGCGATCAGGGAGCGACCGCCGGACCGCCCCCCCTTGTTGTGCCGGAGACGGCTGCACGGGAATGCGGCGCGGAGGCCTCGGAGCGGAATGTTGCCGATGCGATCGGTGCGGGGACGGGCTACCGGAAGGAGCCCGGCGGCGTCTTGGCTCGGTGCGGGACCGGAATCGCTGTTTCGGGCCGCGGCTATTGATCCTGACGATGTGTCTGGCAATGCCGGGCCTCTTTGACTAGAATCACCGCACGGAGAATGCGTGCCCCCCGGAAGCCGTTGATGCGAAGAACGCTGAGACAGACGATATTCGCCGCCGGTCTGCTGGTCGCCGGGGTTTACGTTATCTGGATCTTCTACTACCTGGGAGAACTCGCCTACGGCGTGTTTTCGATTCCGATCCTGCCCAACCGGACGGTGGACTTCATTGTCAAGAACCTCTTGATCTTCGCGATCCTCGGCAGCGTCGACCGGATCGTCGATTTCGGCTTCACCATAAAAAACAAGGTCGTCATGGTGTTGTTCGGCGTGGCGGCGCTGGCGACGGCGTATTTCCTCGTCTGCTTCTATTTCTACATCTTCGTCCAGGCCATCGCGGCCAGCTACGACTTCGTTCATCTGCTGTTGATCAGCCGGTAATCCGGTGCCTCCGGCATTCGCCGCGCGATGCAGGTTCCGCCGGCATTCGCCCGGCTCGCGCCCCGGCGGCGGCGCCGGGGCGGGGCGAATCGTGGAAAGGGCATCATGCTCTGGCCTGCCACGAAGTTTGCCTGGAAAAGGCGTCCCGCCGCGGGGCAAGCGCGGCGGGACATGCGTCCGCGTTCGGACCTTGGGATTCGGGCCGGAGGGATGGCCCGAACGCCCTGAGCGGGATCAAGTCCCCATTGCCAGCTTTTCCTCGGCGTCCTTGCGTTCGAAGGCTTTGTTCATGCGGGCCAGCGGCGCATAGTAATTGTCCTGGAATCTCCGGAATGCACGCATTTCGTTATGCATCATTTTCCAGGACATGGCGGCGAGAACCAGCCCCAGCGCGGCGGGCAGACCGCCTGCGATGAGGCTGCTGGCCGGCAGCAGGACAAGCGCCGCCGGCGTCGCGAAAACGAGAACGGCGTTCGTGACAAAGAGAAGAAGAGAGATGGCCGAAAGGGCCATTGCGCAGAAACGGTACATGATGCTCCCCACCTTGTTACGCGACCGGCGGTGCCGGACTGGATACACTGGCCTTTTCGGGCCGAATACGCTTGGATGCCCCCGCCGGCTTTCCGGCGCGACCGGGCGATCCGGTTACACAAGCTGCACTTTGATTAGAATTTTAGGAGAGATTTTGCCGGTATTGTGGCTTTATTGGGGCAGGCTCGGCGGTTGCCCGAAGCCAGGCGCTTCAATTCTGGCGCGCCGGTGGGCAATGGGCGGGCGGTGACGCGGAATATCGGAACATTCGACTATGTGATCGTCGGTGCCGGCACGGCCGGCTGCGTGCTGGCCAACCGGCTGAGCGCCGACGGCCGGTCGCGTGTGCTGTTGCTGGAGGCGGGCGGGCGCGACAATTACCACTGGATCCACATTCCGGTCGGCTACCTCTACTGCATCGGCAACCCGCGCACCGACTGGGGGTTCAGAACGCGCGAGGAACCGGGGCTGAACGGCCGCAGCCTGGGCTATCCGCGCGGCAAGGTGCTGGGCGGATGCTCGTCGATCAACGGCATGCTGTGCCTGCGCGGGCAGGCCGCCGACTACGACCACTGGCGACAGTTGGGCAATCCCGGCTGGGGCTGGAAGGACGTGCTGCCCTACTTCCTGAAATCCGAGGATTACGCGCCTGGCGCCGATGACATGCACCGTCAGGGCGGCGAATGGCGGGTCGAGGAGCAGCGGCTGCGCTGGGATATTCTCGATGCCTTTCAGGCTGCCTGCGAGGCAGTCGGCATCCCGGCGACGGGTGATTTCAACCGCGGCGACAATTTCGGCGTCGGTCGGTTCAAGGTGAATCAGAAGCGCGGGTTCCGGTGGTCCGCCGCACGGGGGTTTCTGAAACCGGCGACAGGACGGGAGAACCTGCGGGTCGTCACCGGAGCGCATACGCGGCACGTGGTCTTCGAGCAAGGGAACGCCGCCGGCGTCGCCTTCACGAAGGATGGCGAACCGTGTCGGGCGCGGGCGGAAGGCGAGGTGATACTGGCCGCCGGGGCCATCGGGTCGCCGCAGCTCCTGCAGCTTTCGGGCGTCGGACCGCCGGATGTGCTGCGGGCGCACGGAATCGCCGTGGTCCATGCCTGCGACGGCGTCGGGGCCAACCTTCAGGATCACCTGCAACTGCGCTGTGCCTATCGGGTCGAGGGGGTGAAGACGCTGAACACTCTGGCCGCGGGATGGCTGGGCAAGGCGCGCATCGGGCTGGAATACGCGCTGTTCCGGACCGGTCCGATGTCGATGGCGCCGAGCCAGCTCTGCGCCTTCGCGTATTCCGGCGACGACGTGGCGACGCCTGATCTGGAATACCACGTGCAGCCCCTGAGCCTGAATGCCTTCGGCGAGCCGCTGGACGATTTCCCGGCCTTTACCGCCAGCGTCTGCCAGTTGCGTCCCGAGAGCCGCGGGCATGTGCGGATCACGTCACCCGATGCGATGTCGCCGCCGGAGATCGCGCCGAACTACCTTTCCACGGAAGCGGACAGGCGGCGGGCGGCGTCGGCGATCCGTCTGACCCGGCGCATCGTCGCGCAGGCGCCGCTGGCGCGCTTCCGGCCGCAGGAGTTTCGCCCCGGTTACGGCGAGAGCGACGAGGAACTGGTCGCGGCCGCGGGCGACATCGGCACGACCATATTCCACCCCGTGGGGACGGCGCGGATGGGGGCTGACGAAGCGGCAGTGGTCGATCCGGAACTGCGGGTCAGGGGTGTCGGCGGGCTGCGTGTGATCGACGCCTCGGTGATGCCGTCGATCACTTCGGGCAATACCAACACGCCGGTGGTGATGATCGCCGAGAAGGGCGCTGCCATGGTGCTGGCGGCGCGCGACGGGAGAGAGGTGTTGCCGGGCGATCCTGCCTCCGCCTTTCCCCCTGTTTCCTGATACTTCCGGCCGGGAGGGCGTCGGGGAAAAATGACGCGGCGGCGGTGTTCGGCCTGTGCCGCGCGCAAATTCCGTCACGGGAT
The DNA here is from genome assembly GCA_046757205.1 of Paracoccaceae bacterium. Taxonomy (GTDB): domain Bacteria; phylum Pseudomonadota; class Alphaproteobacteria; order Rhodobacterales; family Rhodobacteraceae; genus JBHHXR01. Next base: position 8,821 of record JBHHXR010000091.1, read on the forward strand.
ATTGAATTGATCCGCGCGCGCAATGGCTTAAACTTTCGCGCCTCATATCCGGAGGGCGTGAGAAATGGGCGTTCCGAAACCCGAACCGGGAGAAAGACCATGTTGAAGACCATCATCGCGGCGATGGCGCTGAGCCTCGCGCTGGCGGCACAGGGCTGGGCGGCCGGCTCTTCGTCAAGCTCGGTTAAGCGCACATCGACCTACGACACGGCGGTGAAGGCGGTTGACGCGGGGCAGTACCGCACCGCCATACCGCTTCTGAAAAAGGTCGTGGCGAAGAATCCGAAGCACTATGACGCGCTGAACTATCTGGGCTTCAGCCACCGGCAGCTCGGCGATTACGACACCGCGTTCGCCTACTACAAGAAGGTGCTGACGGCGCAGCCGCGGCATCGCGGCGCCAACGAGTATCTGGGTGAGTTGTACCTCAAGCTCGGCAAGCCGGAACTGGCCAAACAGCGGCTGGCGGTGCTGCGCAAGGCGTGCAAGCTGGGATGCGAGGAGTACGACGACCTGAAGGCGGCCATCGAAGCGTTCTGAACGTGCCCCGGCCGCGCCCCGCCCCGGGATGGGAGAGAGCGCCGTGACGGCTCTTGCGTTGATCGCCGATTACGGACCGTCGGCGTGTGCCTTCGCGCTCTTCGGCCTGCTGCATTCGCTGGGCGCGCAGGAGCCGTTCAAGGATTGGCTGGCGCGCCGGACCTCCGTTTTTTTCGTGCGGTATTTCTGGCGTCTGATCTATTGCAGCCTGAGTTTCTGGGCGGTCTATTTCGGCGTCGCGTCGCTGCACTGGGGCGGCAATCCCGACAGCAACATCTGGCTGGTGGTCTATCCCGACTGGCTGTGGGAGGGGATGCTGGTGCTGCACCTCGTGTCGATCGCCGTGATGTACGTCGCCTTCGTGCAGAGCGACTATCCGCAGTTTCTGGGGTTCACGCAGGCCTGGCAGGGGATGCGGGCGCTGGCCGGGCTGCCGGAACGCCCGCTGACGCTCTTCGGCACCGACCGGCTGGAGATACGGGGCATCTACGGCTGGGTGCGCCACCCGATGCTGAGCGCCGGGCTGTTGTTTCTGCTGACCAGCGGGCCGAGCCTCAACAACCTGATCTATTCGGCCATGTACGCCGTCTACATGGTTCTCGGCGGCTGGTACGAGGAGCGGCGGATGATCCGCGTCTTCGGCCAGCAGTACCAGGACTACCGGCGGCGGGTCGGGGCTTTCGTTCCGGCGCTGCGAACGGTGCGGAGCCTGCGGCATGGTTGAGGTGCTGGAGCGGGTTTCAGAGGCCTTCTACAACCCGTGGATTTTCTGGGTGGCGCCGTTCGTGGCCGTCGTCGCGCGGGCATTGGTGCGGCGGCTGAGGGCGGTGTCGCGACGGTGAGGCGCAAGGCCGCGGCGCCGTCGTCGGGACGGTTGCGTCAGGCGCGCGGCGCCGGGCCGGTGGAATTGCCCAGCGTCAGTTCGGCTTCCCACAATTCGGTGCGCTCGGCGGTGTCGGGGCACTCGATCAGTTCGATGAGCATTTCGGCGCAGCGCTTGCCGGCGGCGCGGATCGACGAGCGGCAGGTGGTGAACATGGGTGCGGCGCCGGAGATCGGCAGGAAGGAGAGCTGATCGTCCCAGGTGACGATGGAGACGTCACGGCCTGCCGTCAGACCCCGCGTGCCGAGGGCGCGGGCGACGCCGAGCGCGGTCATCGAGGAGGCGGTGAGAAAGGCGGTCGGCGGGCTCGGCGCCGACAGAAGAAGCGTGGCACGATCGAATCCGTAGGGTTCCGTCATTTCCTCGTGGAACACGATGCCGGGGTCGGGGGCTATGCCGGTCTCGCGCAGGGCGTCGAAATAGCCGGCGGCGCGGCGCTGCGCGAAGTTCATGTCCGGCAGGCCGTTCAGAAGCGCGATGCGGCGGTGTCCGAGATCGGTCAGGAAGCGGGTGGCGCGTGCGAAGGCGCGGCGGTTGTCGACGTCGAGCCAAGCGGCGCTGTCGGGCGCCGCGTCGGAGCGGCCGTGGATCAGGTAGGGCAGGCGCAGTTCTTCCAGCAGCGCGAAACGCGGGTCGCCGGCGCGCGGTCCGTGCACGATGACGCCATCGACCGAACGTCTGCGGGCCAGCCGGCGGTAGGTCGCCTTTTCCTCGTCGGCGGGGGTGACCGAGATCAGCATGTCGTAGCCCCGGCGGCTGTAGACCTCGCCGGCGCCGGCGATGAAATCGGCGAAGATCGGGTTGCTCATGTCATTGTGCGAGACCGGCATGACGTGGCCGATGGCCATGGCCCGCCCGGTGGCCAGTTGCGCGGCGATGCGGTTTGGCGCGTAGTGCATGCGCCTGGCGGCCCGCAGCACCCGCTCGCGCGTCGCCTCGGACACCTCGGGGTAGCCGTTCAGCGCCCGGCTGACCGTGGTCGGAGAAAGCTTCAACTGTTGCGACAGGGCCTTCAGGCTCATGTAACGTTCCGCAATTGCCTTCAAAGCGGTTTGAATATGAGCACGTATCATTATTTCGCGCAACTCCATAGCAGGGAGAAATTTGATAAATTCTTGACAGCAACACTGATGGCTCGCAATGTCTCGATATCCAAAACGCTTTGGAAACGCTGGCGAGTGATTCCCGCTGGCAAGAATGGATCAAAACCAGGCGCCGGCTTCCCCCTGACGATGCACGGCGCGATTTCGGGAGGACAATTCAATGTGAAGCGGAATACTCTTTGGTGCCGGCCTGCTCGCGCTCAGCGCAGGTGCCGCCAGCGGTGCCGATCTTCTGTTCAAACCCGGCGAGGACAGCCGGTTTCACTGGGACAGTTACGAGGCGTTGAAGGCGAACGACCTGAGCGGCAAGTCGGTGACGCTGTTCGGGCCGTGGCTGGGGCCGGACAAGGAACTGGTGGAAAACACCCTGGCCTATTTCGAGGCGGCGACCGGCATCGACGTGCAGTACGCGGGGTCCGACAGTTTCGAGCAGCAGATCGTGATCGACACGCAGGCCGGTTCGCCGCCCGACGTGGCGGTGTTCCCGCAGCCGGGCCTGGCTTCCGATCTGGCTGGCAAGGGATTGCTGGTGCCGCTGGGCGCGGATACTGCCGACTGGGTGCGCGACAATTACGCGGCGGGGCAGTCCTGGGTCGATCTCGGAACCTATGAGGGCAAGGACGGCAAGGAGGATCTTTACGGTTTCTTCTACAAGATCGACGTGAAATCGCTGGTCTGGTACAGCCCGGACAATTTCGATGACGCCGGCTACGATATTCCCGAGACCATGGAGGATCTGAAGGCGCTGACCGAGCAGATCGTCGCCGATGGCGGCACCCCTTGGTGCATCGGGCTGGGCTCGGGCGGGGCGACCGGCTGGCCGGCGACCGACTGGGTCGAGGACATGATGCTGCGCACCCAGCCGCCGGAGGTCTACGACGAGTGGGTGACGAACGAGATACCGTTCGACGATCCAAGAGTGATCGACGCAATCGAGGAATTCGGCTGGTTCGCGCGTAACGACAACTTCGTTGACGGCGGCGCGGGCGCGGTGGCGTCAACCGACTTCCGCGACAGCCCGAAGGGCCTCTTCACCTCGCCGCCGCGCTGCTACATGCACCGCCAGGCATCGTTCATCCCGGCGTTCTTCCCCGATGACGTGGAGGTGGGCGTCGACGCCGATTTCTTCTACTTCCCGGCCTATGCGGGCAAGGACCTGGGGTCGCCGGTGCTTGGCGCCGGTACGCTGTTCGCCATCACCAAGGATACACCGGAGGCGCATGCGCTGATGGATTTCCTGAAGACCCCGATCGCGCATGAGGTCTGGATGG